>NZ_VIVR01000001.1:3935833-4238589 GCF_007828955.1 Kitasatospora atroaurantiaca | reverse complement strand
CGCCGCCGAGCGCGTTGTCCGGCGGGGCGACGCTGAAGGAGGTGGCCTTGGCCGGGTCGGCAAGCCAGCTGCCGTCGTTGACCGCACAGTTCTGGGTGACGTTCACGGCCAGGTAGACGTACTCCTGGGCGATGTTGCAGCCGTTGGCCGGGTCGGTGAGGGTGTCGCCGCCGTCACCGCCGAAGTTGGAGCCCATCACCCGGTCGCGGCTGCGCAGGACGGACTGCCCGTTGTCCTGCAGGCCTCCGTTGACGGCCACGCCGTGGCCGGACGGGTCCTTGCCGATCCCCACGGAGTAGTACTGCAGGGTGTCGATGGTGCCGTCGTTGAGGGACGTCCAGTCGGTGGCGTGCCCGCTCGCGTCGGTCTGCCCGACCAGCGGGCGGCGGTAGACGCCGCCGTCGTTGCCGGCGACCAGGTACGACCTGCCGCGGTAGCTGCCGACCGCGAGGCCGTGCTGATCGGGGTGGGTGGTCTGCGGGCAGTCGCCGCTCTGCTTGGCCGGATCGATGCTCCAGCAACTGAAGTTGAAGTTCCAGTACGGGCCGACGGCCTTCCACCCGGCGCCGCCGTCGGAGGTCTCGAAGATCTCCTCCAGCCCGGCGTAGACGTGGTCCGGGTTGGTGGGGTCGACCTGGAGCGACTGGTCGTACCAGGCCTGGAGGCCCGGCAGGTCGCCCTCCTGCTGGAGGCCCGAGCCGGCGGCGGCGAGCTTCCGGTAGTCGGCTATCCGCGTCCAGGGCCCCAGCGGGGAGCCCGACTTGGAGACGTAGATGCCGGCCAGCGCGCTGTTCGGGTCGGTGGCCTGCTGCTGCGGCGACTGGTCGATCGCGTAGTAGCGCGAGCCGTCCGCCGATCGGGCGAAGGTCACGCTGCCGACGTCCCCGGCACCGGTGGGCAGGTCACCGAGCGAGGCGATCCGCTGCCAACTGCCCTCCACCTCGGTGTAGAAGCCGTTGTAGCTGTCGCCGCTGCGCCAGCCCACCGCGACGACCACCTTGGACGGATCGCGCGGGTCGACGGCGATGTCGCTGGTGATGTTCTTGTACGGGGCGCTGGGGTCGGCGGCCTTCGCACCACCGTGCAGGTAGTCGGGGTTGGGCGCGAACTCCAGCGTCCACGGGCCCGAGAGGTCGGCCAGGGAGTGACTCCACACGCCCTTGCTGGTGGCCGCCCACGCCTTGTCGCCGCCGAAGCGGATGGCGTGGATGCTGGTGCTGTCCAGCTCGGCGCCACCGACCCGGCTGCGCTCGCCGAACTGGCCGTCGGCCGGGTTCGCCAGGACGAAGACCCCGGCACCCAGGTAGCCGTCGGCGTTGGTGGTCGACTCGCCGGTGCCCAGCCAGAGCCGTCCGTGCCCGTCGAGCGCGAGCGCACCGGTGGCCTGGGTGGGCAGTCGATCGCTGATCGGCTGCCAGTGGCCGCCGCCGGTGGAGGAACGCCAGACGCCGCCGCCCGCGCTGCCCGCGTACACATGGCCCTGGTCGTCCGCGGCGACGGCCGCCATCCGGCCGGTGACCTTCCCCATCCCCGCACTGGAGTTGGAGGAGACGTCCCGGTAGCGGGGGTCGTCCGAGTCGTACGGCAGGCCGGTGAGGTGCTTCCACTCCCCGCCCGCCTGCGGCAGGGCCTTCAGCTGCGCCCAGGCCGCCGCGAAGGCGCCGGGTGCGACGATTCCGGGCGAGGTCCGGGCCTCGGCGCGCTGGTCGGCGCCTTCCTGGATCTCGTCGGCCTCCCCCTCGCCCTCGCCTCCCGCCGCCACCGCCGCGCGGAAGCCACCGCCCAGGTGGGCCTTCGCCTTCGCCGCCAACTTCCCTGCTCCGAAGGGCGATGCCGCTCCTGAGCCCGCGGCGGCACCGGCGGGTGCGCCGATCAGGCCCATGGTTGCCGCGATGGCACAGATCGTGAGCCATCGTCTGGTCCGGGTTGGTGCAGACAACAGTTCCTCCCCAGTCGTCATTGACCAATTGCCCCGCTGCCACGGGTTGTTGGCAGCAGGGCCGGGGAGACTCGACCACATATCCGGGCCCGCCGGTACGGCAGCGCCAGAACTTGACCGAAAGTTTGTCGGGGACCTGTCCGGAGGGGTCAGCTCTCGAAGAGACCGTTCAGCTCGAAGTAGTCCAGCCCGCCGGCCAGCGCCTCGTACGTACCGGTCGCGTAGACCTCCTCGGCCGCCCGCTTCACCGCCGCGTACGCGACCTTGGCCGGCCCGGGGCCGAGGCTGACCCGGGCCACGCCGAGCTCGGCCAGCTGGGGGACGGTCGGGGCGCCCGGCCAGGCCAGCACGTTGAGCGGCACGGGCAGCGCCTCGACGAGTGCCGCGACGGTCGGGGCGTCGACCACGCCGGGCACGAAGATGCCGCTCGCCCCGGCCTCGACGAAGGCCCGGGCGCGGGACACCGCCTCGTCGAGGCGTCCGGCGGGCTCGCCGATGCCCAGCAGGAAGACGTCCGTACGGGCGTTGAGGAAGAGCGGCACGCCCGCCCTGTCGGCCGCCGCCCTGGCTGCGGCGATCCGTTCGGCCGCCTCGTCGACAGGCCGCAGCGCGTGCGGACCGCCGTGCAGCCCGTCCTCCAGGTTGACGCCGACGGCACCGGTGGCGAGCAGTTCGGTGATGGTCTCGCCCACCCCGGCCGGGGTGTCCGCGAAGCCGCTCTCCAGGTCCGCCGTGACGGGCAGGTCGACCGAGCGCGCGATCAGGGCGGTCCGGGCCAGTGCCCGATCCCGGTCGAGCCCGCCGCCGTCCTGGGCGCCGAGGCTCCAGGAGACGCTGGCGCTGGCGGTGGCGATCGCCGGGGCACCGGCGGCCGCCACCAGCCGGGCGCTCGCGGCGTCCCAGACGTTGGCCAGCACCAGCGGGGTGCCGGGGGAGTGCAGCTCGTGGAAGAGGCGGGCCTTGTCCTGCTGAGTCGTCATGGTGAGAGCCTGTCAGTCCGGGGCGGGCGGGATCTGGCGGATTTCGGACGGGGACGGTGCGTCAGTTCTGCTTGGGGGCCGGGCTCAGCCGGGAGGTGATGGCGATCCGGTTCCAGGAGTTGATGGAGATGATCACGGCGATCAGCTGGGCCAGCTCCTGGGGGTCGAACTGCTTGGCCGCCTCGTCGTAGACCTCGTCCGGCACATGCCCCTTGGTGATCAGGGTGATCGCCTCGGTGAGGGCCAGCGCCGCCCGCTCACGGGCGGTGAAGTACGGCGTCTCGCGCCAGGCCGGCAGGGCGTAGATCCGGTGCTCCTGCTCCCCGCCCTTGCGGGCGTCGGTGGTGTGCATGTCCAGGCAGTGGGCGCAGCCGTTGATCGCCGAGGCGTGGATCCGGACCAGTTCGCCGATGACCGGGTCGACGGCGGGCCGGGCGGCCCCGTCCAGCCTGATCATGGCGCGGTACCACTCGGGCGCCTGCTCGGGGAGGGAGATGCGCTGCTCGGGGGCGGGGACCAGATCGTTCGCGTTCGTCGTCATGTGCTCAACCGTAGATGCACAATGGCCCGGCCGTATGGTTCATTTGGGAGATGGAATCCTGGGCCACTTTCGGTGGCGACCTGCACCTGGACCTGTCCGCCGGGCGGGCTCGCGGTCTCGGGCTGCGGGCCGCCCTGGAGGACGCGCTGCGCTCGGCGGCCCGCGACGGACGGCTGCCACCGGGCACCCGGCTGCCCTCCTCACGCGCCCTCTCGGGGGACTTGGGCATCGCCAGGAACACCGTCGCGGAGGCGTACGCGCAGCTCACGGCGGAGGGCTGGCTGACGGCCCGCCAGGGCTCCGGCACGGTGGTGGCCGAGCGCGGCACGCCGTCCGCCGTCCCGGCGACGGCCGGCCTGCTGCGGACGCCCGCCGTCCGCTTCGACCTGATGCCGGGCCGGCCGGATGTCTCGCTCTTCCCGCGGTCCGCCTGGCTGGCCGCCTCCCGCCGGGCACTGACCGTGGCGCCGCACGAGGCCTTCGGGTACTCGGACCCGCGCGGCCGGATCGAACTGCGCCGCGCTCTGGCCGAGTACCTCGCCCGGGTGCGCGGGGTGCGGACCGACCCAGGGCGGATCCTGATCTGCGCGGGCTACACCCAGGGCCTCGGCCTGCTCTGCGGCGCTCTGCGCGAGCAGGGCGTGCGGACCGTCGCGGTGGAGGAGTACGGGCTGCCGCCACAGCATCGGGTGATCACGGCCGTCGGCCTGGAGACGGTGGCGCTGCCGCTGGACCAGGACGGAGCACGGACCGAGCTGCTGAGCGGCTCGGGGGTGGGTGCGGTCGTGCTGACCTCGGCCCACCAGTTCCCGACCGGCGTACCGCTGCGGGCTGCGCGCCGGGCGGCCGCGGCGGCCTGGGCCAGGGAGACCGGCGGGGTGATCGTCGAGGACGACTACGACGGGGAGTTCCGCTACGACCGCCAACCGGTCGGCGCCATGCAGGCGCTCGACCCGGAACGCGTGGTGTACGCCGGCACCGCGAGCAAGAGCCTGGCACCGGGGCTACGGCTGGGCTGGCTCGCCCTGCCCGCCGCCCTGGTCGAGCCGGTGGTACGGCAGAAGGAGCTGGCCGACGGGCAGTCGGGCGCGTTCGAGCAGCTGACGCTGGCCGAGCTGATCACCTCGGGCGGCTTCGACCGGCACGTCCGGCGCTGCCGGCTGCACTACCGACGGCGCCGCGACCAGCTGGTCGCGGCCCTGGCCGAGCGTGCCCCGCTGGTCCGGGTGACCGGGATCGCGGCCGGACTGCACGCGGTGCTGCAACTACCGCCCGGCTCGCTCAGCGAGGAGGAGCTGCTCCGCCAGGCGGGGTGGCTGGGGCTGGCCGTGAACACCATGTCCGACTGCCGCGCGGCCTCCGCCGGGCCCGCGCCGGACGCGCCTCCCGCGCTGGTGATCGGGTACGGCACACCGCCGGACCGCGCCTTCGCGGGAGCCCTCGACGCGCTGTGCACACTGGTCAGCCTCTGACAACGGGAATGCCCCGGTCCACCAGGCGCGTCTAGAGCGGAAATGACGGAGCGCCAGGAAGGGCGAGCACCATGAGCATTGCGGTCATCGGTACGGGCAAGGTCGGCGGAAGCCTGGCCGGGGCATTCGCTCGGGCGGGCCTGGACGTGGTCATCGGCTCGCGCAATCCCGACGCGGCGGGCGACGGCGCCCCAGTGGCTGCTGAGCCCGACGCTAGCCTCGCCCGCCGAGGGCGAAGAGCAGCACCACGAAGCCCGCGAAGGCGTGGGTGACCGCGATGTAGATGACCGCCCGGATCCACACGCGGTGCTCCGTGGGCTTTCCGGCGTCAGTGGTGACCTTGGCCATCGAGGGCCTCCTCTCGGTGGGGTGCGCCCAGGCAGAGTTCGCCGCCGGGGCTCTGCAGCAGGGTGTGCAGGAAGAGCAGTTCGACGCCGTCGCCGGAGTCGGCCGCGATGCAGTGCGGGGTGAGCGAGTCGAAGTGGGCGGAGTCGCCTTCGTCCAGCAGGTGGACCTGCTCGCCGAGGGTGAGCCGCAGGCGTCCCCGGGTGACGTACAGCCACTCCTCGCCGGGGTGCACGCGGACCACCGTGTCCTGCAGGCCCGGCGGCACCTGGACGTGCAGCGCCTGCATGGCCCGCCCGGGTGCGCCGGCCCGCCGGTAGCCCCAGCCGCCGGCCCGTCCCGGTTCGATCGCGCCGCCCCGGACGACCGGATCGGGCCGGGACGGCACCTCGCCGAGCAGCCCGGAGACCGTGGTGCCGTACGCCCTGGCCAGCCCCAGCAGCACCGGCAGCGAGGGCTGCCGTCGGCCGGTCTCCAGGCGGGACAGATACGCTGGTGAGAGGCCCACCCGGCCGGCGGCCGTCTCCAGCGTGAGCCGGCTCTCCAGCCGCTGCTCGCGCAGGCGGGCGCCGAGGCCCGTGACCTCCTGGTCGTCAGTCATGGCACCAGTGCACACCCGCCGTGCCCGTCAGGCAAGAAATGTGCCTCAGAGGCAAATTACCTCGGCCTCAGGGCCGCGGGATGTTGCGCAGATTGCTCCGCGCCAGGTCGATCATCCTGCCCACCCCGCCCGACAGGACGGTCTTCCCCGCCGCCAGTGCGAAGCCCTTGAGCTGGGCCGCCGTGATGCGCGGGGGGATGGAGAGCGCATTGGGGTCGGTGACCACGTCCACCAGCACCGGCCCGGGCCGCTCCAGCGCCTCCGCCAGTACCTCGCGCACCTTCGCCGGGTCGGTCACCCGCTTCGCCTGGATGCCCATCGCGCGGGCGATCGCCGCGTAGTCCACGTCCCCGTTGTCGATCTCCGCCTCCGGGTAGCCGCTGACCAGCATCTCCAGCTTGATCATGCCGAGTGCGCCGTTGTTGAAGACCACCGTCTTCACCGGCAGCCGGTACTTGGCGACCGTCAGCAGCTCGCCCAGCAGCATGCCGATCCCGCCGTCCCCGGACATCGAGATCACCTGCCGCCCGGGGAAGCCGAGTTGGGCGCCGATCGCGTGCGGCAGCGCGTTGGCCATCGAGCCGTGCAGGAAGGAGCCGATCACGCGGCGCCTGCCGTTCGGGGTGAGGTAGCGGGCCGCCCAGACGTTGCACATGCCGGTGTCCACCGTGAACACCGCATCGTCGGCCGCGAGTTCGTCCAGCACCGAGGCCAGGTACTCGGGGTGGATCGGCAGGTGCTTCTCGATGTTCCTGGTGTACGCGCCGACCACGTCCTCCAGCGCCCGGCAGTGCTTGTTCAACAGCTCGTCCAGGAAGCTGCGGTCCTGCTTCTGCTCCAGCAGCGGGAGCACCGCCCGCAGGGTGGCCGACACGTCGCCGTGCACGGCGAGTTCGAGCGGTGTGCGGCGGCCGAGCCGGGTCGCGTCGTGGTCGACCTGGATCGTACGGGCCTGCGGCAGGAAGGAGTCGTACGGGAAATCGGTGCCGAGCAGCACCACCAACTCGGCCTGGTGCAGTGCCTCGTGGCAGGCACCGTAGCCGAGCAGGCCGCTCATGCCGACGTCGTACGGGTTGTCGTACTGGATCCACTCCTTGCCGCGCAGCGAGTGCCCGACCGGAGCCAGCACCCGCCCCGCCAGCTCCATCACCTCGGCATGGGCGCCGCGCACCCCGGCGCCGCAGAACAGGGCCACGCTGGAGGCCGCGTTGAGTGCCGCGCCCATCGCCTGCACCTGTGACCAGGGCGGTGCGGCATGGGCCTGTTCGGTCAGGAAGTGGCTCGTCCCGGTCGGTCCTGCGGCCGGGAGGGCGGCGACGTCGCCGGGGAAGACCAGCACCGAGACGCCGCCCGCGCCGAGCGCGTGCTGCACCGCGACCCTCAACAGGCGCGGGAGCTGGGCGGGGGTGTTGACCATCTCGCAGAAGCTGCTGCAGTCGGTGAAGACCCGCTCGGGGTGGGTCTCCTGGAAGAAGCCGGTACCGATCTGCCCGGACGGGATGTGTGAAGCCAGGGCCAGCACCGGCACCCCGCTGCGCTGGGCGTCGTAGAGCCCCTGGATCAGGTGGGTGTTGCCCGGACCGCAGGAGCCGGCGCAGACCGCGAGGCTCCCGGTCAGTTCGGCGTCGGCGGCGGCCGCGAAGGCGCCGGCCTCCTCGTTGCGGACGTGCACCCAGGAGATGCCGTCGGTGCGGCGGATGGCGTCCACCACCGGGTTCAGGCTGTCGCCCACGACCCCGTAGACCCGCTCCACCCCGGCCTGCCGGAGGACCTCCACCATCTGCTCGGCCACACTGCCCACGGGCCACCTCGTCTCACCGGCTGGTCACAGATCGTCACCAGCCTGCGTGGACCTCCGGGGCAGGGCACCCGGTATGCGGCGAAAGGGTGAGGGCCCGCCCCCAGACGGACGGGCCCTCAGCATCGGATCAGCCGGCGAAGGCGGCGGTTCCGTTCGGGGTGCCGAGACCGGTCGGGCCGTCGTAGCCGGTACCGGCCGTGCAGAGGTAGGACGGCGAGCAGGTGCCGTTCGAGCCCGTGGTCACGTCGTTCAGCGAGCCGGTGTGGGCGTACGGGAAGGACGCCGGGGTGCTGCCGGCAGAAGGGGTGCCGGCCAGCGCGTACACGCCCGCGATGATCGGCGCGGAGGCGCTGGTGCCGCCGTAGACCGCCCAGCCGCTGCCGCCGTAGGTCTGGTAGACCGCGACGCCGGTGGCCGGGTCGGCCACCGCCGAGACGTCGGCGACGGTGCGCTTGGCGCAGCCGGTGTCCTTCTGCCAGGTGGGCTTGGCGTCGTACGCGGAGCAGCCGGAGCCGGCGCCCTCGGTGCTGTTGGTGTACCAGACCGACTCGCTCCAGCCGCGGCTGCTGGAGTCGCGCTTGAGGGCGGTGCCGCCGACCGCGGTGACGTACTTGGACGCCGCCGGGTACTCCACGCCGTACGCCCCGTCACCGGAGCTGACCGTGATGGCGACGCCCGGGTGGTTGAAGTACGAGGTGTCGTAGCTGGTGTCCGAGGAGGACTCGCCGCCGCCGTAGCTGTTGGAGACGAACTTGGCGCCGAGGCTGACGGCGGTGTTCACCGAGGTGCCGAGGTTGGTCATGGACGCGCTGCTCGCCTCGACCAGGATGATCTTCGCGTTCGGGGCGATCGCCGAGACCATGTCCAGGTCGAGCGATATCTCGCCCGCCCAGCCGCTGTTGGCGCGCGGCAGCTTGGTCCCGCCGGTCTGGTTGACCTTCTTGAAGCAGCCGTTGGCGGTGGTGCAGGCCGGCAGGCCGTACTGGGCGCGGTAGACCGCCATGTCCGACTCGGCGCTGGGGTCGTCGTACGCGTCGACGATCGCGATGGTCTGCCCCGCACCGCCGTTGGCGGCCAGGTTGTACGCGCTGAGCAGGTCGCTCGGGCCGAAGCCGGACGGCGTGGCGTTGGGGGTGACGCCGAGCGCGTTGACCTTCTGGGCGGTGCTGGTGACCTTGAGGGCCTTGCACGACATCGTGTCGCCCTTGGCCAGGGTGTCGCAGGCCTTCACCCAGGACGTGCCGCCCTTGGAGTAGACGGTGGGGGTGGCGCTGGCGCCTGCGGGGGCGGCGGCGGCGAAGCTGGAGAGGGCGAGGGCGGCGGTGCCCGCGAGCGCCAGAACGGTCCGGCGGGTGGACGCGGGCATGGTGGGGGTACGCAACGAACTGCCTCCTGTGGCCGGTGAACCGAGGGGCTGTGCTTGTGGGGAGGACAGCCGCACAGGCGCTGGTGAGCGTCGGCAGCCGGGCAGGCCGAGGCAGCGGGCGATCAGGCCGCCGCAATCGACTGGGATCCGGCGCTGACGCTAGGGCAGGCGTGAGCAGGTCAACAATGGGCAGGTCGAAGATTCGACTATCCCTTTACCTGCACATCAGGAGAATCGATCATCATTCATCCGGCCGGTACGCTGCGGAAACACGGCTAGCCCAACAGGCGCTCACCATCGGCCTGTTCACGCGCGTAGACCTGGGCCAGCAGCGGGATCTCGTACAGCGCGACATGCGCCGACACCTCGCCGATCGGGCAGCTCAGCACGCACACCTCGATCAGGCTCTCCACCACCCGCAGGGCCACCTGCTCGCCGCAGCCCAGCGCGGCCATCGCCTCCGCCAGGGTGAACAGCGGCCCCGGCAGCCGGCCCAGGCAGCGCAGCACCGCCCGTACCACCTCGGGGAGCTCACGCCACCAGCCCGCCAGGCGGGAGCGCACCGCGAGGTCACCTGCCGCCAGCTCGTCCAGCAGCGAAGGGCTCCGCTCCAGCCGGTCGGCGTACTCGGCCGGTGTCAGCCGGCGCAGCACCGCGAGCTTGGTCCCGCTCACCCGGACGGCCAGTGGCAGCAGGCCGATCGCCGTGACGATCCGCTCGGCGGAGGAGCGGTCCGCCGGCACCCGGCCGTCGCCGGCGATCCGGGCGAGCAGCTCGACCGCCTCGTCCAGCGCGTACGGCCCGAGCTCCAGGCGGTGCAGGGGCCCGAGCCCGGCCAGTCTGCTCCGGCTGGTGACCAGCACCGAGCCCGCGCCCGCGCCGGGCAGCAGGTGGCGGATGCTGGCCTCGTCCGGTGCGTCGTCGAGCACGACCAGCACCCGGCGGCCGGTCAGCCAGGAGCGCCAGACCGCGGCGGCCTCCTCCTCGTCCTCCGGCACGGCGCCCAGCAGGCCGGTGACCCGGCAGAGCTCGGCCAGTACGGAACTCGGGTGCCGGGGCGAGCCGTCCTCCCGGCGCAGCCGTACGGTCAGCCGGCCGTCCGGGTACTGCTGGCGCAGCCGGTGGGCGACATGGACGGCCAGGGTGGTCTTGCCGACGCCGACCGGGCCGCTCAGCACGACCAGCCGGCCCTCCCCGGAGAGCGCCTCCTGCAGCTCCCGTACCTGCTCCGCGCGGCCGGTGAAGTCGGGCAGATCGGTGGGCAGGACGGTGCAGGGGCGCTCCTGGCGGGCCGGCTGGGCGGGCGGCCCGGCCTCGTCACGGCCGTCACGCCCGTCGCGGCCGTCCAGCATCGAGCGGTACAGGGCCTCCAGCGCCGGGCTGACCCGCAGGCCGAGCTGGCGGGCCAGCAGCTGCCGCAGGTCGTCGTAGGCGGCCAGGGCCTCGGACTGCCGCCCGGAGCGGTAGAGCGCGGTCATCTGGGCGGCGCACAGCCGCTCGCGCATCGGGTGCTCGCGGAGCACCTCGGCCAGCGACTCGGCGACGGCCGGCGCATGGCCCAGCTCCAACTCCACCTCGGCCCAGTCCTCGTGGACGGCCAGCCGACGGGTCGCGTACCGGTCCGCCTCCTGCCGGATCACCTCGCTGTGCGCCAGATCCGCCAGCAGCGGGCCGCTCCACAGGTCCAGCGCCTCGCGGAGCAGCCGGGCCGCGTGCGCGCCGGCGCCGAGGCGGACGGCCTGCCGGCCCGCCCGGGCCAGCTCCTCGAAGCGCAGCAGGTCGAGCTCGGCCGGGCCCACCCGCAGGACGTAGCCCGCCGACTGGTGCACCAGGCGTTCCTGGCCGCCGGCCCGGCCCAGCAGCTTGCGCAGTGCGGAGACGTAGGCCTGCAGGTTCTTGCGGGCCGACCTGGGCGGTTCGTCGCCCCAGACCGCCTCGGTCAGCAGGTCGGTGGAGACGGTGGTGTTGGGGCGGCAGAGCAGCGCGGCAAGCACCAGCCGCTGCTTGACCGGGCCGAGCGGCAGAGGCCCGCCGTCGATCTCCACCGCCAGCTCGCCGAGGATCCGGAACCGGACGGCGGTGCCGGGGCGGGCGCCCGGCAGCGGCGGTACCCGCAGGGTCTGTACATCGTCCAGCATCTCGGCTGCCCCTTCGGATCAGGGAACCGGACCGGCCGCGAGGCCGCTCCGCGCGGGGCTTCTCGCCGGCACGTCCGGATCGGCTACGGCCAGGGCTGGTACGGGAGCCGGGCCGGCTCCGCCAGCACCTCGCGGGCCCGGCGCAGATGGATGCGGCGTCGCCCGTCCCGCAGCAGCGTCACGGCCAGCGCCAGGGCCAGCCCGCTGACCAGGCCGCACAGGAGGCCGCCGAGCACGGCCGGCCCCGGGTCCTTCGATCGGTGCATGATGGCCGTCAGTGGCCCCAGGCGGTGTCCAGCGCGGGCAGCACGGGCTTCCCGAGGCGGAACGCACCGGCCTCGACGCCCGCTTCGGCACGGGCCTTGGCGTGGGCCTCGGGAGCTGCACCACCGGAGGCGGCGTGAGCGGCCGCGAGGGGCAGTGCGCCGAAGGCGAAGGTGCCGGCGATCACCACGGTCAGAGCACGGGCTCGCTTCATTTGCTCCCCTTGGGTCGGATCCGGTGGAATCGACCGGGTTTGCCCCGGGATTCCCCTGACACCTGAAGACTGCCGCTCAAGCGGCACGCGAGCCAAGGGCAGGCCCGGTGCAGCATGCTGCATGCAGCAACACACCCGGAGTCGCAAACCGGACAAGCGATCGGATTTCCCGACGATCCGTCAGTTCGGCATCCCCAGCCGGTCGAAGAGAAACGCCAACAGCTCGGCGAAGAGCCCCGCCGTGGCCTCGACACCGCGCACCCCGTGCCCCACGCCCGACTCCCGCCGCAGCAGGACGGGGCCCTCGCCGGCGGAGGCGTCCTGAAGCGCCGCGCACATCTTGCGGGCGTGCAGCGGATCGACCCGGGTGTCCCCGTCCGCCACGCCGAACAGCACCGCCGGGTACCGGACGCCGGGGCGCACCGCGTGGTACGGCGAGTACCCGAGCAGCGTCGCCAACTCGCCCGGCTCCTCGGCACTTCCGTACTCGTCCCGCCAGCTCGGCCCCATCCCGGAGAGCTCGTAGCGCACCATGTCGAGCAGCGGAGCGACGCAGGCCACGGCCGCGTACTTCTCCGGGTGCTGGGTGAGGGCGGCGGCCACCGTCAGCCCGCCGTTGGAGCTGCCGACCAGCCCGAGCCGCTCCCGGTCCGCCCAGCCCTCGGCCACCAGGTGGTCGGCCGCCGCGTCGAGATCGTCGAAGGTGTTCTGCTTGCGCTCGCGCCGACCGGCCCGGTGCCACTCCTCGCCCTCCTCCCCGCCGCCGCGCAGGCAGGCGAAGGCGTACACGCCGCCGGCCTCGGCCCAGGCCAGCGCCTGCGCCGCGTACCCCGGGACGATCGAGGCGCCGAAGCCGCCGTAGCCGCTGAGCACGGTGGGGCGCGGCCGGTCCGGCCGGCCGGTCGGGGAGATCACGAACATCCGCACCGGGGTGCCGTCGTGGGAGCGGTAGACCAGCTGACAGGTCTTCACCCCGGACGCCGGCGTCCTGGCCGGGGACGCCCAGGGCTCGGTGCGGCCGGTCCGGCCGTCGAAGTGCAGCACCCGGGACGGCGTGACGTGGTCGCTGTACCCGAACCAGGCCTCGTGGCCGGGCTCGGACCGGACGCGCAGCCGCCCGACCGTGCCGCTGCCGGGCAACCGGACCTCGCCGAGCCGCTCACCGGTGGCCAGGTCGTGGACGGTGATCTCGCTGAGCGCGTGCCTGGTCCGGGTGACCAGGGCGAGCGGGCGGGGCAGCTCGGGGCCGTCCAGGACGGCGAAGTCCTCCAGCACCGCCTCCGGGTCCTCCGGGACGAGTACGCGTCGCCTCGCGCCGTCGACCAGCTCGACCCGGCCGCGCGGTGCCTCGCGCTGGGTGCGCAGGTAGAGCGCACCGCCGCGCGGGTACGCGGCGGTCCGGGCGTCCACGCCCTCCTGGACAGGGCGCAGCAGCGGGCGTTCCGGGCTGCCCCCGGTGTGGTCGGCGAGGTCGGCGACCCAGATGTCGGTGCGCGGCGAGGCTCCGGCCGTGGCGGTGACCGTGAGCAGCCGGCCGTCCGTGGCCACGGCGTAGAACTGGCTGGCGGCGCGGCCCTCGCCGAAGATCTGCACGTCTTCGGCCGGGTCGGTGCCGATCCGGTGCAGCCAGACCCGGCGGTGGTAACGCTCCTCGCCGGGGTTCAGCTCGGGCGGCAGGCGCCGGACGTAGGAGAAGGCCTCCCCGCCCGCCAGCCAGGCCACCGAGGAGCGCCGCAGCCGGTCGATCGGGCCGTCCAGGACGGTGCCGGTGGCCACGTCCAGGACGTGCAGCACCGAGTCCTCCGTCCCGCCGACCGAGGTCTGGACCGCCACCCGTTCACCCTCGAGGGACACGGACCACTCGTCGAGTACCGTCCGGCCCGTCGGGTCGATGACCTGCGGGTCGAGCAGCGTACGGGCCCGGCCGTCCTCGACCACCACCAGCACCGGCTGGTCCTGGCCGGGCTCCTGGCGGGTGTGGAAGCTCCGGGCGCCGTGCACCAGCGGAGCCGAGACGGAGCCGGTGTCGAGCAACTCCCCGACCCGCTCGCGGAGTCGGCCGAGATCGGGCCAGCCCGCCCGCACCTGTCGGTAGAGCTCGTCCTGAGCGGCCGACCAGGCTTCGGTACGCGGGTCGGCGGGGTCCTCCAGGGCGCGGTACGGGTCGGCGACCCGGTGGCCGTGCAGGTCCTCGACCAGCTCGGCGCGCGGGGCGGGCGGGTACTCGACGGGTCCGGTCATGGCTCCTCGTACGTCCGATGTCGCGCAGTTCGCCGCAATTGGGCATCCCGGGGGCGCGTGGGGGCACCTCCCGGCCGAAGGCTGGGGGAGAACTGCGCGAAGCGGGAGGCTGCAGGCCGCTGCCTTCCGATCTCGCGCAGTTCCTCGCGCCCCTGGTCGTGCAACTGGCTCAGCTGCCTCGCCTACTGGCGGAGCCACTAGGCGGCGGCCGGCTCCGACGACCGTTCCTGCTCCTGCCGCTCGGGTGCCAGGCCGGTGTCCCGGAGCATCGGCAGCGCGGCGACCAGCGTGGCGGCGGCGATCAGGCCGGCCAGCACCAGCCAGGTCGGCGAAATCCCGAGACCCTCCAGCGCGGCGCCGGTCACCACCGGGCCGAGCGCGGCCAGTCCGGCGATCAGCAGGTTGGCGGCCGTGCTCACCCGGCCGAGCAGCTCGCGCGGGGACTGGCTGAGCAGGGCCTGGCCGACAACGATCCCGGCCGGAGGGGTGAGCAGGATGAGCAGCACCAGCAGCGGCCCGAGCACCCAGGGCTGCTGGGTGACCGCGAACGCCGCCAGGCCCCCGGACCAGACCGCGCCGATGGTCAGGAACAGCTGCCCGGGCTTGAGCAGCTTCATCACCTGGGGTGCGGCCAGCGAGCCGAGTACCGCACCGACACCGGCGCAGGCCATCACCAGACCGATCGAGGTGCCCCCGGTGCCGCTGCCGCGCAGGGTGACCACCATGGCGACCTCGGCCGAGGAGCCCACCAGGTTGAGCAGTGCGCCGAAGGCCAGCGCGCGCAGCAGCGCCGGTTGCCTGGCGAGCCACCGCAGGCCTGCCGTCGGGCTGTTGTCGGCCTTCTCACCCTCGGCGGGCTGCGGGGGCTTGGTGACCATCCGCAGCAGCAGGACGGCCGAGACGGCGTACGAGGCGGCGTCCGCGGTGAACGGCAGGATCCGGTCGACGGTGAACAGCCAGCCGCCGAGGAAGGGACCGATCAGCGAGGCCGCGGCCAGCGCGGCCTGGTCCTTGGCGAGCGCGTCCGACAGCTGCTCCTCGGGCACCACGTCCCGGACGGCGATGGTGCTCGCCGGGCTGAAGACGGCCGTGGCGATCCCCTCGATCACCGCAACGACCAGTAGGTGCGGGTACCCCAGGTGTCCGAGGCCGGCCGCCAGCGGGATGCTGCCGACCGTGACCAGGCGGACCAGGTCGGCGCCGAGCATCAGCCTGCGCCGGTCCATCCGGTCCGCCAACTGCCCTGCGGGCAGCCGGAACAGCATCCTGGTGACCAGGGAGCAGGAGGCCACCAGACCGGCCTGCGCGGCGCCGCCGCCGAGCGACAGCACCAGGAGCGGGAAGGCGATCAGCGACATCTGGGAGCCCAGCGTCGACAGCGCCGAGCCGACCCAGAACCTTCGGAAGTCCCGGTTGGTGCGCAGCACTCCGGACTCAGCCATGGTCCACCTCCGAGAGAGGCCGGGCGTCAGAGGCGTCCGGCCGCGTTCAACCGGTCGAGCAGGGATGCGTCGACCTGGTCCTGAAAGGCGGCCAGCGCCGCCGCGTGCTCCCCGTGCTGGTACTGGTCGTCGCAGGCGATCCAGCGCCCCTCGGTCTCCTCGGCGGAGAGGTAGCCGTCGGCGAGTGTGCCGACCTCCCAGCCGGGCCGGCCGGCCGTCTCCCAGCAGCTCGACAGCACCCCGTCGGCGTTGACCACGGCGCCGTACCGGCCGTCCTTGAACGAGCAGGCCTGGCACCCGGTGTTGGGCTTGGGCCGGGACACGGCGAAGCCCAGCTCCAGCGCGCGGCCGTGCCAGCGGGTGAAGTCCCCGGCGAGCGAGCTGCCGTACGCCAGGTCGTTGCCGTAGCCGACGCCCACATCGCCGATCAGGGCGAACTGCAGGCTGCAGCGGGCCGGGTCGAGCGTGGCGGCGAGGCGTTCCACCAGGTCGTCCATGCCGTGCCGGTTGAGGTGCGAGACGTTTATCCGCAGGTGCCAGCGGAGCGAGGTGGCCGCCATCGCCTTGGCGACGTTGCTCACGATCACGTCGAAGGTGCCGCCGCCGGAGCGCCTGATCCGGATCGCGTCGTGCTCCTCCCGGTCGCCGTCGAAGGTGATCTGGACGGAGCCGAGGCCGGCCGCGTTGAGCTCCTTGGCGACCAGCGGGGTGAGCAGTGTGCCGTTGGACACCATGCTCGCGTTCAGCTCGCCCAGGTCGGCGGCGCGGCGCAGGAGTTCCCGGGCTCCGCGCGGGTTGAGCAGCGGCTCGCCGCCGAACAGCATCAGCGAGAGCCGGTCCAGGCCGGCCGCCGTCATCCGCTCCCGGGTGAAGTCGAGGACCTCGCCGATCATCTCCGAGGTGAGGCGGGCGTGCTTGATCCGCGGCGGCCGGTTGCCGCCCTTCGGGTCCTGCCCGGTGTTCTGGAAGCAGTAGCCGCAGCCCAGGTTGCAGTCGGTGCTGGTCAGCACGGTCAGCGAGTACGAGCGGAACGGCTTGGCGTCGTACAGGCCGCTCTCGCGCAGGTAGCGCTCGGCGCCGGGCAGCAGCGTGCCGTCCGGGCCGACCTGGGCCGCCCGCAGCCGGGCGAAGCCGCCGTCGCCGAGGAACCACCAACCGCCGCCCTCCGCCTTGATCAGGCGGCTCCGGTGGGCTTCGGGTGCGGACTGCGTTGCGGGCACTGATGCCTCCAGAGGGGTGCGGCGGCGGGCAGGGAGGGGACGGGGCCCGCCGCCGGGCGGCAGGCCCCGTGAGCTGTCCTGATCAGTTGCTGGTGCCGGTGTTGATGATGCACCAGGGGGTGTCCTCGTCAGCGGTGTGCGCGACGACCTCGGGGGTCTCCTCATCCGCCTTGGTGGTACCGGTGTTGATGACGCACCACGGGGTGTCCTCGTCGCTGTGGGCCACGACCTCGGGCTCGTCGGCCTTGGTGGTACCGGTGTTGATCACGCACCACGGGGTGTCCTCGTCGCTGTGCGCCACAACGTCGGCCTCGTCGCGGGTGGGCTCGGTGTTCTCAGCCATGGTGATCTCCAATCACAGGTCACATACCGGGGTCGGGCCGGCGGTCGTCCCGCCGACGCCGAGAAAGCTAGGAAGGGCCGCCACGGGAACGGTTCGGTTCCGGTACAGGGACGGTGTACGCCCAGCTCAGCGCCGCTCGGCAGGCCGGTTCCCGGCCGCCCCACGGCCCGTACGGCACCCGCGATCACCCCGCTGAGCTGCGGATGTACCGAATCCGGGGCGGCTCTGAACCCGTACCGAACCCTTCGCCGCGATGGTGCTGGGCAGAAGGGGAGGTGATCCGATGGACCTGGCCGAGCTGGTCGGGCTGCGCCCGGTGCCGTGCGCCGGGCTGCTGGTCACCCTCACCCCGCGCTGCCCACTGAGCTGCGCGCACTGCTCGACCTCCTCCACGATGCGCGGTACCGATCCCGACGGGGAGCAACTGCTGCGCTTCGTAGGCTCCTTCACTCCCGAGGACCGGCCCGAGCTGGTGCTGCTCACCGGCGGCGAGCCGCTGCTGCGCCCCGCGCTCGCGGCCGAGCTGGCCACCGCCGCCCGCGCCTCCGGGGCCCGGACGGCGCTGCTGAGCGGCATGTTCTTCGCCCGCCAGGAGCGGATCCCGGCCCGGATCCGGGCGACGATCAGGACCCTCGACCACTTCTCGGCGAGCATCGACGCCTTCCACGAGCGCGAGATCCCCAGGGCCGAGGTGTTCCGGGCGCTGCGCGCCGTCCTGGACGACGGCGTCCCGGTGAGCCTGCACATCACGGGCACCGGGCCGGAGGACCCGTACCTCGCCGAGCTGACCGCGGACGTCCGGCGGACCTTCGGCGGGCAGGTACCGATGCTGGTCAACGAGCTCCGCGCGGTCGGCCGGGCCGCCGCCTGGGCCGCCGGGGCGAACACGCCGGGGCCCGACGGCAGGCCGCTGCCCTGCGCGATGGCCGCCTGGCCGGTGGTGGCCCAGGACGGCGCCGTACTGGCCTGCTGCAACCAGGACACCGTCGACCGCCGGCCTGTGCCCCCGCACCTGCTGCTCGGCCACGTCTCCCGGGACGGCTGGGGCGCGATCCGTCGGCGGTCGCTCGCCTCGCCTGCCCTGCGCATGCTCCGCGCGGTCGGCCCGGCCCATCTGTACGCCCGCTACGGCGAGTTGTCCGACTGCTCCGGATACTGCAGCGGCTGCCGGGCCCTCGCCGAGCGCCCCGGCGTGCTGGCCGCCGCCGAACGCGACGGCTCCGGCCCGGTCGGGGAGCTGTTGGACCTCCAGTCGGCCCGCACCCAGCGCGCCGCCGGCCCGGCCGCCCTGGTCCGCCGCTTCGGCAGCCCGCGCTACGCCGAGCTGGTCACCCTCGGCGCCGAGGCGCCCGGAGGTGCCCCACAGTGATCACCCGAAGCAGCGCGCTGCACCTCAAACTCGCCCTGGCCGCACCGCCGTTGAACGCGGCGATGGCCGAACTCTGGCGCCCCGACGGGCTCACCGAGCGGTACGGCCGCTACCTGCGCACCATGCACGAGGTGATCAGGGCCTCCGTCCCGCTGATGGAGCTCGCCGTCCGGCGCTGTACGGCACTCGGGCCGGCCGACCCGGTGGCCGGGCCGCTCGCCGACTACCTGGCGCGGCACATCGAGGAGGAACGCGGCCACGACGACTGGCTGCTGGCCGACCTGGCCGCCGCCGGGCTCGATCCGCACGGCCCGCTCCGGCAGCAGCCACCACCGGTGGTCGCCCGGCTGGTCGGCCCCCAGTACTACTGGGTCGAGCACTTCCACCCCGTCTCCCTGCTCGGCTACATCACCGTGCTGGAGAACAACGCCCCCGCACCGTGGCTGGCCGAACGGCTGGCCGCCGACACCGGGCTGCCCGGCGCGGCCTTCCAGACCGTCAGCCACCACGCGGTGCTGGACACCGGCCACAGCGCGGAACTCGGCCGGATCCTCGACGAACTCCCGCTGGACCAGGCGCAGGAGACCGCCGTGGCGGTCAGCGCCCTGCACACCGTGGACGCGGCCACCGAACTGTTCACCCGGCTGGCGCGCCAGGACTCCCGAACCGAGAGGACGCCCGACCCATGACCGCTCCCGACCCCCGGACGATCGCCGTACTGGCCGCCGCCGGTTTCCCCGTGGACGTGCTGACCGACGAGCAGCTGCAGGTCTTCGGCTCGCTCAGCGAGGAGGAGCTGGCGCTGCTGCTCGACATCAAGGCCCGGCTGGACGAGGTCGAGCCCGAGGTCCAGGCGCACGGGACCGTGGCCGGCGGCGCGCTCTTCTGACTCTGTGAACCAACCGTGACTCTGTGAACCGACCGACCCCGAGCGACAGGAGGCCAGGCCGTGAACTGCCCCTCGTGCGCGGGCGAGCTGCCCGACAGCGCGCGGTTCTGCCTGCACTGCGGCACACCGTGCGCCCCTTCGCCGCGCCCGTCCGCTCCGGCGCCCCGCGCGGACGAGCGCAAGGTGGTCAGCGTGGTCTTCTGCGACCTGGTCGGTTCCACCGCCCTCTCCGGGCGGCTGGATCCGGAGGCCCTGCGCTCGGTGACGCTGCGCTACTTCGAGCTGATGACCTCACGCATCGAGGCCCACGGCGGCACCGTCGAGAAGTTCATCGGCGACGCGGTGATGGCGGTCTTCGGCATCCCGGTGATGCACGAGGACGACGCCCGCCGGGCGCTGGCCGCCACCCTGGACATGCTGGCAGCGCTGGCCGAGCTCAACTCGGAGCTGACGGCCGCCCTCGGCATCCGGCTCGACGTCCGGATCGGCGTCAACACCGGTGAGGCGGTCGCCAATGCGGACGCCTCCGCCCGGCAGGCCCTGGTCTCGGGCGAGGTGGTGAACGTGGCCGCCCGGCTGGAGCAGAACGCCGGGGCCGGGCAGATCCTGATCGGCCCGGACACCCTCCGCGCGGTGGGCGCGGCCGCCGTGGTCGAGGACGCCGGGCTGCTCTCGCTCAAGGGCAAGTCCGAGCCCGTCCGCGCTCACCGGCTGCTCGGCCTGCAGGGCGACGACCCCGAACTGCTGCGCCGCTTCGACACCCCATTCGTCGGCCGGGAGCCCGAACTCGCCGAGCTCGACACCGCGTTGGCCGAGCCCGACACGAGGCTGGTCACGGTCTACGGCGAGGCGGGCCTCGGCAAGACCCGGCTGATCCGGGAGTGGCTCGGCCGCTCCACCGTGCGCTGGGGCGCAGGGCGCTGCCGCCCGTACGGCGACAGCGGCAGCCTCACCCCGCTCGCGGACGCGCTGGGCCGGCTGCTGGACGGCTCGCCGGGCGATCCCGTCCCGGCGGTGCTGCGGCACGGTCTGCTGCGGGACGGCACGCCCAACCCCTCCGTCGAGGACACCTGTGCCGCGCTGGTCCCGCTGCTCGCCGAGCTCGCCCGGCACCGCCCGGTGGTCCTGGTGCTGGACGACTTCCACTGGGCCGGGCCCGTGCTGCGCGAGGTGCTGGAGCGGATCACCGACAGGCTCACGGACGGGCGGGTGCTGATCGTCTGCGCGGCCCGGCTGGAGCTGCTGGAGCACTGCCCCGAGTGGGGTGCGGACGGGCGGTCCGTCCTGCTGCCGGGGCTGTCCGGCGCCGAGAGTGCCCGGCTGGCCGCCGGTCTCGCCGAGGTCTCCGGGCACGGGACCGGCCCCGGCGAGGCCGTCCCCGCCCAGGCGCTGGAGCGTGCCGAGGGCAACCCGCTGCACCTGGAGCAACTGCTTGCCATGGTCGCCGAGGACCGGCACCCGGACGAACTGCCGCCGACCGTCCATGCCCTGCTCGGCGCCCGGATCGACGCCCTGGAGTCCGCCGAGCGGACGGCGCTCTCACTGGCCGCCGTGGTCGGCCGCGACTTCGGCCGGGACGAGCTGACGGGCCTGGCCCTGAGCGGTCCCGAGGGCCGTCCCGGCGGCGAACTGCAGCCGGCCGCGGCCGGCCTGGACGCCGTCCGCCCCGCCCTGCACCGGCTGACCCGCCGCCGGCTGGTCGAGCCGGCCGGCCGGGAGACGCGCTACCGCTTCAGCAGCGGCCTGGTGCAGGAGGTCTCGTACCAGAGCATGGCCAAGCGGGTGCGCGCCGACCGGCACGAGCGGGCCGCCGGCCTGCTCGCCGAGCGGGGAGCGGCGGAAGGCACGGTCGGGGGTCACCTGGCGAAGGCCCACCGCTACCGCAGTGAGCTCGGCCTGATCGACCCGCACACCGACGTCCTGCGGCTGCGCGCCGCCGCTCTGCTGGCCGCCGCCGGCGCGCAGGCACTGGCCCGCGCGGACCTCGGCTGGGCCGGGGAACTGCTGGAGCGGGCGGTCGAGCTGGCCAGGCCCGGCGAGCCGGCCTGGCTGACCGCGGCCTGGCCGCTGGCCGAGGTGCGGCTGGCCACCGGGCGTACGGAGGAGGGCCGGCGGCTGCTCCAGGAGGTCGCCACGACCGACGACCCGGTGGTCGCGGCCCACGCCCGGCTGGGTCTGGCGGTGCTGGACCCGGGCCAGGACCTCGGGCACGCCGCCCGGACGGCCCGCGAGGCGCTGCCGGTCTTCGAGGCCGCCCGCGACCACCTCGGGACGGCCCGCGCCTGCCTGCGGCTCGCCCAGCAGCAGCAGTTGCTGGGCCGTCACGGCACTGCCGAGGCCCTGCTCGACCGGGCGCTGGAGCACGCCGTACGGGCCGACGCCGAGCCGGAGCGGGCGGCGGCGCTCGGGGCGATGGGCGTCTCGCTGTGGCTGGGGCCCGCCCCCGTGCCCGCGGCCGTGGCGAGGTGCCGCGCGCTGCTGGCCGAGCACGGCTCCGACCGGCGGGCCGTCCGGGTCACCCTCAACTGCCCGCTGGCGGTGCTGCTGGCGCTGCAGGAGGACTGGTCCGGCGCCCGGGAGTGCCTGGCGGAGGCCGACCGGCTCGGCCGCGAGCTGGGCTTCGCGGAGGCCGGGGTCTTCCTGCCGATCTTCCGGGCGGCGGTGGAGGCGCTGGCGGACAACCCCACCCGGGCCGCGCAGCTGCTCCGGCAGGCCGACCGGGCCTGCCGCGAGCTGGGCGCCACCGGCCTGCTCGGCGCGATCGCCCGCGACCTGGCCCGAGTGCTGGCCGCCGGTGGCGACCGTGCGAGCGCACTCCCCCTGCTCGCAGAGATGCTCTCCGGGGAGGCCGACGCGCTTCCGCTGGCCGACGCCGCCGACCTGCACGGCACGCTGGCGCTGCTGCGCGCACCGGAGCATGACGATGCCTCGGCCCTGGCGGCGCAGGCGATGGCCGAGGCGGAGCGCACGGACTCGCCGGTGGTGCAGGCGACGGCGGCGCTGGACCAGGCCCGTACCGAGCTGGCCCTCGGCCGCCCCGACCGGGCTGCGGCCGCCGCCGCCCTGGCGCTGCGGCGGTTCGCCGCGAAGGGCCACCTGGTCGGCATCCGCCGGGCCGCCGAGCTGGCCGCCGAAGCCCACGCCGCCGCCGGTGCGACAGCCCCGGCCACGACCGCAGCCACGACCGCAGAGGAGCGACCTTCCCGATGACCACTCCCACCGCGCCCGCGCTCACCTGGAGCCTGCGCGGCCGCAGCCCGGACGAGATCCCGGTCGCGGCCGACGGCCGCCGGATCACCCCGGAGTGGGCCTGGGGAGGCTCCACCGGGCGGGGCGTCCGGGTCTGCGTCGTGGACAGCGGCGTCGAGCGGGACCACCCCCTGGTGGGCCGGGTCGACGGCTCGTACGTGGTGCTCAAGGACGAGGACGGCATCCGGGTCGAGCCGACCGGGACCGGTGACACCTGCGGCCACGGCACCGCCTGCGCCGGGATCATCCGCCGGACCGCCCCCGACTGCGAGCTGTACAGCGTCCGGGTCCTCGGCGAGCGCTTCTCGGGGACCGGGGACGTGCTGCTCGCCGGGCTGCGCTGGGCGGTCGAGCAGCGCTTCGACGTGATCAACCTGAGCCTGTCCACCACCCGGGCGCGGTTCACCGACGCCCTGCACACGCTCTCCGACGAGGCGTACTTCGGCCGCACCGCGATCGTGGCCTCCGCTCACAACACCCCGGTGGAGAGCTTCCCCTGGCGGTTCTCCTCGGTCATCTCGGTGGGCAGCCACCAGGAGGACGACCCGGACCTATTCCTCTACAACCCGCAGCCGCCGGTGGAGTTCTTCGCGCCCGGCCAGAACGTCACCGTGCCCTGGCTCGGCGGCGCCACCATCCGCACCACGGGCAACAGCTTCGCGACCCCGTACATCGCCGGGCTGTGCGCCCGGGTGCTGGCCAAGCACCCGAACCTGACCACCTTCCAGCTCAAGTCCGCGCTCTACCTGGCCGCTTCCAACGTCACTGTCAGCAGCAGAGGTGCCGAATGACCGAGACCAGCAGCAACCCGACCGAGGTCGACCCAGTGGCGAGGGAGCTGCTGCAGTCGGTGGTCGACACCGCCCGCGCCATCTTCGGCGCCGAGGCCAGCTCGATCTTCCTGCTCGACGAGGAGGCGGACGAGCTGGTGTTCCAGGCCGTCTCCGGCCAGGGCGAGGACTTCCTGGTCGGTATGCGCTTCCCCGCCGGGCGCGGCATCGCCGGCTGGGTGGCGAGCACCGGAGAGCCGATGGTGGTGGACGACCTCTCCCGGAACGGCAGCTTCGCCCGGGATCTGGCCGAGTCCACCAAGTACGTCCCCGACTCGCTGATGGCCGCGCCGCTGATGCACGCCTCCGGAGTGCTCGGCGTCCTGGAGGTGCTCGACCCGGCTCCTCAGGCCCGCTCCAGCCTCGGCGAACTCGACCTCCTGGCCCTCTTCGCCCGCCAGGCCGCCACCGCGCTGCGCGCCGTCCTGGACCGCCGCGCCGCACTTGACCGCGCCGCCGCCGCAGGGAGCGCCGAGGCCTCGGCCGCCGCGCGGGCCTTGGCGGAGCTGGACGAGGCGGGCCGGGCGGCCGGGCTCCGGGTCGTCGACGCCGTACGCGAGCTGCTGCTCGCCCGCTGAGCCGGAGGCCCCCGTTGACCACGAGCTCTCCGCTCGGCGCAGACTTCCTCGCCAGGCCGGACGCCGTCCTGTCGGAGCTCCGGGAGCGCTGCCCGGTGGCCCGCGTCACCTCACCCGCGGGCCGGCCGGTCTGGCTGGTCACCCGCGAGGCGGACGTCCGGGCCGCCTTCCTGGACCCCCGGCTCTCCCTTGCGGGCGCGCCGCCGCAGCCGGGCCGCCCGCACCGGGCGATGGACATGACGCTGGTCAACTACGACCCGCCGGACCACACCCGGATCCGCCGCCTGGCGGCTCC
This sequence comes from Kitasatospora atroaurantiaca, assembly GCF_007828955.1. Classification (NCBI taxonomy): domain Bacteria; kingdom Bacillati; phylum Actinomycetota; class Actinomycetes; order Kitasatosporales; family Streptomycetaceae; genus Kitasatospora; species Kitasatospora atroaurantiaca. The sequence goes on along the minus strand of NZ_VIVR01000001.1, from coordinate 4,214,472 downwards.
GGCCTTCGCGCCGAGCCGGATCGCGGCGTACCGAGGCCGCGCCGAGGCACTCGCTGCCGCCCGCCTGGACGCCCTGGGCAGGCCGGAAGCCCTGGACCTGATGGCCGAGTTCGCCGAACCGTTCGCCTTCGGGATGCTCTGCGAGGTCTTCGGCATCCCGGACGCGACCGCCCCCGGGCTGCACCGCTCGGTGACCGGCCTGATCGGGCACCGCGACACCGAGCGGGCCATCGGCGAGCTCGACGCGATCATCCGTGTGCAGATCGCCGACCGTCTCACGGCCCCCCGCGAGGACGTCTTCTCGGTCGTCGTCCGGGCCTGGCAGGCGAGCGGGGACGTCAGCGAGGCCGAACTGGTCGACCTGCTGGCCATGCTGGTGCTGGCCGGCTTCGACAGCACGGTACAGATGATCGGCCTGTCCGTGCTCGCGCTGCTCACCCACCCCGGGCTGCCGGCCCGCCTGCGCGCCGAACCCGGCCTGATGCCGTGCGCCGTCGAGGAGTTGCTGCGCTGGGACACCCCCGGCCCGTTCAGCACCCGCCGGGTGGCTCTGGCCGACGTAACGATCGGCGAGGCGGTGATCCCGGCCGGCAGCGGCGTCCTGCTCTCGGTCGCGGCGGCCAACCGCGACCCGCGCCGCCACCCCGACCCGGACCGGCTCAGCCTGGACCGCCCGGCCGCCTCCCGCCACCTGACCTTCGGTCTCGGCCCGCACTACTGCCTCGGCGCAGCCCTGGCCAAACTGGAGCTGACGGCGGCGCTGACCGCCCTGCTCCGGCACTGGCCATCGGCCGAACTCGGCTGCACGGTCGAAGAGTTGCGCTGGAGCGGAGGCCACCAGCACCGCCGCCTGGATGCCCTCCCGGTGCGGCCCTGCGGCCGCCCTCAGAGCCGTTCCGACAGCGCGAAGCGCGCCCGGGCCAGGTAACCGGCCTGGAAGCGGCTGCTCGCACCCAGCGTCTCCATGCTCTCCGCGATGTGCTTGCGGCAGGTCCGCAGCGACATCCCCAGCCGGCGCGCGATCATCTCGTCCTTCATCCCCTCGGCGAGGAGCCGGATGATGGCCTGTTTGATCTCGTCCAGGGAGGAGTCGCCCTGGGCCTGGGTCGCGGGGGTGTAGGAGTCGGCCAGCGTCCAGGAGTGGTCGAAGACGGCGCAGAGATACGCCACGGCGGACGGGTCCCGGACCACCACCGCGCCGTCGTAGGCGTCGTGGTGCGGGATGATCACGGTCTCCCGGTCGAAGGCGATCATGCGCCCGAACAGGGCCGTCAGCGTCCGCACTTCGGCTCCGGCGGCGGTGATCCGCTGGACGTACTCCTGGGTCGGCGGGTGGCGCCGCGAGGTGTGCTGGTACAGCGTGCGCATCCGCACCCCGCGCCGGATCATCGCCACGTCCCGGGCGAAGGCCTGCTCCAGCAGGTGCGGCGCCCTCGGGCCACCGGGCTGGCAGGTCAGCACCTCCGCCCGACATCGTGCGGTCAGGGTACTGATCAGGTCGATGACGGTGTCCAACTCCAGGATCTCGTCGAGTGGTTCGACCGCCCGCCGGGAGCCGCTCTGCGCGTACAGCGGCGCCAGTCTGGCCAGCTCCGCCCGTACCCGCTCGGCGTCCGCCAGCCGTCGGCGTAACTCCGCCTCGGCCGGGGCCAGCAGGCTCGCGGCGGCCAACTCCGGTGCGACCGCGGCCAGTCCCGGTTCACCGTCCGGCCCGCCGGGCAGCGGCCGCAGCAGGTGCAGCTCCTGCAGCACGGCCGCCGATCGCTCCAGTTCCTCTGCGGTCAGGCCGAGTTCGCCGGCGGCCCCGGGCGCCAGCCGCCCGTGCGCGGCGGCCCACTGGAAGACCCGGACGTCGTTGTCGGCCAGTGCGGGGAAGAGCGTCTCGGGCTCGGCCATCTGTCACTCCCCAAACTCTGACCGGTGCTGATCATGTGAAGAGAGATAGTAGGACTTTAATGTCGCCTTTGGGTGAACTTCACATCCGGATGGGGCCGATCCGGCCAGCGCCCGGCCCCTTCACGGCTCACTCCGCGGGCAGGTGCTCCACCCCGCTGCCGACCTGGACCCCGGGCTGCGGGTGGCGCCGGGCCGGCTCACGGCCGGGAGGCTGGACGCACCGCTCCGGCGTCTCCGGCATCTTGACCGGCAGCTTGAGCGGGTGGCCCGGCTCGACCTTCAGCTGCTCCCCTTCGTGCATCAGCACCAGCGGTCCGCCCCGGTTCAGCGTGTAGGTGGTCGTGGCGTGGGTGATCTCCACGTGCAGCAGACTCTCCCGCACCAGCATCGAGAAGGAGAGCCGCTCCAGCCCGGACGGCAGCCGGGGGCGGAAGGAGAGGTGCCCGGTGTGGTCCCGCAGCCCGCCGAAGCCCGCCACCAGCGCGATGCAGGCACCGGCCAGCGAGGCCATGTGCAGGCCGTCCCGGGTGTTTCCGCCCAGGTCGTGCAGGTCCATCATGGCGGCTTCGGCGGTGTAGTCGTACGCCAGGTCCAGCTGGCCCACCTCGGCCGCGATCACCGCCTGGGTGCAGGCGGACAGCGAGGAGTCCCGGACGGTGAGCCGCTCGTAGTAGGCGAAGTTCCGCGCCTTCTGCTCGTCCGTGAAGGCGTCCCCGCGCACCTGCATCGCCAGCACCAGGTCGGCCTGCTTGACCACCTGCTTCCGGTACAGGTCGAAGTACGGGTAGTGCAGCAGCAGCGGGTAGTTCTCCGGCGGCGTGTTGTCGAAGTCCCAGGCCTGGTGGTCGGTGAAGCCGTCGGCCTGCGGGTGCACGCCGAGCTTCTCGTCGTACGGGATGTACATCGCGGCCGCGGCGTCCCGCCAGGCCGCGGTCTCCTCGGTGTCCACGCCCAGCGCGGCCGCCTCCAGGCGGTGCCGGCCGGCGGCCTCGGCGGCGGCCCGCAGGTTGGTCTGCGCCATCAGATTGGTGAAGACGTTGTTGTCCGCGACGGCGCTGTACTCGTCGGGCCCGGTGACGCCCTCGATCCGGAACCGGCCGGCCGCATCGTGGTGGCCGAGCGAGCGCCACATCCGGGCCGTCTCCACCAACAGCTCCAGCCCGTACTCCTTCTCGAACTCCACGTCCGCGGTGGCCCGGACGTACCGGGCGGCGGCCACCGCGATGTCGGCACCGATGTGGAAGGCCGCGGCACCGGCCGGCCAGTACCCCGAGCACTCCTCGCCCCGGATCGTCCGCCAGGGGAACACCGCACCCGACAGCCCGAGTTGGACGGCCCGGTCCCGGGCCAGCGGGAGGGTGGTGTGCCGCCAGCGCAGCGCCTGCTTGACCGCGCCCGGCAGGCAGTAGGTGAGCACCGGCAGGACGAAGGCCTCGGTGTCCCAGAAGCTGTGCCCGTCGTACCCGGGACCGGTCAACCCCTTGGCCGGGATGGCCCGTTCCTCACTCCGCGCGCCCGCCTGCAGCACGTGGAACATCGCGAAGCGCACGGCCTGCTGCAGCTCGACGTCGCCGTCGATCTGGATGTCGCTGGTGGCCCAGAACTCCTTGAGGTAGGCCCGCTGTTCGTCCACCAGGCCGTCCCAGCCGGTGTACCGGGCGGCCGTCAGCGCGGCCTCCACCTGGTCGCGGACGGCGGGCAGCGAGCGGGTCGCCGACCAGCCGTACGCCATGAACTTGACCAGCCGCAGCTGCTCGCCGGGCCGCAGCACCGTGGTGACGCTGATCCGGCCCTGGTCGTCGCTGCTCTCGGCGACAGCGTCGAACCCGACCGGCCCCTCGACCAGGTGCTCCATCCCGGCCGCCACCCGCAGCCCGCTGAACCTGGTCCGGTGCACCAGCACCGCCTTGGTCCCGCTCACCGCATGGGCCTCGGAGAGCAGCGGGGCCTCCAGCACGGAGGCCGCCCGGGGGTCGGTCTCGCCCCCCGGCAGCTGCTCGTTGGCGACCAGCTCGGACTGGAGGACGATCCGGACCGGCCCGTCCACCGCCGTCACCCGGTAGTCGATCGCCGCGACCGCCCGCTGGGTGAGAGACACCAGCCGCATAGAGGACACCTTGACCGTACGGCCGGCCGGCGAGGTCCACTCGGCCTCCCGCCGCAGCAGCCCGTCGCGGAAGTCCAAGCTCCGCTGGTGATTGCGGAGTTCGCCGTACCTAAGATCGAAGGGCTCGTCGTCGACCAGCAGGCGGATGATCTTGCCGTTGGTGACGTTGATGACGCTCTGCCCGGACTCCGGGTACCCGTAACCGCCCTCGGCGTACGGCAGCGGGCGCAGCTCGAAGACACCGTTGAGGTAGGTACCGGGCAGGCCGTGCGGCTCGCCCTCGTCCAGATTGGCGCGCAGGCCGATATGGCCGTTGGAGAGGGCGAAGACGGACTCGGCACGGGCCTGGGCGGCCAGGTCGAGGCCGTGCTCACCGACACCCCAGGGGTCGATGGTGAAGGCGTTGGCGCTCATGCGCTCTCCCGGTCGATCAGGTCTGCCAGGTCGGGGACGACGAGGTCCGCGCCGTGCTCACGCAGCGCCTCGGCCTGCCCCGTACGGTCGACGCCGACCACGAAGCCGAAGCCGCCCTGCCGGCCGGCGGCGACCCCGGCGAGTGCGTCCTCGAAGACGGCCGCGTGCTCGGGCGGGGTCTTCAGGGCCCGGGCGGCGGCCAGAAAGGTGTCCGGGGCCGGCTTGCCGACCAGGTTGTCGCGCTTCGCCACCACGCCGTCCACCACCACGTCGAACAGCCCCTCGATGCCGGCCGCCCGCAGCACGTCCCTGGCATTGGCGCTGGAGGAGACCACGGCGCGCGGCAGGCCCAGCACCCTCAGCCGGTGCACGTACTCCACCGAGCCGGCGTACGGCTGGACGCCCTGCTCCTTGATCATGCGCAGGACGGTGGCGTTCTTGGCGCTGCTCAGCCCCTGGACGCTGCGGGTGCCCGGCGGGTCGGCCGGGCTGCCCTCGGGCAGGTCGATGCCCCGGGAGGCCAGGAAGGCCCTGGTGCCGTCCAGCCGGGGGCGGCCGTCCACGTAGGTGTCGTAGTCGGCCACCGGGTCGAACGGGACGAAGTCCTCGTCGGTGCGTTCGGCCTCGGCTCTCAGGAAGGTGTCGAACATGTCCTTCCAGGCGGCCGCGTGCACCTTGGCGGTCTGCGTCAGCACACCGTCGAGATCGAACAGGAACGCATGGATGTGGTCCGGGAGCCCCAGCATGAGTGCCAGTCTCGCTCGAACGCAGCGCGGAGCCGCCCATTTGCGGCGCGCCTGGCGCGTCGCAGCGGGGCGGCTCCTGCGCGGTCGGGAGAGTCACGTCTGCTCGGGTTCCGGATGCACGGTGCTCTACATGGGTTCGCCCCTGATGAGGGCGAACACCGCTCCCTGGGGGTCCTGTACCACGGCGATCCGGCCGGGCAGGCTGTCGAACGGGGGCTTCAGCACGCTGCCACCGGCCTTGACCAGCACGTCCACCACGCTGTCGACGTCGTCGGCGGCGAAGTACGTCAGCCAGTTCGACGGCGTCCCGGGCGGGACGTCCTCGAGGGTCGTCAGCCCGCCGACCACGCGGCCACCCACCTGGAGCGTGTAGTAGCCCGGCGCGGCCTCCATCGGCTCCACATCGATGCCCATGGCGGCCCGGTAGAAGGCGGAGGCCGCGTCGACGTCGGTGGTACGGAGCTCGTTCCAGTTCAGCGCGCCCGGCTCGTTGACGACCTGGGCACCGCTGAACTCCACCGGCTGCCAGACCCCGAACACCGCACCGGTCGGATCGGCCGCCACCAGCATCCGGCCGGTGGTGCCGACGTCCATGACCGGCATCATCACGGTGCCGCCGGCCGCGGTGACGGCCCGCAGGGTGGCGTCCGCATCGTCGGAGGCCAGGTAGGTGGTCCAGGCGACCGGCGGCAGCGGCATGCCCTCCGGCGCCATGGTCTGGGCGATCCCCGCGACCGCCCTGCCGTTCAGGTGACAGACCGAGTAGCCGCCGAACTCGGGCGGGCCGACCTCACCCTGCCAGCCGAACAGGTCACGGTAGAGGTCCAGCGCGGCCTGCTGGTCCGTGGTCATCAGATCGACCCAGCAGGGGGTGCCGGGTTGGAACGGAGCGGTGACTTCAGGCATCTTTCTCTCCCTGGTGACTCCCCGGTGGCCGCCCGTCATGGTGGCCCCCGTCGCCCACCATGACCGCGCGGCGGCACACCCGCCACCGGAGGGGCTCCGGGTCACTGCTTGACGAAGTACGGCTGCGCCTTCCCGCTCTGCACGTAGTCCTTGAGCCGTACCAGCAGCTCGGCCCACGTCCCGGCGACCATCGGCACGCCCTCCTCCGTGCCCGGCTGCCAGCCGCCGTGCCGGAACAGCAGCACCGTCCGGTGCGGGTCCTCCGGGCTCTCGGCGAGATCCCAGGTCACCGTGGTCCCTGCCCAGTGCGGCGGGAACGGCCCGACGTTCGTCCAGACCACGCGGTCCTCGTCCGCCCGGTCCCGCCGCAGCTGGAAGGGCTCGGGCACACCGGGGAAGTCGAACAGCAGAACCTCGCCGCTTCGGTCGACCGCGGTGGTCCACCAGCTGACCAGGCCGTCGTGGGTGTCCAGCGCGGCCAGCACCTTCGCTCGGGGTGCGGCGACATCGATCTGCATGGCGATCTCGGCCATCGGCCTCATTCCTCTCTTCGAGCCTCCGCCGCCCGCGTCAGGCCCGGCCGGCTGGCTCGAAGCCGGCGAGCATCTGTTCGAGCGCCTGCTGGTCGGGCCCGACGAACGGGTCCGCGCCGGGTGCCTCGGTGAGCATGTCGATCAGTCGCGGAGTCAGACCGACGGCAGGCGGGAGGTGGGTACTGAGGATGACCTCGGCGTCCATCGCCCGGAGCGGCTGGACATTGGCGAGGTACTTGTCGACGTCGACGGTGTGGACCCAGGGGCTGTCCACGGTGGCCCACACCAGCTGGGCCGCGCGCAGATCGTCGGGGGCGACCGCCCCGACGTCCCCGCCGGCAGCGAGCTCCGCGGTCGGCATGGGCGCGCCGAAGCAGTCGGAGCTGAAGCACACCTTCGATCGCTCGTCGTAGAAGCCGACGGTCGCGGGGTTGTCGAACAGCGGCGGCCGGAAGGCCCTCAGACTCCGGTCACCGACGTCCAGGCTCTGGCCGGGATTGAGCAGGAAGACCCGGTCGATCGGCACTGGCCGCTCGGTGGACATGATGCCGACCGCCAGGAAGGTGGTGACGAGCCGGGCACGGGGAGCAGCGCTCAGCAGGTCGAAAAGTCCGCCGGTGTGGTCACGGTCGGGGTGGGTAAGCCAGATCCACCGCACATCGGCGGGATCGAGGACCGAGCCGAGGGCCTCGAGGAAGTTCCGGTCGGGAAGCCCGAGCCCCGTGTCGACGACCACGGGCTCGGCGCTTCGCAGAACGAAGGCGTTGGCCGGGATGAAGCCGATCCCCGGTACCTCGAGACAGTCACTGAGGACGGTGATGTCACGTCCGATGTCGTGGATCTCCATGGTTCGTCTCCACCACGTTCCGACCGTTGTATCCCAGCCTAGGTGTCACGGTCCCGGCTCGCTCAGCACGGGACAGGACAGGGACCCCACGTCAGCAACGGTTGCCGCAGGGTCCCGGTACGTCACTCTCTGCGGCGCCACCGCCTGGATCTCCGCGAACTCGCCGTCAGCTCCGAGGTCGTCCCGATCACCCGCCCGGCCGGTTCGGAAGGCGGTCCGGCAGCGTGCCGTCCACCCGCGTTGTACGGAATTGATTGACCGACACCGCAAAGAGATGCCGGACAACGCCGGCCAGGGTTGGATCGGTACCGACGGCCGGCAGCCACGGGGGTGCCGCCGACTGTCATCCGTTGTCTTCAGCTCCACAGGGAGCGGGACAGCTGGATCCTGGGCCACTGCAGATCCGAGCAGTGTGTTCTGCCGGCGACGCTGCTGCTTCGCCGGAGCAGGTGGTTGCCGGCCGGTTGCTGGTGGCATGGTGTGGAACGCGCACCCGCCACGCAGCGCCGGCACCACCCTGCGCAACCAGGGCCTTCTTCCGGATCACAGCCCATGCTGTCGCCGCGTGCTCTTCGGCCACAGCTCAGGCAACCGGTCATCGGCGGTGGGGGACTGTCTCTCCTGCAGCCGGAAGAGGCAGGCCCGCAGGTCAGTTGCCGACCCACCGCTGATGGCGGACTCGAAGTCACGGACTGCGGCGGTGAAGAGATCAAGCAGCGGTACCTCAGGCGGCCTGAGAATGCGCCAGCACCGCGACCGGAGGAGGTGGTCGAGGTGCTGCGCTGTTGTTCAGAGCGAGTTCCCCGCTCTGTTCCAGGTGGGCCGCCAGGGGCTCGAACCCTGAACCTACGGATTAAAAGTCCGCAGCTCTGCCAATTGAGCTAGCGGCCCGCCGGCGTGCGCTCCACCGTGGGGGTACGGCGCCTGCCAGGGCGATCCTACCCGGTGATCCCCGGCGGTTGGCCAGCGGATTGCCGGGCCACGCCGGGGCTGCTCGGCCGACTGCTACGCGGCCGCCGCGAAGTGCGCCGCGCGGACCCGACGCAGCCACGCCTCGGCCGGAGCCTCGTCCGGGGCCGACGGCAGCACACCCGGGCGGTCGAAGCGCGACTCGGCGTCCGCGAGGACGGTCGCCGCGAGTTCGGGCCGGTCTGCGTACCGCTCGCCGAGCTCACGTACCTGCTCCGGGTCGGCGAGCCGGACGACGATCTCACCGGTTTCGTGCAGCGTGACGCCCTGCCGGACCAGTCGCACCAGGTGCCGCGCGTGCTTGGCCGCCCTCGTCCGGCTCTGCCGGTCAGCGCTGTCGCGGGTGGACAGCTTCCTGAACTGCTGGGTGGCGTACCCGAGGTAGGAGTTGCGCACGGCCCGCGCGCTGAGGAACGAGCGCCGGAGGCCGATCAGCTCCTCGCCGAGCGGGGTCCGGACCTCGTACAGCTCGCCGGGCAGCCAGACCAGCTCGGAGGCGGTCGGGTTGCAGCTCAGCGCGAGCCGGCACCACTTCGCGGCCTCGTGCAGGGTGCGGTCGGGCGCGGTGGTGACGTGCGATTCGGCGGGGCGGTGGAGGCCGTGGAGCTCCTCGGTGGGTGCCGCGAAGAGGCCGAGCCGATCGAGGTCCGAACCGGCGTGGGCCAGGCCGTACGCGGTGGAGCCGACGATGCCGGAGAGCAGGACGTGCATGGGTGCGTCGCCTCCTCGGCGGCCGGGTGCGAAGTGACCCGAAGTCTCTCCCGTGGGGCCCGGCGTGCGCGACCGAATTGTCGGTACGTCGCTCCGCGCGCCTGACGGCCCGCCCGCCGATACTGGGCGCATGGCGAACAGTGGGATCCCGGCGGCGAAACTCCGCGCCTGGTGGGCGCACCGGCAGTGGCTCGACGGTGCCCACCACGGCGCGACACCCGCCGAGGTGCTGGCCGCCACCGGTTGGGCCCGCTCCGTCGGCGGTGCGGCGCCTTATCTTGGCCTGTTCGCCCGGGCGGGGCTCGACCGCTCGGCGGTGGACGAGGCCGTGGCGGCGCTGGACGTGCACGAGCTCCCGTCCGCCCGGGGCTGCACCTATGTACTCCCGGCCTCCGACTTCGCGCTGGGCCTGGCGGTCGGCGCGGCCGCACCCGAGGGGGACATCGCCGCCGCCGAGAAGCACCTGGGCGTGACCCGGGACGAGATCGAGAAGCTCTGCCTGACGATCTCCCAAGTTCTCTCCTCCACCGCGCCTTTGGATCCGACCGCGATCCGCGAGGCGGCCGGTGGGGCGGTGCGGAGCCTCGGTGAGGCGGGCAGGAAGCGCGGCCAGTCCACCACCCTCCCACTGGCGCTCGGCCTGCTGCAGGCCCGCGGCCTGATCCGCCGGGTGCCGGTCAACGGACGTCTGGACCAGCAGCGTTACGGATACGTCAGCTGGGACCAGCCGGTGAAGGGCTCCGCCGCCGAGCTCGCCGAACGCTACTTCTCCTGGGCCGCACCGGCCTCACTCAAGCACTTCCGGTGGTTCTCCGGCTTCACAGCTGCCACCGCCAAGGCAGCGATCGCCCCGCTCGAATTGACCACACTGCCCGGTACCGACCTGTTCATCCCTCCCCAACTCGCGGACGAGTTCGCAGACTTCACCGCCCCCACCGCCCCCACGTACACCCTCCTGGCCGGCATCGACGGCCTGCACCTGCTCCATCGCGACCTTTCCCGCCTGATCGACCCGGCCGACGCCGACCGTCCGGTGCCCACCGCCAAGGCCGCTCGCAGCTTCGGCACCGAGGCCGACCCGCAGACGCACGTCGTGACCGACCGGGGCCGGATCGTCGGCTTCTGGGAGTACGACACCGACCAGCAGGAGATCGTGCACCAGCTGTTCGTACCGGCCGATGCCGCACTTCGCGAGGCCATCGCGCGCACCGAGGCCTTCGTACGGGACCAGCTGGGCGACGCCCGCGGCTTCAGCCTCGACTCCCCGAAGAGCCGCGCGCCGAAGATCGCGGCCCTCCGCGCGGCGTCCGCTCAGAGCTCGGACGGCAGGTAGCCGTACCCCTCCGTGCCCACCTTCGCCTCTGCCAGGCCCGCCAGCAGCACCGGCGGCGTCGCCGGGTACACCGTCGGGTAGTGGTACTGGTCCTTGTCCGGGTCGTTCGCCCAGGCGAGCCGCTCCTCGGCCGGTACGGTTGCGAACCGGCCGTCCGCCCCGTGATTGTTGCCGCGCGCGTCGAGCCGCACCCACTGCCCGGTCTCGGGCCAGTAGACGGCGTTGAGCCCGTGCAGCACCTCCAGCTTCTGGTAGCAGAGGCCGGCCGGGATCCCCTGCGCGCGCAGCAGCGCGGCGAGCAGGTGGGACTTGCCGTGGCAGATCGCGTTGCGGTGCGCGAGCACGTCCGAGGCCCGGTACGCGCAGCTCCACTCTCCGGCGTCGAAGGAGTGGGAGATCTCGTCCCGGACGTACTCGAAGGTGGCGCGCGCCGTCTCCTCCGCGGTGTCACGCCGGAGTTCGGCGGCGAGCGCCCGGATCGCGGGGTGCCCGTGGTCGATCACGTCATCGGCGGCCAGATAGTCGGCCGGATCGGCGGAGGCGGGCGCCAGCGGCCCGTGCGGCGAAGTGTCCATACCGGCCATGATCAGTAGTCGCACGCCCGCCCCGCACCGAATTCCAGCATGTGGGCTACGGTCTTATGGCATGAGCGATGATGTGGTCCTGATCACCGGTGGCGGCCGTGGCATCGGCGCCGCCACCGCCCGGCTCGCGGCGGCCCGTGGCTACCGGGTGTGCGTCAACTTCCGTACGGACGAGGCCTCTGCGGCCGGCGTGGTGGACGAGATCCGGGCTGCCGGCGGCACCGCGATCGCCGTCCGCGCGGATGTCAGCCGCAGCACCGAGGTCGACCGGCTGTTCCAGGCCGTGGACCAGCAGCTCGGCACACTCACCGCCCTGGTCAACAACGCGGGCACGCTCGAAAAGCAGTGCCGTCTGGACGAGTTGGACGAGGAGCGGCTCACCCGGATCTGGGCCGCCAACATCACCGGCCCCTTCCTCTGCGCAGCCGCCGCAGTACGCCGGATGTCCACCCGCTACGGCGGCTCGGGCGGTGCGATCGTCAACGTCTCCTCCGCCGCCTCGCGGATCGGCTCGCCCAACGAGTACGTCGACTACGCCGCCTCCAAGGGCGCGCTGGACAGCATGACCCGCGGTCTGGCGCTGGAGGTGGCGGCCGAGGGCATCCGCGTCAACGCCGTACGCCCCGGCCTGATCCACACGGACATCCACGCGCAGGGCGGCGAGCCCGGACGGGTCGACCGGGTCGGCCCGCAGCTCCCGATGGGGCGCGGAGGCCGGCCCGAGGAGATCGCCGAGGGGATCCTCTGGCTGCTCTCCCCTGCCGCCTCGTACGCCACCGGCGCGTTCATCGACCTCGCCGGCGGGCGCTGACGGCCGTCCCTCCCCGACCCCTGGTACCCACCCCTCGGCTCTTGGCCGAATCGGCCGTGGCACCGCAGCGCCTCACGCTACGGTGACGAGCATGACCGACCGCGAGTTCGACGCAGCGTCCACCCGCCTCGACGTGCCCGACGTGCAGAACTTCCGCGACGCCGGCGTCGCGGGCCTGCGCGCCGGCCTGCTCTACCGCTCGGGCTCCCTCAACCAGCTGACCGAGGAGGGGGCCCAGCGTCTCAAGGCCCTGGGCGTACGGACCATCGTCGACCTCCGCAGCCGCACCGAGCTGGAGGTCTGGCCGGACCAACGGCACGGCCTGGACCTCGACCAGCTCCACCTGCCGCTCCTCCCGGACCACTCCGAGACCGAGCAGCCCTGGCCCACGGACCAGCTGAGCCTGTACCTCTTCATGGCCGAGGTCGGCGGCCCGGCCATCGCGGGCACCGTCCGCCGCCTGGTCGCCGACGGCGGCACCCCGCTGCTGGTCCACTGCGCCGTCGGCAAGGACCGCACCGGCCTCACCATCGCCGTCATCCAGTCCCTGGCGGGCGTCCCGGAGGCCGACATCATCGTCGACTTCCTCCGCTCCAACCCCAACCTCGGCCTCGACGCCGGCCCCGTCCCCTACATCGACGAGCACGGCGAGGAGCACCTCTCCCGCCCCGTCCTCGCCGACCACCTCCGGGCCTCCCTGGACCGCATCCGCGAACTCCACGGCTCCCTGGCGGACTTCCTGCGGGCGCACGGGGTGACGGACGAGGAACTGGCCAGCCTTCGGGAGCTGCTGGCGCCGTGACGATCCTTACGCGGCCGTCCTCACCGTGAGGCGCGCCGAACTCCTCGATGCCCTGGCCGGCTTGCGCCAGGCCACCGTGCGCGGCCGGCGGGCACCGCACAAACCGCTGCTCCTGCTCTGGCTGCTCGGCCGATACGCCGATCGGGGCACCACCACCGTCAGCTACGCCGAGGCCGAGGAACCGGTCAGCCGTCTCATCAACGACTTCGGCCCACCGGTCGCCCGTCCACAGGCGGGTGCCCAGCGTGCCGCCATGCCTTTCGTACACCTGGAGCGTTCCCTCTGGGAGCTCCAGGCCGGAGACGGCACACCACTCGGGCCGAGCACCCGTGCCGACGGCCGGACCCTGCACGCCCTCAGCGCCGTCGGCCGGCTCCGGCCGGAGGTCGAGGCGCTGCTCGGTGACCCGTCCGTGTTCTCGGCCGCCGTGTTCCTGCTGCTGGACCGGCACTTCACCAGCACACTCGAGACGGCGATCTGCGAGCAGATCGGCCTGGATCTGCCGGCCGTCGGGGATTCCGCCCTGGAAGTCCGGGCAGCCAACGCGCAATACCGACTGACCAGGCGTCGCGTCCGGGCGTCCGGATTCTCCGAGGCCGTGCTGCGCGCCTACCGCAACGCCTGTGCCATCTGCGGCTTCGACGGCGCGCTGGGCCTCAGCCCGGTCGGCGTCGAGGCCGCCCACGTCCGCTGGCACAGCCAAGGCGGACCCGACCGCATCGACAACGCCGTCGCGCTCTGCTCGCTCCACCACGCCCTCTTCGACTACGGCGCCCTCGGCATCACCGCAGACCGGACCGTCCGGGTCTCGCCGCGCTACACAGCCGGCACGACCGCGGGCCGGGCCGTCTTCGCTCTGCACGACGCCCGGGTGGCCCTCCCGCGTGCGACGCACCATGCGGTCTCGTATGACTTCCTGCACTGGCACGACCAGGAAGTCTTCAAACACTGACCTGCCACCACATCGCTGCGGCGGCCCCGCCCTGTCAGACGCCGCTGCTAAGAAGATGAAGATTCCAACCAATGACCTGGACGACAGGAGAGCTCAGTGGTGGATCCCAACGGCCGTGCCCTACAGGCGGTCCCCGGGCTGTACGAGCGAGTCGTCACCGACGCACTCGCCCACCAGCTTGAGCAGCTCGGCACCTCAGGCTGGCGAGTGGTGGATCGCGAGGTCGGCCCGGAGTCGGCACCCTTCGTTCTCGCGCGCCATGTCGGCGCGACAGTCCAGCAGACGCTGCTGTCCTTGGACCCTTCGGAGCGTGTCGCAGTCGCCAACCGCGTCCTCGCCGTGCTTGCAGAGCACGACAAGTCTGCTGAGCCCGCGGACCAGTTGGTCGCCGGGCCGCGGGAGCTCATTGCACTCGCCGAGCAAGAGGCGCCGGGCGTCTACAAGGTCCGGCCGCTCACGCCGCTCTCCGAGAGCGCGCTGCTGACGAATGCGCCCGAGGAGCAGAGCCTCGGCCACGAGCTGCGCGCCGAGCTGGCCACCGCCGATCGGGTCGACCTCCTGTGTGCTTTCGTCAAGTGGCATGGCCTGCGGGTGATCGAGGAGCAGCTTCGCGATCTCAAGCAGCGCGGCGTTCCCCTCCGTGTCATCACCACCACCTACATCGGCGCGACCGAGCGGCAGGCTCTCGACCGGCTGGTTCGCGAGTTCGGCGCCGAGGTGAAGGTCAACTACGAGCTGCGTACGACGCGTCTGCACGCCAAGGCCTGGCTGTTCCGCCGAGCGACCGGCTACGACACCGCGTACGTCGGCAGTTCGAACCTCTCCAAGGCTGCGCTGCTGGACGGCCTGGAGTGGAACGTACGGCTCTCCGGCATCGCCACGCCGGCCGTCCTGCGCAAGTTCGAAGCGACCTTCGACTCGTACTGGAACAACCCCTCCTTCAAGAGTTACGACCCCGACCGCGACGCGGACGAGCTGGACCGGGCTCTGCGGGATGCCGGCGGCAGTTGGAGCACCGACGGCCGGAAGATCTCGCTCTCCGGCCTGGAGGTACGCCCGCACCCGCATCAGCGGGACATGCTGGAGCGCCTGAACGTCGAGCGCGAAGTGCACGATCGCCACCGGAATCTGCTCGTCGCGGCCACCGGTACGGGGAAGACCATCACTGCAGCCCTTGATTACAAGGCGCTGAGGCACCGGCTCGGCGGCGACCCCACACTGCTCTTCGTCGCCCACCGTGAAGAGATCCTCCGCCAGTCGCAGCGCGCCTACCGCGAGGTCCTCGCCGACGGGACGTTCGGAGAACTCCTGGTTCGCGGCGACCGCCCCGAGCGCTGGCGGCAGGTCTTCGCCAGCGTCCAGTCACTCCATGCAAGGGGGCTCGACTCCTTCGCGCCTGACCGGTTCGACGTCATCGTCATCGACGAGTTCCACCACGCTGAGGCGGCGACCTACCGGAAGATCATCGATCACTTCAAGCCGATCGAGCTGCTCGGACTGACGGCCACACCCGAGCGCGCTGACGGCAAGCGTGTGCAGGACGAGTTCTTCGACGGCCGGATCGCCGCCGAGATGCGGCTATGGCAGGCCCTCCAGGACGATCTGCTCTGCCCGTTCCACTACTTCGGCGTGCACGACAACACCGACCTCAGTACCGTCGGCTGGAGGCAAGGTGCCTACGACGCGAACGAGTTGACCAATGTGCTGACGGCGGGAGACGCCCAGGCGCGGCAAGTCGTCAAGGCCGTCCGCGACAAGATCTCCAACCCGCTCGCCATGCGGGCCTTGGGCTTCTGCGTCTCGGTACGGCACGCGCAGCACATGGCAGACGCCTTCGCCCGCGCCGGGCTGTCGGCCCGCGCGCTGTCCGGTGCCACGCCGGCGAAGGAGCGCAAGGAGGCACTCGACGGCCTGCGGAGCGGCGAGATCCAGGTGCTCTTCACGGTCGACCTCTTCAACGAGGGCCTGGATATCCCGGACGTCGACACGCTGCTCCTCCTTCGCCCGACCTCGAGCGCCACGATCTTCCTTCAGCAGCTCGGTCGAGGGCTTCGCCGATCCCCCAACAAGGCCGTGCTCACCGTGTTGGACTTCATCGGGTACCAGCGCAAGGAGTTCCGGTTCGAGGAGCAGTTCCGAGCGCTGACCGGTCAGACTCGCAGCGGTCTGGAGAAGTCCCTTGAGCAGGATTTCCCGCTTCTTCCCTCCGGCTGTCAGATCGTCCTCGACCGCGTCTCCAAGGACATCGTTCTCGGCAACATCAAGGAACAGCTCAGGACCAACATCAACAAGCTGGCCCAGGAGGTTCGTTCCTACGGTGAGCCCAGCCTCGCGACCTTCCTCGCCGAGAGTCGCCGGGACATCAATGAGCTCTATCGCAGCAACAACTCCTGGACGGGTATTCTCCGGCGCGCCGGGCTCACCTCAGCCCCCGAGGCGGATGGCGAGCCCGCCTTGCTCAAGCGGGTCGCCGCCCTGCTGCACGTTGACGATCCGGAACGGGTACGCGCCTACTCCGACCTGCTCGCCGACGGCACTCCCGAACCCTCGACGTTCGACGAGCGCATGCGGACGTACGCCGAAATGCTGTTCTTCTCGCTCTGGCCGGACGGCGGAACCTTCAAGTCCATCGGTCAAGGCTTGGAGACGCTGCGGGCGCATCCAGCCGTGCGCAGCGAACTCCGGCAGGTCTTCGCCTACGGGCTTGAGCAGGCGACTCACTCGCCCAAGCCCCTCAGCCCCGAGCTCGCCGATGGCCACGGCCACGATCTCGGTCCGTTGGCGGGCCGGCCGCTGGCCATCCATGCGCATTACAACGCCCCGGAACTCCTGGCGGCTCTCCGGTGGGCGTCCTTGGGACGCAATCTCCCGTCACGATTCCGTGAGGGGGTTGCCTGGTGCCCGGAGACGCAGACCGATGCCCTGCTGGTGACGATCCGCAAGGACGAGAAGGACTTCTCCGAGAACGTCCGGTATCACGACTACGCCCTGAGCGAGGATCTCTTCCACTGGGAGTCGCAGAACCGCACCACCTCGGTCTCGCCGACCGGCCAGCGGTATCAGCGCCACCAGGAGCGGGGAAGCAATGTGCTGCTCTTCGTCCGGCAGGTCAAGGAGAACGAGATTCGCCGACCCGCCCCCTACATCCTGCTCGGACCGGCTCGCTATGTCTCACACGTCGGCGACCGGCCGATGGCCGTGACATGGGAACTGGCCGTGCCCCTGCCATCCGACGTACAGCACTTCACCGCCGTGACGTCCGGCTGACTCTCGCCACGCCTGGTGCGCGAGTTAGGGTCGGTGGCGAGTAGCGACGGCCCTGAGGAGTGCACGATGGCGAAGATCCCCACCACCGCGGTCGCGGCGGCCGGCCTGCTGGGCGGCTACGGCGCGGCGCGCTGGAGCGGCCGGCGGGAGCTCGGTGGCGTCGTGCTGGCGGCTGCGGGTGCCACCGCGGCCGTCCAGTGGCAGCGCCAGGCGGGGACGGGCACGGCTGCGGCGCTGACCGGGCTGTACGTGGCGGCGTTCGGCGGATCGCACCCGCTCGCGAAGAAGATCGGCGCCTGGCCGTCCGTGTTCGCCGTCACGGGTGTGGTCGCTGCCGCCTCCGCCATCGCCACCCGGCGCTGACCTCAGCCGCCGAACCGAGCCTCGGGCGCCCGCTCAGCCGCCGAACCGAGCCTCGAACGCCGCGCGGTTCGCCGACACCGGCGATCGGTCCCACACCGCGAAGACCACCCGCTCGAAGTCCGCGCCGTACTCCTGCAGTGCCCGCTCGAACGCCTCCGCCACCTCCGCAGGGTCGTTGCGGAAGACGCCGCACCCCCACGCCCCGAGCACCAACTCCCGTACGCCGTGCCGCGCGGCCACCGCCAGCACCCGTCCGGCCCGCTCGACCAGCACCTCGCGGACGTCCACCGCCCCGCCCGAACGGAGCGCCAGCTGGCCCGCGTTGGGCGCCGGCGAGGTGAGGAACGAGACCGGGTACGGCTGCGCCAGGAGAGCACCACGGTCGTCGCGGATCACCGGAACGTGCGGCGAGAAGATCACCCGGTGGCTGTACCGCAGGTCGCTGGAGGCCCGGTGCGCCTCGTAGTAGTCCGGTGCGGCGAGCAGGCAGTGGTAGAGCAGCGCGCTGCGGCAGAGGTCCTCCTCCTGCGCCCGGGCTCCACGCAGATACCCGCCCCCCGGGTTCCGCGCGGACGCGAAGTTGAGCACCCCCACGTGTTCGCCGCCGCCCTCGTACAGCCGCCGGGCGGCCTGCATGCTCCCCTCGGCCGTGACCTCCGGGACCCCCTTCAACGGGCCGCGCTCGCCGCCCGTCACCTCGTCGCCGGGCGCGTACGAGACCGTCCCGGCCCGCGCCGCCGCCAGCAGCTCGCCGATCTCGACCAGTTGCCCCGCCTCGGCCCGGTAGCTCCCCCGCTCGGCGATCTCCTCGTTCACGACCGCCACTTGATGCAATCTGCTGCTCATACGGCGACCGTACGCGAGCCCTCATCGGCTCACCACGGGTTTCCCGGCTCCCCGCACATGCAGAACGGGCCCGCCCCACCGAAGTGGAGCGGGCCCGTCAGGTGCTACTGAGCGTCAGTTCTTCCAGCGGGGCTTGCGGTCGCCACCGTTGAAGCTGCCGCCGCGGTTGTCACGGTCGCCGCCACCGAAGGAACGGCCACCGCGGTCATCGCGGTTGAAGCCACCGCTCTGCGGACGGCCCCCGGAGCGGTGGTCGTCACGGCGGGCGAACGGACGGCTGCTGCCGGCGCTGCGGTCGCGGTCGCCGAAGGCCGGACGGTCACCGAAGGAACGGGCCGGGCGGTCGCCGAACGAGCGGCTGCCACGGTCGTCGCGGTCACGGTTGAAGCTGCCGCCGCCGCGGTTGTCACGGTCGCCGCCACCGAAGGGACGGCCACCGCGGTCATCACGGTTGAAGCCACCCGACGGCCGGTCGTCACGGCGGAAGCCGCCACCACGGTTGTCACGGTCGCCACCGCCGAAGGAACGGCCACCGCGGTCATCACGGTTGAAGCCACCCGACGGCCGGTCGTCACGGCGGAAGCCGCCGCCGCGGTTGTCACGGTCGCCACCGCCGAAGGAACGGCCGCCACGGTCATCACGGTTGAAGCCACCCGACGGCCGGTCGTCACGGCGGAAGCCGCCACCACGGTTGTCACGGTCGCCACCACCGAAGGAACGGCCGCCACGGTCATCACGGTCACGCCCGAAGGACGGCCGGTCACGGTCACGGTCGCGGTTGAAGCCGCCACCACGCGAGTCACGGTCGCGGTCGCCGTACGAGGGACGCTCGGTGCGCGCCTCGCGGTAGGACGGAGCGCGCTCCGCGTCGACCGCAGCCGGTGCAGCAGCCTCGGCCGCGTCGTCAGCCGAAGCCGTGGTCGAGGCGGGAGCCGACGCGTCGTCAGCGGAAGCCTCGGCCGGCTCCTCGTCCTCGATGCCCAGCTCGGCCCGCTCGCGGGCGGCACGCGCCGCCAGGCGGTCGGCCTCCTCGCGGAGCTCGTTGGCGCGACGCTGCGCGCGCTCCAGCTGGCGGGTCATCTCGGCGACCTCGCGCTCGGCGGCGCCGGCGATGCCGGACGCGCTCTCGGCCTGGACCTCGATCAGCGAGCGGGCGCCGGTGATCTTGGCGACCTCGGGGTCGAAGGCGTGGTCGAGGATGTGGCGCGAGGCGTCCACGCCCGCGTCCTCCATCAGGCGGAAGACGCCGCGGCGCTGGTGCGGCAGCACCAGGGTGACGACGGCACCGGAGCGGCCGGCGCGAGCCGTACGACCGGAGCGGTGCAGGTAGTCCTTGTGGTCACCGGCCGGGTCGACGTTCAGGACCAGGTCGATGCCGTCCACGTGGATGCCACGCGCGGCGACGTCGGTCGCGACGACGACGTTGACGTAGCCGTCCTTGAAGTCGCCGAGCACCCGGGTACGGGCGCCCTGGGTCATACCGCCGTGCAGCGCGTCGGCCTTCACGCCGGCCTCGATGAGCTGCTCGGCCACTCGGTCGGCGCCCATCTGGGTGCGGACGAAGATGATCGTGCGGCCCTTGCGGGCGGCGATCGCGTTGGTGATCGGCGCCTTGTCCTTGGGCTTCACCACGAGGATGTGGTGGGTCATGGTGGTGACCGCACCCGCCGACGGGTCGACCTCGTGGGTGACCGGGTTCTTCAGGTAGCGCTTGACCAGGCTGTCGATCTCGTTCTCCAGGGTGGCGGAGAACAGCAGGCGCTGGCCGCCGACCGGCACCTGGTCGAGGATCTCGGTGACCTCGGGCAGGAAGCCCATGTCGGCCATCTGGTCGGCCTCGTCGAGCACCACGGTCTGGACCTCGGCGAGCTTGGCGCTGCCACGGTTGATCAGGTCACGCAGACGGCCGGGGGTGGCAACGAGGATGTCGACACCGCGCTCCAGCGCGTAGATCTGGTTGGACATCGAGGTGCCACCGCAGACGACCTTGAGCTTGAGGCCGAGCACCGAGCCGAAGGGCTCCAGGGCGTCGGCGACCTGCATGGCCAGCTCGCGGGTCGGGACCAGGATCAGACCGCGGGGGTGCTTGGGCTTGGTGCGCTCGCCGCCCGCCAGGCGGGTCAGCAGCGGGAGGCCGAAGCTCAGGGTCTTGCCGGAGCCGGTACGGCCGCGGCCCAGCACGTCCTTGCCGGCCAGGGCGTCCGGGATGGTCGCGGCCTGGATCGGGAACGGGGTGGTGACGCCGCGCTTGGCGAGGGCACGCACGACGTCGTCGTGCAGGCCCAGGTCACCGAACGTGACGGTGGGCTCGGCGGCCTCGACCTCGGCGGCCTCGACCTCGGGGGAGTCGACCTCAGTCGTCTCGACCTCGACGGTCTCGACGGCATCGGTCAGCTGGACATCGGCGTCCGAACCGCTCGCGGGCATGGCAAAGCGGTCGTCGTCAACGAGAGACATTCAAAACCTTCCGGAAGTGGCACGCGCCTAAGTCCGGGGTTCTGTTACAACCGCCTCTATGCGGTCAGCCACGGATCGCCGGAACGCGCCAAGGGCGCCAAGGGGATGAGGGCGCCAATCAAATGGATCAAACGAACGATCTCCCACCATAGAGCAACCTCAGGATCAAAGGCAAATGCGCTGGCCAGGCCACTAATGTCCGGTCGAGCCTTCGGTAGGGGCTGCTGATCCGGAGCTGCTGGGCGAGGGGTCCGGGGCCGGCGAGGCCGACGGGGGCGGTGTGGTGGGCGTCGCACTGGGGGAGGTTTCGGCGGAGGCCGAGGGGCTGGCGGCCGGCCCGCCGGAGGTGCCGCCCTGCGACCCGGACGGGTGTGCGGCCGGGCTGCCGCTCGGCGAACCGGCGGACCCGCCGGGGCCCGCGCCGGTCAGACCGCCGGTCGCGGGCGGGGTCGTGCCGGGGCTCGCGGCTCCGGGGGCGGCCGAGGCGGCGCCGACCGAGGCCTGACCCGTCGCGCCCCCCGTGTGCTCCCCGCGCTGCCCGCCCCCGGGGCGCGCGGATCCCTGTCCGCTGCCGCCGGTCTTGCCGATCACACCGCTCTGGCCGACCGGTTGGGCGCCGCCCTGCTGGTCCGAGGAGGCAGCCCCGACCGACATGCACCCCGCCATCCCCATCCCGGCCAGGGCCATCACGACCCCGCCGGCCACCCGCACGCTCATCCGTGCCGAAGGACCCGTACGCACTGCCATCACCCGCGCAACCTCTCCTGCCCGCCCCGCACCGGCCGACCACCGCGGCCACCGGCACGCCACGCTGACCGCGCTCACCGCACGCGCGGCCTTCGCGGCGTACGGCTGCTTTCGGTGCCCAACGCGCACCGGGCTCCCCGGACACGGGCGGTACGCCAATCAGCCCTCGCCGGGCCGGACGCCGGGCCGCCCCCTCACCCCCACAGGGCCTGCGCCAGCGCCGTCCCCGCCCAGACGGCGCCGAGGCCGGCCAGCACGCTCCCCAGCACGTTCGCGGCGGCCAGGAAGCGGGCACCGCCCTCGGCCAGCCGCAGCGTCTCGTACGAGAAGGTCGAGTACGTGGTCAGCGCCCCGCAGAGACCGGTGCCGAGCAGCAGCTGGACCTGCGAGGAGGCCGCCCCGGCCGTCACCGCTCCGGTCACCAGACCGAGCACCAGACAGCCGGCCGCATTCACCGTGAAGGTGCCCCACGGGAAGACCGTGTCGTGCCGGGCCTGCACCGCACGGTCCGTCAGATACCGCAGCGGGGCGCCGACTGCGGCCCCGGCCATGACAAGCAGCCAGTTCACCGGGTCACCGGTCCCGGTCCGCGCGGGGACCGCCGTCGGCCGGGGGCCGGGGGCCGGGGGCCGGGGGCCGGGGGAGGACGACCTCGCACTCGTCGAGGATCGCCAGCCCCTCGCCGCCCTTGCCGCCCTCGCCGTCCGCTCCCAGCAGCTCGTCCAGCTGCGGCAGGAAGGCCCGGACACGCTCGGCGGTGTCCACGATCACCACGGCCACCGGCAGGTCCTCGCTGAGCGAGAGCAGCCGCGCGGTGTGGACCAGCGAGGAGCCGCCGAAGCCCTCGATCCCCCGGAAGACGCTGGCCCCGGCCAGGCCCGCGGCGTGGGCGCGGTGCACGATCTCGCTGTAGAGCGGCCGGTGGTGCCAGGTGTCGTTCTCCCCGACGAAGACCGTCAGCCGCAGCGCGCTGCCCGTCGGCCTGGTCATGCCGTCCTCCGATCGCCGTGCCCGGTGCGCCGGACGTGCCGGGCTCGTAGGGCCAGCAGTACGCGCCGGGTCAGCGCCGCCGCCGCCCAGACCGCCGTCAGCGCGGCCAGCAGGGTCGCGGCCAGGTACCCCAGGCCGCGCGCGGCGTAGCCGTGGTCGACCAGCCGCCGCACGTCCACCGCGTACGTGGAGAAGGTGGTGAACCCGCCCAGTACGCCCGTGCCGAAGAACGGCCGCAGCAGCGGGTGCGGCGCAACGGCCTCGGTGATCACCACCAGGAAGACGCCGATCACCGCGCAGCCCACCACGTTCACCACCAGCGTGGTCCACGGGAAGGCGGTCGGCCCGGTGGGCCAGAGCAGCCCCGCTCCGTACCGGGCCGAGGCCCCGAGCACACCGCCGAGCGCGACCACGGCCACCGCCGGGCCCTGACCGCGTCCGATGCTCGCCCGCCCCGGCGCTGCCGCCCGCCCGGCCTGCTCTGTCCGTTCCGATCGCACACTCCAGTGAATCACCAGCGTCGATCACCTGGCACAGCGTCACCCCGCACCCGACAATGAGTCGGTGGACATGACCCGGGACGAGTTCGAGACGCTGGTCGCCGATGCCCTCGACCAGATCCCCCCGCAGCTCGCGGCCATGATGGACAACGTCGCGATCTTCGTCGAGGACGAGCCGGACCCGTCCGACCCGGAGCTGCTGGGCCTGTACGAGGGCACACCGCTCACCGAGCGCGGCGAGTGGTACGCCGGCGTGCTGCCCGACCGGATCATCATCTACATGGGGCCGACCCTGCGGCTGTGCGACAGCCAGGAGCAGATCGTCGAGGAGGTCCGGACCACGGTGATCCACGAGGTGGCCCACCACTTCGGCTTCGACGACCACGAGCTGCACGAGCTCGGCTGGTCCTGAGACCCGCCCGGGCGGCGGGGCCGTCCTGCCGGGCCGGGAACGGGCCGGGCATGGGGCCCGCATACGGCCCGCCTCGCATGGATGAAACCGTTTTGGCGTTCCCGTCCGGCATCCCATATGCTTCTCACGTCCCCGACCGCTGAAAGCCAGCCGGGCGGGCCGCAAGCCCTCATCGTCTAGTGGCCCAGGACGTCGCCCTTTCAAGGCGGTAGCACGGGTTCGAATCCCGTTGGGGGCACGGCAGTACCGTAGTAAAGTCAGCGTCGCAAGACACTGAGGCGGATGAGATCCGCATGAGGTCCTGTGGAGCAGTTGGTTAGCTCGCCACCCTGTCAAGGTGGAGGTCGCGGGTTCAAGTCCCGTCAGGATCGCTCGTCTCGCAAGAGACGGTGCAGTACGGCCAGGTAGCTCAGTTGGTACGAGCGTCCGCCTGAAAAGCGGAAGGTCGCCGGTTCGACCCCGGCCCTGGCCACAGCTGCTGAACAGCAAAAAGCCCCCGGCGAGATCACTCGCCGGGGGCTTTTGCGTGCCCGGTATGCCAACCGGTACACCAACGGCTCAGGCCGCCGGCCCCGCCGTCATCGGGCCGGT
This sequence comes from Kitasatospora atroaurantiaca, assembly GCF_007828955.1. NCBI lineage: Bacteria > Bacillati > Actinomycetota > Actinomycetes > Kitasatosporales > Streptomycetaceae > Kitasatospora > Kitasatospora atroaurantiaca. The sequence goes on along the minus strand of NZ_VIVR01000001.1, from coordinate 4,190,688 downwards.
ACCGCCGGAGCGATATCGCCGGATCTGGAGAAGACTGGTGACCGTGCAGCAGGACCATGACCAGCAGCCGTCCTCCGGCCATCGCAGCGTTCCGCACACCGCCGATCTGACGATCGAGGCGTGGGCTCCGACCCGTGAGGAGTGCGTCGCCGAGGCGGTACGCGGCATGGTCGGCAGCTTCGCCGAATTCGCGCCGAGTCCCGAGGAGCCCGTCACCACCACCCGGGAGTGCGCTCTGACGGCCGAGACCGGGGAGCAGCTGCTCGTCGCGGTGCTGGAGGAGGTCGTCTACCGCATGGAGGCGATGGGTGAACTCCCGATCGAGGTCGTGGTGACACCCACCGTCGGCGGCGCGCTCGTGCGATTCACGATGGTCGAGAGCACGACCGCCGAGCAGGTCGGTGCGGTGCCCAAGGCGGTGTCGCTGCACGGACTCCGGCTGGTTCCCGGACCGCACGGATGGGTCTGCGGAGTGACGCTTGACGTATGACACCCGCCGATGGAGGCCCAGACGCGCGAAGCGCTGACGCCGGAAGGAGGTCCGCACCATGGACGTCCGGCTGATCGAGGAGAGCCCGTGGCGGTTCCGCATCGAGCGGACCGGAGACATGCGGGTACCCGGAACCGTGTTCGCCCCACGCGAGCTGCTGCCGCTCGACGCCGGGGACAAGTCGTTGGAGCAGGTGGCCAATGTGGCCACCCTGCCCGGAATCGTCCGCGCCTCGTTCGCCATGCCGGACATCCACTGGGGGTACGGGTTCCCGATCGGCGGTGTCGCGGCCACCGATGTCGATGCCGGCGGGGTGGTCTCCCCGGGAGGCGTCGGTTTCGACATCTCCTGCGGCGTGCGACTGCTCGGCGCCACGGTGGACCGCCGCTCCCTGATGCCCCACCTGCCGGAGCTGATGGACCGGCTGGACCACCTGATCCCACGGGGCCTGGGCCGGGGTGCGCTCTGGCGCCCCGGAGGCCGACGGGAGTTGCACGAGGTGCTGCGGCACGGCGCGCGCTATGCCGTGGAACGCGGCCATGGCGTCCCCCGTGATCTGCAGCGGTGCGAGGACTACGGGGCGGTGGACGACGCCGACCCCACGCAGGTCAGTGAACGCGCCCTCGAGCGCGGCGGGGCACAGGTGGGCAGCGTCGGGTCGGCCAACCACTTCCTGGAGATCCAGGTGGTGGAGAAGGTGTACGACGAGTCCTGCGCGCAGGCATTCGGCCTCCACGCCGGCCAGGTGTGCGTGATGATCCACTGCGGCTCGCGCGGCCTGGGCCACCAGATCTGCAGCGACCACGTCCGGGCCATGGGCGAGGTGATGCACCGGTACGGGATCTCGCTCCCCGACAAGCAGCTCGCATGTGTGCCGGTCCACTCACACGAGGGCCGGGCATACCTCGGGGCGATGGCCGCGGCGGCCAACTACGCCAGGGCCAACCGGCAGCTGCTGGGAGACGAGGCCCGCCGGGTCTTCGGCGAGCTGGCAGGCGCCGGTCTGGATCTGGTCTACGACGTCTCCCACAACGTCGCCAAGCTGGAGACCCGGGAGGTGGACGGAGCACGCAAGGTCCTGTGCGTGCACCGCAAGGGAGCCACCCGGGCGCTGCCCCCGGGCCATCCCGATCTCCCACCCGACCTCGTCGCGGTCGGCCAGCCGGTATTCGTCCCGGGCACCATGGGCACCGCCTCCTATGTCCTCACCGGGGTCACCGGCAACGAGGCCTTCGACTCCAGCTGCCACGGCGCCGGCCGGGTGTGGAGCCGCCACCGGGCCCTTCGCGAGGTCACCACCGGGGGCCTGCGGACAGAACTCGCGCTCGCGGGGGTCGCAGTACGGCCGACCTCCTGGCGCAGTGTGAAGGAGGAAGCCCCCGAGGCGTACAAGGACGTGGACGCCGTCGTCACGGCCACCGCGCACAACAACCTGGGGCGGCTCGTCGTGCGGCTCGTCCCCATCGGAGTCCTCAAGGGCTGACCTGTGCTCGCCGGTGTGTCGGCGTGGCCGTGCCACTCGCTTACTGGGCGCCGAGCGCCTTATGCCGCTCGGCGGGGGCGCAGACGGGGTCGGCGCCGGTAGAGGCGGTGAAGGTGCTGCAGGGCGACGAACGCGTTCATCCGGTTCGCCAGCGTCAGGTGGTACTTGAGTCGCAGTTGGGCGCGCAGCCGGCCGATCTGCTCGGGGCCGATGGCGCGGAGCAGTCGGCTGACGTGCTGCTGGTAGGCCTCGCGGAACGCCTGGTCGCCGTCCGGCACCGACCAGAAGAACATCGGGATCTCCTCGACGAGGCTGTTCTCGTCGTACGAGCGCAGGTACTCGCGGAATTCCGGCTCGGGGCGGGCGAGCAGCCACTCGCGGACCAGTTCCATCGAGCGGACGCGGTCGATCAGGCCCCTGGGGTCGGTCTTCCGCTGCGTGATCGACACCTCGCCGTCCTCGCGCACGCGCCAGTGGTAGATCGGCTCGGAGAGGACGTCCACGCTGGCGGCAAGGTAGTGGTGCGGCACGCTGACCGGGGCGTCCTCGTAGAGGATGCCCTCGGGGTAGAGGATGCCGGCCCGGTCGAAGAAGCTGCGGCGGTAGACCTTGTTCCAGGCGGTGCGGTCGGTGACCAGCGACGGGATCTCGGTCACATGGGTCTTGAGCTTGGTCTCCTTGAACGGCTTGCTGTGGGCGTGGGACTGGTAGTACCCGGTCGCGCGGAAGCGCAGCGCGTTGCCGGCGGCGAAGTCCGAGCCGGTCTCGTCCAGGGTTCCGATCATCAGCTCGTACGCGTTCGGCGGCAGGGTGTCGTCGCTGTCCACGAAGGCCAGGTACTCGGTGTCCTCGTCGAAGTGCCGTCGGCCGGTGTTGCGGGCGGCGCCGAGGCCCTTGTTCTCCTGCTGGACCAGCCGGAACCGGGAGTCCTTGGCGGCGTACTCCTTGGCGATGACCGCGCTGGTGTCGGTCGAGCCGTCGTCGACCATGACGCACTCGAAGTCACCGAAGGTCTGGGCGGCGATCGAGTCGAGGCACTCCTCGAGATAGCGCTCGACGTTGTAGATCGGGACGACGACGGAGAGGCGGGGGGCCATCGGCTGCGCAGCCTTTCGCTCAGGGGCGTACGACCGGCCTGGGATGGTCGCCGGGAGTGACCGGGCACAAGTGTGCAGGCCGGATCCGGCCGTCGGGGAAACACCGGGTGTCGCTGAAGTTCCGGCTCGGAACTGCTCGGGTGCCCGGTCCGTACGCCGTGCGGTCAGGGCGCGGTCACTCCGCTGCCGTCACCACGGGCAGGTCGGACGGGAGCCCCCACTCGCTCCACGACCCGTCGTACACCGCGAGGTCCCGGTACCCGGCCAGCTCGGCCCCCAGCGCCAGGACGCACGCCGTGACCCCCGAGCCGCAGCTGAACACCAGCCGCTCCCGCTCTCCGGCCACGCCGGAGATCAGGGCCCGCAGCTCGTCCGCAGAACGCATGCGGCCGCCCACCTGCAGATCGGTGAACGGCAGGTTCACCGCCCCCGGCATGTGCCCGCCCCGGAGCCCCGGCCGGGGCTCCGCCACCTGCCCCGCGAACCGCTCACGCGAGCGGGCGTCGAGCACCGCCGAGGCCCCGTCCGACAGCGCCGTCGCCACGACGGCGCTGTCCACGATCAGCCCGTCGCGCGGCCTCGACACGAAGTCGCCGACCGGCAGGACCGCCGCCCCGGCAGGCTCCCGGGGCAGCCCGGCGGCAACCCAGGCCGGCATCCCTCCGTCCAGCACCCCCACCCGGTCGAAACCCATCGCCCGCAACATCCACCACGCGCGAGCACTGGAGTAGATCCCCGCACCGTCGTAGACCACGACGACACTCCCCTCACCCACCCCGAGCGCACGCATCTCCTCGGCGAACCGCTCCGCGCCGGGCATCGTGTGCGGCACCGCACTCGACTGATCCGACATCACTCCGTCGATGTCGAACGGCCGCGCCCCCGGGATCCGCACCTCCGCACCCCGATACGCACCCACCCCGGCATCGAGCACCACCAGATCAGGATGACCCAGCCACTCCGCCAGCCACTCGACCGTCACCAGGGAGCCCGGAAAGGGCAGTGAACTCATCGCGCATCGTCTCCGTCTGAACGATCACATCTCGAGGCCCCTCCGCGACCTGCGCTCCGACGGGCGTTCGACGAACGGTAAGGCAGTCAACTTCACCGCCGGACAGACGATCTCCAACCGTCGGCCACGACCTGGTTGCAGCAACTGCCGTGCCGTCCGGACCTCCGGACGGCACGGCAGTTCCATGGCGGGGCTCCGCACCGGATCAATGACCCGCCGGACGAGCCCCGCCGTGCCGAGGTGCTACTCCACGCCGTTCCTGCGGTACGGGTGGTACGGGCCGGAGCCCGGGTAGTAGGGGTACGGGATGACGTGCGAGACGCAGCCCTGGGAGCCGCTGTCCTCGATCGCGATGTACCGGGTGTGTGCGGCATCGGCCCAGCCGCCGAAGATGACCGTGTGCTCGCCGGAGATCATCGCGTCGCCCGGCTTGAGGTCGCTCTTGCCGATCTGGTGCGAGACGCTGGGCTCCATCAGGCCCCAGGTGTTCAGGCCCGGGCCCTTGAGCCCCCACGCGGCCGAGACCAGGCCCGAGCAGTCGACGCGGTAGCCGTTGGTGACGGAGGACTGGCTGTAGCCGAGCTTGTGTTCGGCCCGGTCCAGCGCGCGGTCGAGGATGCCCTTGCGCTCGGCCGAGAGGCCGTCCATGTTGGGCCGGGCCTCGACGCCCTTGCCCTCGCCGTTCCTCGGGTGCCGCTTCCCGCTGGTGGACCAGCCGTCCCAGCCGCGGCTGTCGGTGTGGGTCTTCCAGTCGCCGGTGCTGTGGTCCTTGAGGTCGCCGCCGCCGTCGTGCTCGCCCGGGGACTTGGGCTGCTCGTGGTGCCCGCCGCCCTTCGAGCCGCCCTTGGCGCCGCCGTCGATCCGGGTGCTGCCGTTGCCGCCGGGCGACTTGGGCTTCTCGTGCTTCTTGTCGTGCTTCTTCAGCTCTTGCTCGATCTTGTGCTCGATCGCCTCGTACTCGCTCATCACCGCCTTGATCTTCTGGGCGTCCTGAGCGATCTCCTTGGTGAGCTTCTCCTTGGTCGCGGCCAGATGGCTCGCCCGCGCGGCAATGTCCTTGGCGTCCTTGAGGACCTCGAAGGCGATCCCGAAACCGGGAATGCCGGCCAGCTGGCTCGACGCCAGGTCGACCGCGACCGCCTTCGCGATGGTCTCCTCGATCTGGCCGAGCTTCTTGCTCATCTCGTTCATGCGTTCGCTGACGGAGTGCCAGTCCTTCTGGATCTTGGCGAGCTCCTGCATCTGGACGCCGAACTTGTCGCTGCCCATACGGCTCGATACCCCCTTGCTGTCCGAGTGCGAATGAATTCCTTGTGGCGGCGTCCGGATCAGTAGACGTTGGCGAGCCGCTCGACCGACTTGCCGAGTCCTCCGAGCTCGTCGGCCACACCGGAGAGCTCGCGCACGCGCCCGTGGGCGTGGTTGATGAAGGCGTCGGCGGCCGGCCCGTGCCAGGTCAGGTGGCCGAGCGCGGAGTTGATCTCCTTGCTCAGTTCGTCCATCTGCTTGCCCAGCGCCTCGAGCTCGGCGGCAATCTTGTGGAGTTCTTCCTCACCGCCGCCGAACATCTCGGCGAGGGCCCAGTGGGCGATCTCGGCCGGGGCCATGATGATGTCCTTGCCGACCTTCGCGACCGCGCCCGCCGCACCCTTGACGTCGTCCCATGCCTCGCCAAAGAAGTTCATGTCCGCTCCCCCGTGACTCCGAAAATGACAGACTGATAATCCGTCAAAAGGCTAGCCGACCTGCTACCCACTGGGGAGTCCTACCCCCGTCCCAGGACTGCTACAGCCGACTACGGCTCGGTGCGCGCCAGGGCCAGCACGGCCGTCGCCGGTACCGCGAGCCTGCCGTCCTCCGCCAACTCTCCTGCCGCCAGCCGGTCGTAGTGCTGCTTGATCACGGCCGCCGCTCCGGCGGTCTGGCCGGCGACCACCAGCCCGACGTTGGCCACGCCACCGGCCGGGCCGGCCCACCAGTCCTCCGGGTGCGCCCGGTGCGTCCAGCTCAGCTCCCGCCCCACCGCACCCGACCAGCCGGCCCGGGCCAGCAAGCCCGCGAAGCCGTCCGGGCTGCGGTCGAAGGCAACGGGTACGGCCGGGAAGACGGGACGCTCGACACCCGCCGCGTCGATGGCCCGGTTGAAGAGCTCCATCGCGCCGTTGGAGGCGCTCGACCAGATCGACGCGGCGATCCGCCCGCCGGGCCTGGTCACCCGGCGCAGCTCGGCGAGCGCGGCGACCGGATCCTCGACGTGGTTGACCACGAAGTTGGCCACCACCGCGTCGAAGGACGCATCGGCGAACGGCAGCTCGGGCAGCACCGCGAGCCGTACATCGGCCTTCGGCGCACGGGCCGCCGCTCGTGCGCGTCGAACTCGCCCGTCATCCTGATCCCCTCCGTCGGTCTGCGGTAGGAGCAGCCTAGGCCGGGGCCGGTGCCGAGAGAGTCGCCCGGATGGCCGGGACGAGGGTGGTGGCGATCTCGTCCGGGGTGAGGGCGGTGACGGCGGGCAGGCGCAGCAGGTACCGGGTCAGGGCGAGGCCGAGGAGCTGGGCGGCGACCAGGCCGGCGCAGCGGGCGGCGGTGCCGTGGCCGAGGGCGGCGGCCAGAGCCGGGGCGACCTGGGCGGCGAAGATCTCGTGCATGCGCTGGGCGGCCCGCTCGTTGGTGACGGCGGAGCGGAGCAGGACGAGCAGGGCGTCGTCGGCCGGGGCGCTCTCCCAGCGGTCGAGGAAGTGGCGCACCAGGGCGCCCGGCAGGTCCTCGGAACGGACGGCCGTCAGATCCGGCATCCGCAGGTCGATGGCGAGGGCGGCGTCGAAGAGCTGCTCCTTGCTCCCGAAGTAGCGCATGACCATCGACGGGTCGATGCCCGCGTCCCCGGCGACGGCCCGGATGGTGGTGCGCTCGTACCCCTGGGTGGCGAAGCGGTCGCGGGCGGCCCTGAGGATGGCCGCGCGGGTGAGGTCGGATCGCTTGGCGGAGGCGCTCTCAGTCATGCCAACAACTGTAGGCCAACACCTGTTGACTTTCCACTCCAGCCCGGCGCACCATGTCAACAGGCGTTGGCCAACAACCGTTGGCACGGCAGAAGGAGGCTCCCCCATGAGCAGCACCGCGTTTCCCACCGACACCAGGGTCGCCATCATCGGCGCGGGCCCCACCGGCCTCACCCTCGCGATCACCCTGGCCGAGGCCGGCATCGACTTCGTCCTGCTGGACCGCCTCGCCGAGGGGGCCAACACCTCCCGCGCCGCAGTGGTGCACGCCCGCACGCTGGAGGTGCTCGCCGAGCTCGGGGCGGCGCAGGACCTGATCGGGCGCGGGCTGAAGCTCACCCGGTTCAGCGTCCGCGACGGCAACCGGCGCCTGCTCACCCTCCCGTTCGACGGCCTGCCGACCGCGTACCCCTACACCCTGCTGGTCCCCCAGTACGAGACCGAGGCCGTGCTGCTCGCCCGCCTGCGGGCGCTCGGCGGCGACGTGACCCGCCCGTACGAGGTCGCCGGCGTCGAGCAGGACGAGGACGGGGTCGTCCTCACCATGCACACCGGCGACCAGCTGCGCGCGGCGTACGCGGTCGGGGCCGACGGCATGCACAGCGTCGTCCGCGAGGCCGCCGGGATCGGCTTCACCGGCAGCTCGTACGGCCAGTCCTTCGTGCTCGCCGACGTCACCATGGACTGGGCACCGGGCCCGCAGGAGGTCTCCCTCACCTTCGCCGCCGCCGGGCTCACCGTCGTCGCGCCGCTGCCCGGCGGCCGCTACCGGATCGTCGCCACCGTGGACGAGGCCCCGGCCGAGCCCGACCTCGCCTTCGTCCAGCGCCTGCTGGACGAGCGGGCCCCCGGCCAGGCCCGGGTCGGCGGGCTGGTCTGGTCCTCCCGCTTCCGGGTCCACCACCGCGTCGCCGACCGCTACCGGGCCGGCCGGCTGCTGCTCGCCGGGGACGCCGCCCATGTGCACAGCCCGGCGGGCGGCCAGGGGATGAACACCGGCATCCAGGACGCGTACGCGCTCGGCCAGGCGCTGATCAGCGGCCGGCTGGACGGGTACGAGGCCCGCCGCAGGCCGGTCGCCCGGCGGGTGGTCGCCTTCACCGACCGGATGACCCGGATCGCCACCGCGAGCAGCGGCCCCGCCCGGGCACTGCGCAACGCCGTGCTCCCCGTCCTCGGCCGCGTCCCGGCCTTCCGCCGCAAGCTGGCCACCGAGCTCGCCGAGCTGGACTACCGCTGAGCGGCTCGCCACCAGGTGGGCACCCGATCAGGATGGGGCATCCCAGGGGCGCGGTGAACTGCGCGAAGCGGGAGGGCACAGGCCGGTGCCTTCCGTTTCGCGCAGTTCCCCGCGCCCCTGCTGTGGCTGATCGGCTGCCTGAGCTACTGGCTCGAGCCGCCGAGCCGCGGTCTGTGACACTGGAGGAGCTCGAAAACCGAGGTGCGCCAGCCCGTGCCTCCTTGCGAACCTAGAGGGATGTCCGCAGTGAGTTCTCCCGTAGCCCAGTCCGCCGATGCGCCCGCCATCGGGGGCTTGGCCGCCCGCCTGCCCGAGCTCACGCTGCGCGACCAGCAGCGGATCGGCCGACGGCTGGACGGTGCGCGACGGGTACGGGCGCCCGAGGCCCGGCAGAAGATCGCCGAGGAGCTGGCCGCGGAGATCGAGAAGGCCGAGCTGCGGGTCGAACAGCGCCGCAAAGCCGTCCCGGAGATCCGGTACCCGGAAGAGCTGCCGGTCAGCCAGAAGAAGGACGACATCCTCGCCGCGATCCGGGACCACCAGGTGGTCATCGTCGCCGGTGAGACGGGCTCCGGGAAGACCACCCAGATCCCGAAGATCTGCCTGGAGCTGGGGCGCGGGGTCAAGGGCCTGATCGGCCACACCCAGCCGCGCCGGATCGCCGCCCGCACGGTGGCCGACCGGGTGGCCGAGGAGCTGCGGACCCCGCTCGGCGAGGCGGTCGGCTGGAAGGTCCGCTTCACCGACCAGGTCGGCCAGGACACCCTGGTGAAGCTGATGACGGACGGCATCCTGCTGGCCGAGATCCAGACCGACCGCGAGCTGCGCCAGTACGACACCCTGATCATCGACGAGGCGCACGAGCGCAGCCTCAACATCGACTTCATCCTCGGCTACGTCAAGCAGCTGCTTCCGCGTCGTCCCGACCTCAAGGTCGTGATCACCTCCGCGACGATCGACCCGGAGCGCTTCGCCGAGCACTTCGGCGACGCCCCGATCATCGAGGTCTCCGGCCGTACCTATCCGGTCGAGGTCCGCTACCGCCCGATCATCGACGAGGGCGACGAGGAGGACACCGACCTCGACCGGGACCGCGACCAGGTCCAGGCGATCTGCGACGCCGCCCAGGAGCTGCAGGCCGAGGGCCCCGGCGACATCCTGGTCTTCCTCTCAGGCGAGCGCGAGATCCGCGACACCGCCGATGCCCTCAACAAGCTCAACCTGAAGTTCACCGAGGTCCTCCCGCTGTACGCCCGGCTGAGCTCCGCCGAGCAGCACCGGGTCTTCCAGCGTTCCAACAGCCGCCGGATCGTGCTGGCCACCAACGTCGCGGAGACTTCGCTCACCGTCCCCGGCATCAAGTACGTGATCGACCCGGGCACGGCGCGCATCTCCCGCTACAGCCACCGCACCAAGGTGCAGCGTCTGCCGATCGAGGCGATCAGCCAGGCCAGCGCCAACCAGCGCAAGGGCCGCTGCGGCCGTACGTCCGACGGCATCTGCATCCGGCTCTACTCGGAGGAGGACTTCCTCTCCCGTCCCGAGTTCACCGACGCGGAGATCCTGCGCACCAACCTGGCCTCGGTCATCCTCCAGATGACGGCGGCCGGCCTCGGCGACATCGCCGCCTTCCCCTTCCTCGACCCGCCGGACTCCCGCAACATCAAGGACGGCGTCAGCCTGCTCCACGAGCTGGGCGCCCTCGACCCGGCCGAGAAGGACCACCGCAAGCGCCTGACCCCGCTCGGCCGCAAGCTGGCCCAGCTCCCGGTCGACCCCCGGATGGCCCGGATGGTCCTGGAGGCGGACAAGAACGGCTGCGTCCGGGACGTGATGGTGATCGCCGCCGCGCTCTCCATCCAGGACCCGCGCGAGCGCCCCGCCGAGAAGCGCCAGGCCGCCGACGAGCGGCACCGCCGCTTCAACTCCGAGACCTCCGACTTCCTCGCCTACCTGGCCATGTGGCGGTACGTCAGGGAGCAGCAGAAGGAGCTCTCCTCCTCCGCCTTCCGCCGGATGTGCAAGACCGAGTTCCTGAACTACCTGCGGATACGCGAGTGGCAGGACATCTACACCCAGCTGCGCACCGTCGCCAAGCAGCTCGGCGTGACCATCGAGGAACCCCATCCCGACGCGGAGCCCGACGCCGACCGGATCCACCAGTCGCTGCTGGCCGGCCTGCTCTCGCACATCGGCCTGTACGACGTGGAGAAGCGCGAGTACGGCGGCGCGCGCGGCGCCCGCTTCGCGGTCTTCCCGGGCAGCGGGCTGTTCAAGAAGCCCCCGCGCTGGGTGATGTCGGCCGAGCTGGTGGAGACCTCCCGGCTCTGGGCCCGGATCAACGCCAAGATCGAGCCCGAGTGGGTCGAGCCGCTGGCCGGCCACCTGATCAAGAAGACGTACAGCGAGCCGCACTGGGAGAAGAAGGCCGGCGCGGTGCTGGCGTACGAGAAGGTGACCCTCTACGGGATGCCGGTCGTCGCCCAGCGCAAGATCAACTACGGCCGGATCGACCCCGAGCTGTGCCGCGAGCTGTTCATCCGCAACGCCCTGGTCGAGGGCGACTGGGAGACCCACCACAAGTTCTTCGCGGAGAACCGCAAGCTGCTCAGCGAGGTCGAGGAGCTGGAGAACCGGGCCCGCCGCCGCGACATCCTGGTGGACGACCAGACGCTCTTCGACTTCTACGACGGCCGCCTGCCGGAGGAGATCGTCTCCACCCGGCACTTCGACTCCTGGTGGAAGAAGGCCCGGCACGAGCAGCCGGATCTGCTGAGCTTCGAGAAGTCGATGCTGATCAACGAGTCGGCGGACGGCGTCACCGAGGCGGACTACCCGGACTACTGGCAGCAGGGCAAGCTGCGCTTCAAGCTCACCTACCAGTTCGAGCCCGGCAGCGACGCGGACGGCGTGACCGTCCACATCCCGCTCCCCGTGCTCAACCAGGTCACCTCGGAGGGCTTCGACTGGCAGATCCCCGGCCTGCGGGCCGAGCTGGTCACCGCGTACATCCGGGCGCTGCCCAAGGCGATCCGCCGCAACTTCGTCCCGGCACCGGACTTCGCCAAGGCGGCGCTGCGTCAGGTGAAGGACCGTCAGGAGCATCTGCTCCCGACGCTGGAGCACATCCTCAAGCGGATGACGGCCGTCACCATCCCGCCGGAGGCCTGGGACGACGAGCGCGTCCCCGACCACCTGAAGGTGACCTTCCGGGTGGTGGACGGCAAGCGCAAGCTGGCCGAGTCCAAGGACCTGGAGGACCTCCGGCTCAAGCTGAAGCCCAAGCTCAAGGAGACCCTCTCCTCCGCCGCCTCCGGGCAGGGCATCGAGCGGACCGGCCTGACCTCCTGGCCGGCCGATCTGCCCGTCCTGCAGCGCACCTTCGAGCAGCGCTCGCGCGGGCACTCCCTACGGGCCTACCCGGCGCTGGTGGACGAGACGGACTCGGTGGCCATCCGGCTCTTCGACACCCCCGAGGCCCAGGAGCAGGCCATGTGGGCGGGCACCCGCCGCCTGCTGATGCTGGCCGTCAACTCGCCCGCCAAGTCCATCCAGGACCGCCTGGGCAACCAGGCCAAGCTCGCCCTCTCGCACAACCCGCACGGCTCCGTCCCGGCGTTGTTCGAGGACATCGTCGCCGCCGCCACCGACCGGCTGATGACCCTGGCCGGCGGCCCGGCCTGGGACGAGGCCGCCTTCACCAAGCTGTACGACAAGGTGCGGGCCGACCTGTACGAGCTGTCCGCGGACACCACGCTGAAGACGGCCACGGCGCTGATCGCCTTCCAGAAGGCGTCCAGCCGGCTCAGGACGGTCAGCAGCCCGGTGCTGCTGACCGCCGTGAACGACATCCGCCTCCACCTGGCGTCCCTGGTCCACCCGGGCTTCGTGACCGACACCGGCTGGCAGCGGCTGCCCGACCTGAAGCGCTATCTGCTCGCGGTGGACCGCCGCCTGGAGGCACTGCCCAACCACCCCCAGCGCGACCTCCAGCAGCTGCAGAAGATCCAGCAGGTGCAGGACGCGTACGGCGAGCTGCTGGCCAAGGTGCCGGCCGGGCGGGAGCCCTCGGCGGCGGTACGTCAGATCCGCTGGATGATCGAGGAGCTCCGGGTGAGCTTCTTCGCCCAGGGGCTGGGCACCCCGACGCCCGTCTCGGAGAAGCGCATCCTGAAGGCGATGGAGGCCGCGGCGGCCACGCTGTGACCCGCCCGGCCCACGGTGGTGCGAGCCAGTTCGACCTGGGGCCGGGCATGCAGTACGATCTGTCTTGTTCGCAACGCGGACAGGAAGATCAGAAGTAAAACTCTGGTCCCGTGGAGCAGTTGGTTAGCTCGCCACCCTGTCAAGGTGGAGGTCGCGGGTTCAAGTCCCGTCGGGATCGCAGTAGGTGAGAGGCCCGGAGCCGTCAGGTTCCGGGCCTCTTTCGTCTGCCTTCGCATCACTGAGTGGGCGTCAGCTTCTACCCCACCCTAGGTCTAGACCACAAGATAACGATCCTGTGATGGTCGTCACTTATCTTTTCTTGAGACCGGACACTCCGGACGCCCCATCAGAGGGCCATAATTTAATATATAAAATTGTACATGCATTTCTCACTAATTCCCCCCACCCACACCAGCCCCAATAGGAATCATTGATTCCGGGCACGCCGAAGGGGCCGCACTCCCGACCCGGCGGAGTCAGGGATACGGCCCCTTCTGGAAAAGCTTCAGCGAGGCCCTCAGGCCTCGGTACGCTGCGCCGGAATGCCGGCCAGCAGAGCGCGCACCTCCGCCTCGCGGTACCGGCGGTGGCCGCCGAGAGTGCGGATGGACGTGAGCTTGCCCGCCTTGGCCCAGCGAGTGACCGTCTTCGGGTCCACGCGGAACATGGTGGCGACCTCTGCCGGCGTCAGCAGGGGCTCAGCGTCAGGGGTACGAGCGGTCATGAGCGGCCTCCTCGGGAGAACCGAACCAGGGCGGTTCTATCCTTCAAATTCTGCACCTTGGCCCGCGATGCCCGAAATGGCATAGGCGGACCGAGTCGGTTATAGGACGAACGGCTTGTCCTGGTGTCTACAACTACACCATTCGTCCAGCCCCATCGGCCAAACCGCCAAAATTGACCCCTGACGGGTTCAAGCGCGACGGATGGCCATGGACCGCCCCATAGCGGACAGTCATCAAACGGTGACAATCGGTTATGGGGGGACCAGACCCTTTGTTTCCCCGCAAAGTACGCACCACCGTCAGATCCACCCAAAAGTGGACACACCTGAGTGAACTTGGGCTGGTTGTCCCATTTTTGCACATAGGGGTAAGTTCGCGTCAACGGTGAGTAGTGTCACGTTCGAGGGGTATTGACCCGAACCGGGACCTTGGTCCCCGGCTCTGGCCCGAAGTACCCGATCATCCTTACGCATCCCACTGACACCGGCCCCCACCTGCACTGATCGCCCGTCAGCTGGCGTTCCGCAGGGCGAACACCTTCCGCCAGCGCGCGGTCACCGCCTCGTACGCCGGGGCCGCACCCACCCCGTCCCCGGAGCGGAGCGCTCCGATCCCGGCCTCGATCTCCTCGACCGAGTCCTCCGCTGCCAGCCGCTCGGGGCCGAGCAGGTGCACCAGACCCCCGTAGTCGAGCTCCACCAGCGACCTCGGGTGGAACTCCTCCAGCCAGCGGCCCACCTCTTCCACGCCCTGCACCAGCGTCCCGGTCGGCGCGCTCCCGCGCAGCACCCGGAAGCCGCGCGCCACCCGCCGCCGGGCCTGCGCCATCGGCGTCAGGTAGAAGAGCGCGGCCGGCACCCGGCTGCCCTCGGGACCGGCCGGGACGAAGCAGCGGTCCTCCGCCCCGAAGGGCAGGAACCAGCGCACCGGCACCTCCCACCGGCTGGTCAGGATCCACGGCCGGGCATCGGGGTGCACCGCCTGCCAGCGCTCCTGGTCGGCCAGCGCCGCCGCCCGTACGGCCGGCGGCAGCACCGTGTCCAGCAGCGCCACCGGCAGCGACACACGCAGCTCGTCCAGCGCCTGCCAGCTGCGCAGCCGGGTCGCCCACGGGCAGACGTACGTCACGCCGTCGACCACCCGGACGAAGGCCCGCTCGCTCTCCCGCTCGGGCAGCGTCCGCGGCGTCCGGCCGAGCAGCTCCGCCAGCGCCTCCCGCTGCTCCTCCAGCGCCGCCGGAGCGACGGTCTGCTCCGGGGCGCTGGCGTCCGGGCCGTGCGCGGCGGCGTACGCCTGCCAGCGGGCCCGCTCGGGCTCGGGGTAGGCGGCCAGTGGCTCGTAGACCCGCAGGTGGGCGGCATAGGGCGGGAGCACCGAAGTGCGCACGGCGGTCACGCTCTGCATCGTCGCACGACGCACCGGCCCACCGGGAGAGGGCGGCAAGCCTCCGGCGGTCAGGGGCCGTCGGGCCAACCCCCGGGGGGTGCTGGGAACTGCGCGAGGCGGGAGGCTGCGGGCGGTTTCCCGCCGATCTCGCGCAGTTCCCCGCGCCCCCGGGATGCCCGAGCCTGATCGGTGGCCCACCTGCCGACGGAGCCCCGAAGCCGACGTTCGATCGTTGCCCGGAGGGGCAGATCGGGGGCCTGCCCCGGGGCTAGGCTTCCATCAGGCGCCCACACCACAGCAGTGGGCCAGAGTTACTGGAGTCACCACAGTGACCGACGTACAGACCGCGTCCGCGACGCACCCCGCACCCGGCGTGCTGAGCAGGATCTTCCGCACCGAGCAGGACGGCGTCCCCGGCGACGGGCACGAGCAGGTGGTGCTCTGCCACGACCGGAGCTCCGGCCTGAAGGCGATCATCGCCATCCACTCCACCGCGCTGGGCCCCGCCCTCGGCGGTACCCGCTTCTTCCAGTACGCCACCGAGGAGGAGGCCCTGGAGGACGCGCTGCGCCTGTCGCGCGGCATGAGCTACAAGAACGCCCTCGCCGGGCTCGACCTCGGCGGCGGCAAGGCCGTCATCATCGGCGACCCGAACAAGGACAAGAACGAGGCGATGCTCCGCGCCTACGGCCGCTTCGTCGAGTCGCTGCGCGGCCGCTACATCACCGCCTGCGACGTGGGCACCTACGTCCAGGACATGGACGTCATCGCACGCGAGACCGAGTTCGTGACCGGCCGCTCGCCCGAGAACGGCGGCGCCGGCGACTCCTCGATCCTGACCGCCTTCGGCGTGTTCCAGGGCATGCGCGCCTCCGCCCAGGCCCGCTGGGGCCAGCCCACGCTGCGCGGCAAGCGGGTCGGCGTCGCGGGCGTCGGCAAGGTCGGCCACTACCTGGTGAGCCACCTGGTCGCCGACGGCGCCACGGTCGTCATCACGGACGTCTCCGAGGCGGCCGTGAACCGCGTGCGGGCCGCCCACCCCGAGGTCGAGGTGGTGGCCGACACCGCCGCGCTGCTGCAGGCCTCGCTGGACGTCTACGCCCCCTGCGCCCTGGGCGGCGCGCTGGACGACCACACGGTGGGTGCGCTCGGCGCGGCCGGCACCTCGGTGGTCTGCGGCGCGGCCAACAACCAGCTGGCCCACCCGGGCGTCGAGAAGGACCTGGCCGACCGCGGCATCCTGTACGCGCCCGACTACCTGGTGAACTCCGGCGGCGTGATCCAGGTCGCGGACGAGATCGAGGGCTTCAACTTCGAGCGCGCCAAGAACAAGGCCACCAAGATCTTCGACACCACCCTGGAGATCTTCACCCGGGCCACCGCCGACGGCGTTCCCCCGGCCGTCGCGGCCGACCGCCTCGCCGAGAAGCGGATGCGGGAGATCAGCGCTCTGCGCACGATCCTGCTCCCGGGCGCCCGCCGGGGCTGAGCCTGCCCAAGCCGAAGGGCGCGCCCGGAGGCGAGTGATGCGAGGGGGGCGAGCGCCCTGCGGCGCTCGCCCCCCTCGCATCACAATGTGGAACCGGATTCTCACTTGGTAGCCCGATCGGGCGATCCTGAGCCCCCCGCCGGGGGATAATCGGTGCCGGAACGACGGACCAGGGCAGGCTACGGACAGCCTGCGAAAGCCCGAAAATCCTCTCGTGACCTGGAAAGACCTGGTTTCGGGGGGCGACAGTGCGCGCCACGTCACACCGGCGACGTACCGTTCGGCGGCGGAAACAGGTACCGTTAATGCTCCAAGGGACGGTTCTCCCACTACGGGCAGGCCGCTCCTGAACATGAACACGTGTCAGACTCGGGGCCGTGAGCCCCATCGTTGAGGGGGTCGACCCATGGGGCGCGGCCGGGCCAAGGCCAAGCAGACGAAGGTCGCCCGCGAGCTGAAGTACAACAGCGGCGGCTTCGACGCTAACCGTCTGTCCAGCGAGCTGGGCGTATCGCCCTCTACCGCTTCGATCAAGCCTGAGCCGATCGAAGAAGAGGACGACGATCCTTACGCGGCGTATGCCGACTACTACGCCGACGAGGACGACGACGCGGAGGCGGACGCGGGCACCAGCCAGTCCCGCCGTCGCGCGTAAGAGCCTGACCTGACCGGCTTGGCGCTCCACGGAGCGCCAAGCCGGTTTTCGGCGTTCCCGCGTAACCACCTGCGAAATTTCGTAGGTGGTCAATGAAGAAGGGGCCCACGAGGGGCCCCTTCATCCGTGCCGGGAGCGTCAGAGCTCGAAGCCCTCGTACGCGTTGTAGAGCGCCGCGCCGCCGTCGTGCTCGTCCGTGCGGTCCACGATGTCACCGAGCAGCCAGGCCTCGACGCCGCGGTCCTCCAGGACCGACAGCACCACGTCGACCGACTCCGGCGGCACCACGGCCACCATGCCGACGCCCATGTTCAGGGTCTTCTCGATCTCCAGGGTGGCCATCTTGCCGACCTGGGCGACGGTCTGGAAGACCGGCAGCGGCGTCCAGGTGCCGCGGTCCAGGCGGGCGTGCAGCCCGGCCGGGATGACCCGGGCCAGGTTGGCCGCCAGGCCGCCGCCCGTGACGTGCGAGAAGGCGTGGATCTCGGTGGCGCGGGTGAGCGCCAGGCAGTCCAGCGAGTAGATCCTGGTGGGCTCGAGCAGCTCCTCGCCCAGCGTCCGGCCGAACTCCTCGACCTGGCGGTCCAGCGACCAGCCGGCCTGGTTCAGCAGCACGTGGCGGACCAGCGAGTAGCCGTTGGAGTGCAGACCCGAGGCGGCCATGGCGATGACGACGTCACCGGCCCGGACCCGCTCGGCGCCCAGCAGCGCGTCGGCCTCGACCACGCCGGTACCGGCGCCCGCGACGTCGTACTCGTCCGCGCCCAGCAGACCCGGGTGCTCGGCGGTCTCGCCACCGACCAGGGCGCAGCCGGCCAGCGTGCAGCCCTCGGCGATGCCCTTGACGATCGCGGCGACCCGCTCGGGGACGACCTTGCCGACGCAGATGTAGTCGGTCATGAAGAGCGGTTCTGCGCCGCAGACCACCAGGTCGTCGACGACCATGCCGACCAGGTCGTGGCCGATGGTGTCGTGCTTGTCCATGGCCTGGGCGATGGCGACCTTCGTCCCGACCCCGTCGGTGGCGGAGGCCAGCAGCGGACGCTCGTAACGCTTGAAGGCGGAGGCGTCGAAGAGCCCGGCGAAGCCGCCCAGGCCGCCGACCACCTCGGGCCGGTTCGTCTTGCGCACCCACTGCTTCATGAGCTCGACGGCGCGGTCGCCGGCCTCGATGTCGACACCTGCGGCGGCGTAGGTGGCGCCGCTGCTCTCGTTGCTGGTCACTTGCTGCGGCCCTCTCGGGTCAGTGGGGGTGGGAAAACTTGTGCACTCACAGGAACCACAGCAGGGGCGCGGGGAACTGCGCGACCAGGGCACGACGTGCGTGCACGGTTGATCGCGCAGTTGCCCGCGCCCCTGCTGTGGTTGCCCATGTGCCTACGGGCGCCTGAGCGCGTCGGCCGCGCCGTGTCCGCCGAGCAGGGACTGGACGCCGTCCAGGTCGGAGGTCGGCTTGCCGCGTACGGCCGGCTTCTGCTGGCCGCCCGCGATCTCGGCCTCCAGGAGCAGCTTCCCGAGCAGTGCCGGGTCCGGCAGCTCCATCGGGTAGACGCCGTCGAAGCAGGCCCGGCAGAGGTTGTCCTTGGGCTGCGCGGTGGCCTCGATCATGCCTTCGAGCGAGATGTACGCCAGCGAGTCCGCGCCGAGCGTGCGGCCGATCTCCTCGACGGTCATGCCGTTGGCGATCAGCTCCGCGCGGGTGGCGAAGTCGATGCCGAAGAAGCACGGCCACTTGACCGGCGGCGAGGAGATACGGATGTGCACCTCGGCGGCGCCCGCCTCGCGGAGCATCCTGACCAGTGCCCGCTGGGTGTTGCCGCGGACGATCGAGTCGTCCACGACCACCAGGCGCTTGCCCGCGATGACTTCCTTGAGCGGGTTGAGCTTGAGCCGGATGCCGAGCTGGCGGATGGTCTGGCTGGGCTGGATGAAGGTGCGCCCGACGTAGGCGTTCTTCACCAGGCCGGAGCCGTACGGGATGCCGCTGGCCTCGGCGTAGCCGATCGCGGCGGGGGTGCCGGACTCCGGGGTCGCTATCACCAGGTCGGCCTCGACGGGGGCCTCCTTCGCCAGGCGGCGGCCCATCTCCACGCGGGAGAGGTGCACGTTGCGGCCGGCGATGGAGGTGTCGGGGCGGGCCAGGTAGACGTACTCGAAGACGCAGCCCTTGGGCTTGGACTCGGCGAAGCGGGAACTCCGCATGCCGTTCTCGTCGATGGCGATCAGCTCGCCCGGCTCCACCTCGCGGATGAAGCTGGCGCCGCAGATGTCGAGCGCAGCCGTCTCGGAGGCGACCACCCAGCCGCGCTCCAGCCGGCCGAGCACCAGCGGGCGGATGCCCTGCGGGTCGCGGGCGGCGTAGAGGGTGTGCTCGTCCATGAAGACCAGCGAGAACGCGCCCTTGACCTTGGGCAGGATCTCCTTGGCCGTCTCCTCGATGGAGAGGTCCGGGTAGCCCGCGAGCAGGGCGGTCACCAGGTCGGTGTCGTTGGTGGCAGCCGTGCGGCCGGAGCGCGAGACGTGCTCCTCGCCGGGCAGCTTGGCGACCATCTCCGCCAGTTCGGCGGTGTTCACCAGGTTTCCGTTGTGGCCGAGGGCCAGGGAACCGTGAACGGTCGCCCGGAAGGTCGGCTGGGCGTTCTCCCAGACCGACGAACCGGTGGTCGAGTAGCGGGCATGTCCGACGGCGATATGCCCGTGCAAGGACCCCAGGGAGGCCTCGTCGAAGACCTGGGAGACAAGCCCCATGTCCTTGAAGACGAGAATCTGGGAGCCGTTGCTCACTGCGATGCCCGCGGATTCCTGTCCGCGGTGCTGCAGGGCATAGAGGCCGAAGTACGTGAGCTTTGCGACCTCCTCGCCGGGAGCCCAGACACCGAAGACGCCGCAAGCGTCCTGGGGGCCTTTCTCGCCGGGAAGAAGATCGTGGTTAAGTCTTCCGTCTCCACGTGGCACGTCTTCGAGTCTAGGGCAGTTCCGTACGGCTTCCCGAACAGGGGAGCCCGGGGCAATTGGCCGATCCGATAGCAACGCGCGTAGACAAAACCCCTTACCGAGGGCGCATTTCCGGCGCAACAATTCGTTGAAGCGGCGTACGGCCTTGTCTTACGCGCCCTGGCGGATATCCGAGGCCTGACGGGCCGTCGAAACACCCCCCGCCGACGTGATGCTGCTCACCCGGCGGGCAGCATCAGCTCCCAGGCGCCCGCGTGCACCGTCCAGGTCCTGGCCCGGACCGGGCCGACCGGGCAGCCGTCCGCTTCGTACCCGAAGCCCCGGCCGGCCACGGTGAGACTGCCGGCCCGCACCCGGAGCGGCGCGCCGTCCGTGCGGAGCACCAGCTCCATGACGCCCTGGCCGGAGTGCACGGTGATCTGGAGCAGCCGGACCGGGTGGTGGACGTCCACCAGCAGTTGGCCGTCCGCCTCGATCCGGAGCTGCTGGGGTTCCTCGGAGACGTACGCCCTCCCCTGGTCGGCCGCAGCCAGTTTCGCCCATAGCGAACGCCAACCACCCGTACGGCCGACTCGGTGGCCCCGGATCCGCACCCCGCCGAGAACCACCCCGCCACCGTCGTCGACCAGCAGGTCGAGCTTGCGCGAGGTGCCGTGGATGACCGCCCGCGCGGCGGCGACGGGCTCGCCCGGCACCCCGAGGGCGCGGGCCGTGGCCACGGTCGCCGGCCGGCCCACCGGGACCACGCCCACCGGGTCCGCGCCCAGCTCACGGTGCCGGTGCAGGGCCTGCAGCACCCTTTGGAGGGCGAGATCGGAACCGATCACGACCGGGCGGCGGCGGCCGCGGTGCGCAAGCACCCGGTCCAGTTCGGACGGGCTCTCGGGCAGCGCCACCTTGACGTCAGCGCCCCCGCAGAGGACGTCCTTGGCGATCCGGACCGACTCACCGTCGGCCTGCCGGGCCGCCGGGTCGAGAAGAACGAGGAGCGGGTCGGGCCCACCTGGATCAACGGCACGGGATTCGGGCGTGGACAGGGACGACACGACCGGTCCTTCCTCAGGTAATCTCTCGGTGCAAGAGCCCCTTGCGCTATTGCGCCAGGGGCTTCGTCTATCTCGGGGCAGACTGCGGCCTACGCAGGATGCCCCAACCGGAAGGGGTGTACGCCTGTGCCGGCACTCGTGCTCGTTGGCGCTCAGTGGGGGGACGAGGGCAAGGGGAAGGCGACCGACCTCCTCGGTGGCTCCGTCGACTACGTCGTCCGCTACCAGGGCGGCAACAACGCCGGTCACACGGTGGTCATCGGCGACCAGAAGTATGCCCTGCATCTGCTGCCTTCCGGCATCCTCAGCCCGAATGTGACACCGGTCATCGGCAACGGTGTCGTGATCGACCCGGGCGTCCTGCTCTCCGAGCTGAACGGCCTGAACGAGCGCGGCATCGACACCTCGAAGCTGCTGATCTCGGGCAACGCCCACCTGATCACGCCGTACCACCGGACCCTGGACAAGGTCACCGAGCGCTTCCTCGGAAAGCGCCGGATCGGCACCACCGGCCGCGGTATCGGCCCGACCTACGCGGACAAGATCAACCGTGTCGGCATCCGGGTGCAGGACCTCTTCGACGAATCGATCCTGCAGCAGAAGGTCGAAGCGGCCCTCCACGACAAGAACCAGCTGCTGGTCAAGCTCTACAACCGCCGGGCCATCCCCAGCGACCTGGTCGTCCAGGAGTACCTCGGCTACGCGGAGAAGATCCGCCCCTTCCTCGCCGACACCACTCTCGTCCTCGACGAGGCGCTGAAGGCCAACAAGGTCGTGCTGCTCGAGGGCGGCCAGGGCACCCTGCTGGACGTCGACCACGGCACGTACCCCTTCGTGACCTCGTCCAACCCGACGGCCGGCGGCGCCTGCACCGGTGCGGGCATCGGCCCGACCAAGATCGACCGGGTCATCGGCATCCTGAAGGCGTACACCACCCGCGTCGGCTCGGGCCCGTTCCCGACCGAGCTGCTGGACGCCGACGGCGACGCGCTGCGCCGGATCGGCGGCGAGCGCGGTGTCACCACCGGCCGTGACCGCCGCTGCGGCTGGTTCGACGCGGTGATCGCGCGCTACGCGACCCGGGTCAACGGCCTGACCGACTTCTTCCTCACCAAGCTGGACGTGCTGACCGGCTGGGAGCAGATCCCGGTCTGCGTCGCGTACGAGATCGACGGCCGCCGGGTCGACGAGCTCCCGTACAACCAGTCCGACTTCCACCACGCCAAGCCGATCTACGAGACGCTGCCGGGCTGGAACGAGGACATCAGCAAGGCCCAGACCTTCGCCGACCTGCCGAAGAACGCGCAGGCCTACGTGAAGGCGCTGGAGGAGATGTCGGGCGCCCCGATCTCCGCGATCGGCGTCGGCCCGGGCCGGACCGAGACGATCCAGATCAACCCGTTCATCTGAGTTCCGCCGAAGTGGAAGGCCTCGCACCCTCGGTGCGGGGCCTTCCACGTTCGTGGCGTGCCGCCGTGTCGCGGCACAGCGCCGGCCGGACTGCGGACGGGGTCAGGCCCGGATGGCGAGGAGGACCAGCTCGCGGACTTCCTGCCAGCGCTCCAGCAGATCGGCGCGCTGGTGCAGGGTCGCGGAGACGTGCTGCATGCCGAAGAAGGCCGACACGATGGTGCGCGCGGCGGCCGCCGGGTCCACCCCGGCGCGCAGCTCGCCCTGGTCCGCCGCCTCGGTCAGCAGTGCGGTGAGCAGGTCGATCCAGCCGACGTACGGCGTCGGCAGCGGCAGGCCGATCAGATTGCTCTCGATCTGCAGCCGGGCGCCGGCCTGGACCACGGCGTCATGGGCGAAGGCCTCGGCCGCGCCGTCCACCATGGTGAGCACGGTGTCGAACGGCCCCAGCTTCCGGGCCCGGGCAGCCTCCAGCAGCGCGGGCCAGCGGGTGTAGTGCTCCTCGACGACGGCGAGGGCCAGCACGTCCTTGCTGGGGAAGTGGAAGTAGACCGCCCCCTTGGTCATCCCGGCGGCGGTGGCCACGTCCTGGACGGATGTGCCGTGGAAGCCCCTCGTCGCGAAGAGCTCGGCGGCGCTGTGCAGGACGAGTTCCCGGGTGCGGTGCGCGCGGTCCTGTCGGAGGTCCGGGCTTCGACGTGCGCTGGGGGGCTTGCTGGCCCAACCAGCGAGCTTCGGCTGTTCTTCCACGCTGATGCGCCTCTCGGGTGGTGCTGTGCGGTGCTGTTGGGGGCACTGCGAGGGTCTCGCACGTTGGCCGTTGCAATATACATCCCGGTAGGTATATTTTTGCTGAGCGCTGACGGTGATCCACAAAGTCACCGGGATGCGACGGAGAGTCGTCGGCCGGGGAACCGTCTCAGAAGCCGGATGACCGACGACTCCGTAGGGACGGCCGCTGATTCCGCAGGCCGATCACCGCTTCCGCGCCACGGGCGATCCGCCCGCGCGGCACATCGCCGGCCACTCCGCGCCCCAGGCTCGGGTGCGCACACCGGCGCGCGTTCAGCATTCTGCTCGGAATATTCTGCCCGGCGCCCGATCCATGTGCGGCAAGAGCCGCCGCCACCGGGGCCGGTCTCGACACTCGATGGATTCCCGGGGGAGGGACTCGTCATGTCCATAGCCATGCCTGCTGCCACGCCTCTTGCCACGTCCACCACCGCTCCTGCGGCCCTGGCCACGCCCGTCGCAGCGCCGCCGCGGCCATCTGACCATTCGTCACAGCACCGCGCACTCCGGTTCGACACCAGAGTGCCCCGCGCCGGCGTCCACAAATCGGCTGCGGGCGAAGTCCTGCTGACCGACGCCCTGAGACTGGGCGCCGACCGCTTCGCGATCGCGGCCATTTGGCCCCGCAACCACCTGCTGAGCCACCGGCCCGAGGCCCGGACGAGCGATCCGCTGCTGCTGGTCGAGACGGCACGTCAGGCGGCCATCTACCTTTCCCACAGCTTTTTTGATGTTCCGCCAGGCTTTCCGTTCGTCATGCAGGACCTCGACTTCGCGATCGACACACCGGAGTTGCCCGGCGGCGGGCGAGCGCCACTGCCCGTCATGCTGGACGCCACGTGCGTCCGCACCATCACCGGGCAGCGCTGCCGGTTCGCATTGGAGGCGGTGCTGATCGTCGACGGCCGCCGGTGCGGCCGGATCGGGGTCCGCTGGGAGGTCCTGACACCCACGCGGTACGACGCGCTCCGGCGCCGGGCGGCCGCGTCGGCCGGGGCGGGCGGAGGCGTACCTGCGACAGGCATGCCCGGCGAGCCGCTCGCACCGTCGCGCTTCGGCCATCGGAAGGAGCGGGACGTCCTGCTTGCCGCGGACCCCGCCCTCCCGGTGGGCAGTTGGCGGCTTCGGCTGGACCAGAGCCACCCCGTGATCTTCGACCATGCCTCGGACCACATCCCCGGGACGGCGCTGTTGGAAGCCTTCCGTCAGGCGGGCGTGCTGAGCGCTCCGGGGTGGACCCTCGCCGGGGCCCGGGTGGCCTTCCACTCCTTCGGCGAACTGACCCCGGCAGTGACCGTCACGGCCCGGTCCGATGGACGCTTCGTCGAGGTCGGCGCGGTGCAGGGCGGCCGAACGCTGGCCTCGGCCGTTCTCCTCGGGGGCAACCGGTGCTGACGGACACTCGGCCGCTGGTGGAGCTGGCAGCGCGGTCCGCCGAGCAGGTGAACAGACAGCACCGGCTCACGCCCGAACTCGCCACCGCACTGACCGCGGCCGGATTCGCCCGCCATTTCGTCCCCGCGAGGTGGGGCGGCACGGCAGGGACCTTCGGAGCACTGGCCGAGACGACGGCCGAGGTGGGCGAGGCCTGCGCCTCCACCGCGTGGTGCGCCGCGCTGTACGCGGCTCACGGCCGCCTCGCCGCATACCTGCCCGAGCAGGCGCAGTACGAACTGTGGGGCGCCACACCGAACGTACGCATCGCAGCCGCCGTACTACCGGCCGCCGGCCAGGCGGACGCAGCCCCCGGCGGCTGGCGGATCGGCGGGCGCTGGTCCTGCGCGAGCGGGGTCGACCATGCGGACTGGGTCCTGCTGGCCGCCCGGACCCAAGGCAAGGCAGGCACGGCAGGCACGGCGGAGCAACGGATCTTCGCCGTGCCGAGAGCCGAAGTCGCCGTCCTCGACACCTGGCGCAACCTGGGCCTGCAGGGAACCGGCAGCAACAGCGTGGTACTCGACGGCACCTTCGTCCCCGCGCACCGCTCGTTCACCCTGGCGGACCTCGCCACGGTCGAGCCGGGCGCGGCCCGCTGCCACGCGGTGCCGTACCAGCTGGTGGCAGCACTGCAGTTCGCGGCGCCGATGCTGGGCGCGGCCCGTGGCGCGCTCCGGGCCTGGACGGCGGCGACGGCCGTGAAGCGACGGGTCGACGGCCGGCCGGCCCGGGAGGCCGGCTCGGTACAGGTGGTGCTCGGCCGCGCGTCGGCCGAGATCCACGCGGCCGGGCTGCTGCTCTCGCACTCCGCCCGGCGAGCGGACGAGGCACAGGCCACCCCGCTGGTCGTGGCCGAGAACCAGCGCGACCTCGCGGCTGCCGCCGACCTCTGCGCCGACGCGGTGACCCGGCTGGTCCGCGCGGGCGGAGCCCGGGGGCAGGGCGAGCAGGACCCCGTACAGCGCCGGTGGCGGGACGTCACCGCCGCAGCCGGGCATCCCGCACTGGACTTCGAAGCCGCAGCGGCCGCCCATGCCCGGGAGGGCTTCGCGCTCGCAGACGGGTGGGCGGCGTGACGACGCGCGGCACCAAGGCGAGCGCGGAGGCCGGGGCGGGGCAGGTCGGCGCGGGTGGTCTGCGGCCCGGCGGGACGGCGGCGTTCTTCGACGTCGACGAGACGCTCCTCACCACCAAGAGCATGGCGGCCTTCTGGGACCACTGGGCGCCCACCCGGCGAGGGGAGTTGGAAGCGCTACTGGCCGGGGGGCTGCCCCGCACCGAACGCAACCGCGCGTACTACCGGCTGTTCGCCGGAGTCCGGCCGCAGCAGCTGCAGCGGGCGGGTGCCGAGTGGTACGACGCGTACCGGCGCGGGCCACGGGCGTTCGTACCGGCCACCGTCGACGCGCTCCGGCGCCACCAGCGGGCGGGCCACGGGATCGTGCTGGTCTCGGGCTCCTGCCATGCGCTGCTCGACCCGCTCGGCGAGGAGCTGGGGGCCGACCTGGTCCTCTGCACCGAGCAGGAGATCGCTGCCGACGGGCTGTTCACGGGAGAGGTGGCGGAACCGATGATCGGGCAGGCGAAGGCCGAGGCGGTGCTCCGCACGATCGCGGCACGCGAGCTGGTCGCGGCGGACTGCCACGCGTACGGGGACGACGTCAGCGATCTGCCCATGCTCCGTGTCGTCGGGCAGGCGGTGGCGGTGGGCGGCCGACGGGAACTGGCCGAGGAGGCACACCGGCTGGGCTGGCGGATGCTGCCGGCGGCCTGATGATTCCGACGGGTCCGGGATGGCCGCCGACACCTTCCGCAGGACCGTTCCTCACTGGCGCGGTAGCCGTGTTGACGAAACATGACAGAACATACCTTCCCGGGGGTATCTTACTGACGGGGCGTCGGATGCCTCGGAGAGGGAGCTGGGTGATCAGTCATGCAGGACAGGGCGAGGCGGACTCGAGAGCACGTACTCCAGGCAGCCATGGAGGAGTTCTCGGCCCACGGCTACGTCAACACGACGATGAACGCGGTGGCGGCCCGGATCGGGATGACCAAAGGAGCCCTGTACGGGCACTTCGCCTCGAAGGAGGAGCTGACGGCCGCGATCATCCGCCAGGGGGACACCACCTGGCAGCGCATCCAGGCCGAGTGCAGCCCCTCGGGCACGCCCCCGCTGCCGGCCCTTCAGGCCGTCGTGACCGCGCTGGCCAGGGCGCTGCGCGAGGACATCCGGATCAAGGCGGCGTACCGCCTGATGGCGGACGGCGCACCTGGCGGGGGTTCCGCGCAGGGGTTCTTCCCCGACGTCCAGCGGCACGTGGCCGGGCTGGTCCGACGGGCGCAGGACGCGGGCACGATCTCCTCGGACAACCCGCCCGGCGAGACGGCCCGACTGCTGCTCGCCGTCGTGCTCGGCACCCATTCGGCGGCCCTGCTGCCGCCGGGCATCGGCTTCGCCCTCGGCATCGAGAGCGCCTGGGGGATGCTGTCGGACGCACTCACGGCATCGAAGTCGACCTGAGCGCGATCCGGTGACGGACAGAGAACTGTCCGCAGAAAAAACCTTCCCAACGGTATATTTACTCCCGACTGAGCAGAACGACGGACCTGGCAGTGACCGACAGAGCAGCGAGACGGAGGCGGCGATGAGACACGGCGAGCGGACAGGGGTGTACCGGTGATCGACCTCAGCTGCCTCGGCATCGACGCCCAGAGCTCGCAGGTGTACCGCTACCTCCTGGAGAACTCGGGGCGGGCCCACCCGGCCGCCGCGCCCGGGCTGCCCGCCGAGACGCTCGCCGCCGCGCTCGCCGCGCTGGCCGAGAGCGGGCTGGTGCGCCGCGCGGACGGGACCGACGGGACCGAAACGGCCGGCCGGGGAACCGGGGGCTGGACGGTGATCGATCCCGCCACCGCCGTGGAGCGGCTGATCGACCGGCGGTTCACCGAACTCAACGACGATCTGCGCCGGGTGACGGCCGTCCGGGCGGCCATCCCCGAGCTCTGCGCCACCTTCCGCAGCGGCCGGGCGCAGCCCGAGCCGATGGACATCGAGCGACTCGAAGGGCTCGCGGAGATCCGGGCCCGACTCGACGACCTGGCCTTCTTCGCCCGCCAGGAAGTGCTGGCTCTGCAGCCGTCCTTCTCCCCCGCCCTCATCGCGTGCTGCCGCCCGCTCGACCTGCGCTGCCTGCGCCGGGGCCTCTCGCTTCGCACGGTGGTCACCCGGGACGCCGTGGAGAACCCCGTCACCCTCTCCTATCTGAAGGAGATCATCGGCCTCGGAGCCCAGGTACGTGTCACCGACCGTGCCGTGGAGCGGTTGCTCTCCTATGACGGGAAGGTGACCGTGGTGCCCGTCGACCCGCAGGACACCGCACGCGGTGCGCTGGTGATCCGCCAGGCGGGCCTGGTCACCAGCATGGTCCGGCTCTTCGAGGAGATCTGGTCCTCCGCGCAGGACATCGCCGTCTCCACCGACGCGACCCCGCTCTCGCCGGCCGAGCGGCAGGTGCTGAGGATTCTCTGCGAGGTGGACAAGGACGAGGTGGGGGCCCGTCAGATGGGGGTCTCGCTCCGGACCTTCCGGCGGTACGTCGCCGATCTGATGCAGCGTCTCAATGCCGCGAACCGATTCCATGCGGCCATGCTCGCCAAGGAGGCGGGCTGGATCTGAGGCTCCACCGGTAGGCAGCCCGGCAACCACGACAGGGGCGCGAGGAACTGCGCGAAGCGGTAGGGCACAGGTCGGTGCCTGCCGATCTCGCGCAGTTCCTCGCGCCCCTGGGAGTACCCCGCAGCCCGGTTACCTGCCGGTGCTACTCCCAGCCGTTGCCGGGCATCGCCGCCATGTCTGCCTCCCTCCGCCCTCGGGCACTGACCAATCTGCCAGCCCGAGCGGACCGTACCGGCCGGTCGCGGCACCACCATGCTGCAGCGGGGCTGCAACATGCTGTCAGAGACCCGTGGAGCACAGCCGCCAGGCCCGGAGCGCCGGATCGGCCAGCGCCCGTTCGACCGCCTCGCGCAGCGCCGCCTCGTCCGGCGCGAGGCCGTACAGCTCCACCCGCCCGCCGCCGGCGGCCCGGAAGTCGGTGCGCCAGCAGGGCGGCAGCTGCGCGAGCAGCCGGGCCACACCGATCGGCTCCACCGCACCGGCGCGGGCGTCGTCGGTGCGGACGGTGACGGAGTGCGGGGCAGTGGGAGGCATCAACGCCCGGCCTTTCCGTGAGAGTTCGTTGGTACACCACCCTGCCCGCGCGCCGGGCCCGGCGGTCGGGATCCGGACGGCACCAAGCTGCCGACGGGTTGCAGCTTGCTGACATCGGAACGGGCCAGCTGATCGGCGACCACCGGGATCAGGTCGTCGACGCCGCCCCGGTAGAAGTGCCCTCCGCCCAGCACGAGTTCCCGGAAGCCCCGGTCGGTCAGCTCGGACCAGCCACCGACCAGCGAAGCGTCCACCAGCGGGTCCTCGGCGCCGCGCACCGCGACGACCGGACAGCCGACCGGCGCCGGCCCCGCCGGTCGGTACCGTGCCGCCGCCGTGATGTCGGCCTGGAGCACCCGTCCGAACAGCCGCCTGGCCACCGGGTTCTCCCGGATGACGGCGGGCAGCCCGCCCAAGGCGTCGACCCTCCCCCACAACTCCTCGTCCGGACCGGCCAGGTCGGCCGCTGTGGAGTGCAGCCACGGCGGAACCGAGGCGCTGACCACGAGGAACTGTGGCCCTCGTCCGTCTGCAGCCGCCCGGGCGGCCCAGGCAGCGCCCAACAGGGCGCCCATGCTGTGTCCGACCACGGCCCAGGGGACTCCCCGCTCGGGGGTGTGCTCCAGGAACAGCTCGTCCACGAGGGCCGGCAGCGAAGTGGCGAGCGGCTCTGCGAGTCGGCCGCCCCGGCCGGGGAGTTCGACCGCCACCATGTCGACCGGCAGCCCGGTGCGGGTGCGCAGCGCCTCGGGCCAGGCCCGGAAGACACCGGCGGACGCTCCGGCCGGGGGGAGCAGGAACAGCTTCACGCAGGGACTCCGACACCGGTCGCCGGGGCGATGGTCGCGAGCTCCGCCGCCACCACCCGGCCCAGTGCGCCGAGCAGCGCGGTGTCCTTGACCTCGTTGCCGAGCTGCGCGGTACGGCAGAGCATCTTGAACATGCGCCAGGCCTTGATCGCGTCGTTCAGCGACTCGATGAGCCGCTCGCCGCGGTCGGGCAGGACCGCCCACGGCTCCGTCGTCCGCGCGTGCGCCTCGACCAGGGCCAGGTAGGCCCGCTCGATCATCAGCGCCGTGGTGTAGGAGTTGGCGAGCTGGGCGTACCGCCGGGTGCCGGGCTCGTCCAGATCACGGGTGAACGCCTCCCGGTAGGCGTCGATCTGCGTCGCCAGCCGCGCCCGGTCCGCCAGGAAGTCGGCCACGGTCCGCTGCTCGCGCTCGAGCACGGCTCCGTCCGCGAGCCGCCGCTCGGCCTCCGCGCCGACGTGCAGCCGGTAGAGCGTGTCGTGCTTCTCGTACACGTGGAAGAGGTTCGAGCGCACGGACTCGACGAACAGCCGGCGGTCGAAGGTCAGCGCCAGGGTGC
This sequence comes from Kitasatospora atroaurantiaca, assembly GCF_007828955.1. NCBI lineage: Bacteria > Bacillati > Actinomycetota > Actinomycetes > Kitasatosporales > Streptomycetaceae > Kitasatospora > Kitasatospora atroaurantiaca. The sequence continues at coordinate 4,160,685 of NZ_VIVR01000001.1, read as the reverse complement.
GCACGCCGACGTTGTCGATGCCGGTGTAGGTGTCCTGGTCGAAGTCGATGACCGTCACCTTGTGCCCGTTGGTGCGGTGCTCCTGCAGGTAGTACTCCTGGAAGTGCTCGTGGTAGTAGCTGTCCACCCGGGCGATGCAGTGGCCGTGCTCGCGCACCGAGGCCCTGATGGTGGCCTCGATGTCCCCGTCCACCGGCAGGTTGTGCTTCTCCACGCCGAACTCCCGGAGGAGGACGACGTCCCGTGCGGCCTCGCTGTCCAGCAGGTTCCGGCAGGTCAGCCCGCCCCAGTCGGCCTGGATCCGGGGCGCACCGGCGACCAGCAGGAAGGCGGCGAAGAGCCGGCTGGGCAGCAGCTGCGCCAGGCTCACCACATGGCAGTCGTAGTAGACGCTCTCCACGGCCTCCCACCGCAGACCGGTGGTCGCGGACTCGTGGCTGATCTGGCCGGCGTTCATGCGGGGCTCCCGTACTGGAGGACGAGCGTGGCGGGGGAACGAAAGCTGAACCCCTCGATGGGGTCGGGGTCGGGCTGCGCGAATCGCAGCCCCGGGCAGCGCTCCAGCAGGATCCGGAGTGCCGTGGTCACCTCGGCGAGCGCCATTCGGCGGCCCATGCACTGATGGCGGCCGGCGCCGAACGACAGGTGCCGCGCCGCGCCGGGGCGCAGCGGGTCGAAGACGTCGGGATCGGCGAAGACCCCGGGATCGCGGTTGGCGGAGCCGAGCAGGACGGTGAGCAGCGAGCCCCGGGGGACTTCGGTGCCCAGCAGTTCCCCGCCGGCCCAGATCCGCACGGTGCTGTGGATCGGCGGCTCGAACCTCAGGGTCTCCTCGACGATTCCGTCGAGGAGGTCGGGGTCCGCATAGGCCTGGTGGAGCAACTCGGGTCGGCTGCACAGGATATGGAGGACATTGGCGAGCAGCCGGTTGCTGGTGTCGATCGCGGCCGGGATCAGCAGCCCGATCTGGCGCACGATCTCGTCGTCGTCGACCTCCGCGCCCTCCGCGGCGGCGGCGAGGAGCTGCCCGATCACACTCCCGTCGGGTGCCGGGCGCAGCTCCTCGACCCGCCGGTGCAGCAGGCCGCGCATGCCCGCCCAGGCCGAGACGGCGGCTCTGCGGCTCTGCGCGGTCGCGGAGTCGAAGTAGGCGATCACCGCATCCGTGCAGGACTGGAACTCCGCGACGTCCTCGGTACGCACTCCGATGATCTGCGACATCACCCTGATCGGGACTTCGTTGGCGAAGTCGGCGACGAAGTCCGCACGCCCCCGGCCGGCCAGCCCGTCGATCACCTGGTGCACTGCCCCGGGGACGAGTTCCTCCAGGTAGCCGGGCACCGCCGGCGCCGCGAAGCTGCGTCCGGTGAGCGAGCGCAGTCTGGCGTGCTCGCTGCCCTCCACGTCCATCACGGTCCGGCCGAACAGCACCCGAGAGGCCCGGAACGGGCTCTCGACCGAGGCGTTCTTGTCCCGCAGGACGGCCCCGACCGCCTGATGGGTGGTCACGTAGTAGGTGCGGTCCGGCTCCGACCAGAGCAGCGGCCCCTCGGCGCGCAGCCGGGCATACGCCGGGTACGGGTCCAGGCGGAAGTCGCCCGAGTCGAGCCCGGGCATCGCCGTCATGACGCTCATCGGCCGGACTCCTCGACGACCGCGACGAACCGGAGCCGCCAGTAGTCGGCGTACCACCGGCCGTCGCGCAGCAGCTCGGGCGCGGCCAGTTCCCCGGCGCGCCGCAGCACCTCCGGGCGGTCGGCCTCGGGGACGTGCTCGATGAGCGCCCCGCCGAACATCCGGAGCCAGTCCACGACGCCCTCGGGGCAGTCGTCGAGGTCGGTCAGGCGGGGGAAGTGCTCCACGAGGCTGACCCGGAAGCCGTTGGCCTCCAGCAGGGCGCCGTACTCGGCGGGCTCGGGGAAGTACCACGGCACCCGCATGCCCTCGGCCAGTCCGCGTTCGGCCAGCGCGCGCCGGAGCGCGCCGATGACGGCGGCCACATTGTTGGCACCGCCCATTTCGGCGACGAAGCGGCCGCCCGGCTTCAGCGCCGCCCGCACCGACCGGACGACCTCGGCCGGCCGGGTCATCCAGTGCAGGGCCGCGTTGGAGAAGACCGCGTCGACCGGCTCGTCGACCTTGAAGTCGTGACCGTCGGCCAGGACGGCCGACTGCTGGAGCCTCCTGCTGGCCGCGACGACCATCTCGGGGTCGCTGTCCACCAGGACGACCTCGGCGCCACGGGCCCGGATCTCCTCCGCCAGCTCTCCGGTGCCGCAGCCCAGATCCAGGACGGTCTCCCCGGGTTGCGGGTCCAGCAGCTCGATCACGCCGCCCGCCAGGCGGGACACGTAGCCGAACTGGGCGTCGTAGCGGCCCGCGTCCCACTTCGACTGCTTGAGTTTCTGACTCATGGTCATCCTCTTCCGATCTGCATCAGCATGAGTTCGTCGGTGCCGCCGGCGAGCGCGAGGCCGAGGCCGTCACGCAGCGCCCGCTCGGCCCGGTGGCCGGTCCGGTATCCGTCGGCGCCGGCGAGTTGCAGCGCCTCGTCGGCCACCCGGCGCAGCAGCACCGAGGCGCGGTACTTGCACATCGCCGCGTACGCGGCGGAGCACGTTCCCTCGACCAGCAGCCGTACGCCCTGGAGGGCGGCGGAGCGCACCTCCGCGATCTCGGCGGACAGCTCGGCCAGGACGAAGCGCACGTGCTGGTTGGTCAGCAGCGGGGAGCCGAAGGTCTGGCGCTCCCGGGCTCCGGACACCGCGTCGTCCAGGACACCTGCGGCGAGCTCGGTCATCCGCAGCGAGAGCATCACCCGCTCGTGGATCCAGTGCCGCATCAGCATGAGCAGCCCGTGCCCGGCGGGCGCCAGCACCTCCAGCACCGGTGCCTGGTCCAGGACGATCGCTCCGGTGAGCCCGGTGTGGCCCGAGCCGGCGAGCGCCTCGATCTTGACGCCGCCGCCCCCCGCGGCGACCAGGAGCAGCGCGGGGCCGTTGCGTGCGCCGGTCGCGTGCTCGGGGTCGTCGGCGAGCACCAGGAGGAGGTCGGCGAAGGGCGCGTTGCTGATGAACCACTTCTCGCCGGTGACTGTGAGCTGCCCGCCCTCCCGCCGCACCACGGTGGACAGGGTGGACAGGTCGCTGCCGCCGTCGGGTTCGGTGGCCGCGAGCGAGATCGTGCTGGTGCCGTCCAGCAGACCGGCGAGGTGGGCCGGGTGGTGGGCGAGCAGGCGGGTGCCCACCTCCAGGTGGGTCAGCACGGCCGCTCCCGGTGCCCCGTTGCCGACCCGGGCGAAGGCCGAGTGCAGCTGGATGGCCCGGCCGAGCGCGAGGCAGAGCGCGCTGCGGCCCTTCTTCTCCGCCGCGGCCGGGTTCGGCCAGGCGTCGCGGAGCAGCCCGGCCGACCCGAGGGCCGCGATCAGTTCCCGTACCGGCGGGGTCGCCGGGTCCTCCCAGCGGTCGGCGGCGAGCAGTCCGGGGTGCGCCGCGATGAAGGCGGCGACGCGATCGGCGTAGTCCTGGTCGGGTGAGGAGGCCGGCTCCCGTCGCAGGGCCGGTGTCTCAGTCATCCCAGCCCGCCAGGCGCGCCAGTGTGGTCATCATCATTTCGTCCGATCCGGTGGAGATGGAGAAGAGCCGGGCGTCACGGAAGGCCCGGTTGGCCGGGTTGCTCGCGAGCTGACCGACGGAGCCGTGCAGGTGGAGGCACTCGCGGGCCACCGTCCGGGCCAGCCGGCTGGAGCGGAGCTTCACCGCGGCCGACGCGGACCGGTGCTCACCGCCGTTCTGCCAGCGGTCGATCGCCGTGTAGGCGAGCTGTCGGGCGCTCTCCACCTCCGCGCGCAGCCGGGACAGCCGGAACGCGACGTCCTGCCGGGTGCCGATCGGTGCCCCGAAGCTGGTGCGTTCGGCCAGCCGCTCCTGTGTCCGGTCGAGCAGCCGGGAGCTGATCGCCAGCGCACGGCAGGCCGAGATGATCCGCTCCTGCTCGAACTGCCGGAGCTGGACCACCAGACCGAGCCCGTGTCCGCCCAGGCGGTGCGCCTCGGGGACGAAGACCCGGTCGAACTCGACCGTCCCGGCGACTCCGGCGGCGCGCAGGCCGAGGGTCGGGGCGCCGGGAAGTGCCCGGACGCCCTCGACGTCGCCGGGCACCATCAGCAGGACGTGGCCGAACGGTCCCCTGGCCTCGGGCAGGCGGGCGAGCACCGCGAACGCGTCCGCGTAGAGTCCGCCGACCACCCAGCGCTTGGTCCCGCTGAGCAGATAGCCGCCGTCGACCGGGGTCGCGGTGGCCGCCACCGCGGCGACGTCCGAGCCGGCGCCCGCCTCCGAGACGGCATGGGCGAGTACGCTACGGCCGGTCAGCGCGGGGCGCAGGAACCGTTCGACGGCGTCCTCCCGCCCGCTGTCGGCGATCATCGGTGCCACCATGTCGTTGTGCACGGTGATCGCCATGCCGACGCTGTCGGAGGACAGGCCGCCGAGGCTCTCGGCGAAGACCGCGTGGTCCCAGGCACTGCCGCCCCGGCCGCCGACTGCCTCCGGGAAACGCATCCCCAGCCAGCCGCGGTCGGCCAGACCGGTCAGTACCTCGCGCAGCGGGAAGCGGCCTGCCGCCTCCCAGTCGGCGATCCGCGGTTCGACCTCGGTTGCCAGGTGGTCGGCCAGTTCGCGGCGCAGTTCCTCCTGCGCCGGGGTGAACCAGCCGGTCCGGGTACCTTGCAGAGTCATCGGGCACCCACCAGCTCGCGCAGCCGCACGGTGTCCGGCTTGCCGGAGGACAGCGCGGGGAATTCGGGGACGAAGACGAAGTCGCGGGGCACCATGTAGCGGGGCAGCATGCCCGCGACGTGCGCGACGAGGTCGGCGTCGGTGGCGCCGCCCTCGGTGCGGAGCCGGACCGCGCAGACCAGCGCCAGCCCGTCGCGCTCGTCAGGGGACGCGGCGGCGAAGGCCTGGGCGACCGCCGGGTGCGACTCGACCGCGCCCCGCACCTCGTTGAGGTTGATCCGGTAGCCGCGGACCTTGACCTCGTCGTCGGCCCGGCCGGCGAAGGCGATGACCCCGTCGGGACGCAGGTGCCCGAGATCCCCGGTCCGGTAGTACCGAGTGCCCTCGACCTCCTGGAAGGCGGCCCGCTCCTCCTCCGGCCGGTTCAGGTAGCCCGTCATCACCTGCGCGCCGGAGACGAGGATCTCGCCCGGCCCGTCCGCGGTCACCGTCCCGTCCGGTGCACGGAAGGCGATCCGCACTCCGGGCAGCGGCCGCCCGATCGGATAGGGCTCGGTGCGGCCGGGCTCCCGGCGGGCGATCGGCTCCGCAACCACCAGGCAGGTGGCCTCGGTCGGTCCGTACCCGTTGACGACCTCGACGTTCTCCGCTGCCGCCAGCCACGCCTGCACGGTGGCCGGGTTGAGGACCTCCGCGCCGGTCATGATCCGTCGCAGGCTGCCCAACTCCCTGCCGGTCAGGCCGTTCCCATGCTGTGCGAGCAGGGTCAGCGTCGAACCGACCGCCGCCATGTGGGTGACCCGCTCACGCTCGATCAGGTCCAGCAGCACGCCGGGCAGCGGCACGGCGGGGCCCAGATGCACCGTCGCGCCGTGGACGAGCGGGAGGAGCAGGTCGACGACGGAGACATCGAAGTGCAGTGCCGAGGTGTTCAGGCAGACCGCCTCGGGGCCGAGGTCGAGCAGCCCGCTCACCGCGCCGAAGAAGGCATCGAGCGCCCGGTGCGGGATGCAGACACCCTTGGGCCGGCCGGTGCTGCCCGAGGTGTAGAGCACATAGGCGAGGTCGTCCGGACCGACCGTGACGTCCCGCCAGCCGTCGAGCGAGGTCTGGTCCTCGACGGCCAGGACCGGCACCGGGGCGCGTACCGAGCCGAGCTCCGCCGCCAGTTGGTCCGCCTTCGGCCGGGCCGTCAGCACCGCGGCCGCCCCGGCGTCCTCGACCAGCGAGCGCCTGCGAGCGGGCGGCGCCGCCGGGTCCAGGGGGACGTACGCCGCCCCGGACAGCAGCACCCCGAGGATGGCAGTCACCGAGGCGATCGACTTCTCCCCGTGCACCGCGACCCGGTCGCCGGACCCGATCCCCCGCCGCTGGAGCCCGGCGGCGACGCCGCGGGCCTCGTCGAAGAGCTGTCCGTAGCCGACGCGGCGCCCCGGTACCGCCAGGGCGCACCGGTCGGGGGCGCTGTGCGCGTGGTCGGCAAGGGCCTTGAGGAGCGTGCCGGTCATCGGGCACTCCGCCGCGTGACGAGATCGATCAGCGCGGTCAGGCTCTCCAGCGCGTCGAGATCGTCCGCCTCGGCACCGAACTCCACTCCGAAGTCGCTGCTCAGACGGACGGTCAGTTCCACCGCGTCCAGCGAGTCCATGTTCAGGGCGCGCATGAAGTTGTCGTCGTCGGCCAGCTCCGGGCCGACCTCGCGCTTCTTGATGACACCGAGAGTCCGGATCAGGTTCTCTCGGACCGTGTCGGCCAGGACGGTGCTCATGTGTTCGCCTTCGCTCTCATGTGATGGGTGGTCTGTCGGTTCGTTCTCGATCGGGTTGCCGTGCGCGGCCGTCGCGCACCCGGCTGGGAAAGCACCGTCCACGCGACGGCGGCGGTGATCAGCGCGGTGCCGATCAGCGCACCGGGTGCCAGGCGCTCGCCCAGGAGGAGCCACCCCAGCAGGACGGCGACCGCCGGGTTGACGTACGCATAGGTGCTCGCCAGCCGCTGGTCCACCCGGGTCACCAGCCAGGTGTAGGCCCAGAAGCCGACCAGCGATCCCAGGAACACGAGGTGCGCCCCGGCGAGCCAGAAGGTCGGGGTGAACGACTCCGGCCGCAGGCGTGCCCACTCCCCGGTGACCGCGGACACGGCCAGCAGTGCCAGGCCGCCGGCGATCATCTGCACCGCGGCGCTCAGCGCAGGGCCCGGAGGGGGCCCGGCGGCACGGTCGGGCCGGCCCGCCAGGTGCCCGGCCACGGCCCAGACGGCGGCCGCCGCCAGCACCTGGAGGGAGGGGAGGAGCGGCCCGCGCTGGACCCCCAGCAGCAGGGCCACGCCGGCCAGGCCGCCGACGGCCACGGCCAGGTCGGTGACGGCCGGGCGTTGACCGGTCAGCGACCGCACCACCAGCATCCACAGCGGTACCGTCGCGAAGCACACGCCCGCGGCCGCCGACGCCAGGTGCTGTTCGGCGACACTGACCAGGCCGTTGGCGGCCAGGAAGTGCAGCACGCCGAGCAGTGCCAGCCTGCCTGTCCGGCCGCGCAACCGCTGCCTGACACCGGTGCGGTGACGCGAGCTCCACGCCACCGCCGCCAGCAGGATCGCGCCGGCGGCGGTGAATCTGACGCCGGCCGCGAAGAGCGCGGGGGCGGCCTGCACCATCACCCGGATGCCGAGGAAGGTGGAGCCCCACAGCACCCACACCGCCAGCAGCGCAGCGGTGACCTGGAGCCTCCGGCTCGCCGATGTCACCGGGCCTGGGCCAGGCTGTGGTCCAGGTAGCGGGCCGAGGAGTTCAGCCGCCACAGCGCACCCCTGGTCATCCCGCGCCTGGCCGCCGGGTCCGCGGCCGCAGGCTTGACCACGTTGGCGAACCAGCCGCTGGCGTGGTGTGCGTCGACCCCGATGTGGAGCTCGTGGTAGACGATCGCCGGATCCGGCAGCTCCAGGCGACGCCAGGCGTGCAGCACCTGCGAGAAGCGGTCCGGGACGAGCCACTCCGTCATCGCGAGAAAGCCGACCGCCTCGGGGAACAGGTACCGGTACCGGCAGCACAGGACGGCCAGGTTCCCGCTGAGCAGGGCTTCGGCCGAGAGACCGCCCGCCAGCTCGGCCTCGGTGATCCCGAACGAGTCGATGATGCGGCTGAACAGGAGCGTGTGCACCTGGGCGGGATCGCCGTTGCCCATCTCGTCCCAGAAGTTGGCCGCGATCTCCATCTTCTCGGCACCGCTGGTACCCAGCTGCATGAGCGCCAGGAGGTCGTCGAAGCGGGAGTCCACCGCCGACTCCTGCACCACGTAGGTGCGCAGGTCGGCCGGGGTCGCCTCGTTCCGGACGAACTCGTGGTAGTACGGGTGCTTGAAGGCCCGGTGCGCCCTGGTGAGGTCCTTGAGCCAGGGGACGTAATCCTCCATGTCCTCCGGGCCGCCGGACAGCGCCGACTCGTCCAGCCAGGCGTCCTCCGCCGCCATCGTGTCCAGCTCCAGGCGGCGGGTGACGGCGTGCAGCACGACCGACCCCTCCGCGGTGTCGCCGGTGGGCAGCTGCAGGTGCAGGGCGTAGATCCGGGAGAGCAGGTACTGCTGGGCGAAGAACGCGTCGCCGTCGCCGGCCGCGCGCAGGACGGCGAGCGACCCGACGGCGTCCAGCAGGTCGGCCTGTATCGAGGGCGAACCGAATGTGCGGTCCAGGTCCTCGGCACTGCGGACGAGCCACGGTGTGAACCAGCCGACGAATTCGCGCGGCGAATGGTCGCTGAACCGGGGTATCCCGGCGGTCAGCTCTTCGGTGACGACGGTGGCGGTGGCGGTTGCGGACATGATTCTCCTGCGTAGGTAATGAGAGGGAAGTCAGGCCGAGGACTTCTTGGCCGCCCTGCGGAGGAACAGGGCAATGAGCGCGACGCCCGCCACGGTGATGGCGACATCCACCGCCACACCTAGGCGGATACCGCCGAGAAGGGCGAGCGCCGGTGCGGTCGAGGAGCCGTACGAACCGGCTCCGGCCGCCACGATCGAGCTGAGAAGGGGGATACCGAGGGTGAAGCCGATCTGCTGGGTCAGCGTGGTCAGGCCGGTCGCCAGACCCTGCTCCTCGTCGGGGAGACCCGAGGTTGCCGTCACGTTGAAGGCCACGATGGCGGTGACGTTGCCGTAGAAACCGATGCCCAGGACGAGCAGCACCACGACGAACCAGTACTTGTCGCCGCTCAGGAACAGCAGGCCCACATTGGCCGCGGCCTGCACGACGAGTCCGCCGACCAGGGTGGCCTGGCTGCCGAAACGACCGATGATCTTCGATGCGCCCAGACCCGCGATCACCGCGGCCACTCCGGGCACCGCGAAGGCCAGCCCGGTCGCCAGTGCCGAGTAGTGCAGAACGTCCTGCAGGTAGAGGGTCATCAGGAAGACGACGGCGGTCTCCATGCCGAAGGCCAGGAACCGCCGAGGTTGCCCCACTTCACGGACGGTCGGTTGAGAATCCGGACCGGCGCCAGCGGGGCCTGCGCCTTCCGCTCGATCAGATAGAACGCGGTGAGCAGGACGGCCGCGCCGGCCAGCGACGCGAGGGCGATCGGGTCGGCCCAGCCGTTCGTGCCCGCGACGGTGAAACCGTAGGCGAGGGCGAGCAGCCCGGCCGTCACCGTGACCGCGCCCGGCACATCCAGCCGGACCTTGTCCGGAGTACGGCTCTCACCGATCACGGCCGGAGCGACCAGCAGCACCACGATCGCGATCGGGAGGTTGAGCAGGAAGGCCCAGCGCCAGGTCAGCACGTCCGTCAGCACGCCGCCGAAGAGGGCGCCGGCGGTGAAGCCACCGGACAGCAGGGCGCCGCCCAGCCCCAGCGCCCGATCACGCAGCGGGCCTTCCGGGAACGAGGTGGTGAGCAGGGACAGCGCGGCCGGGGTGGCCAGCGCCGTGGCCAGGCCCTGGAGGACCCGGGCGACGATGATCACCTCCTGGCTGTGCGCCAGGCCTCCGAGCAGCGAGGCCACCGCCAGCAGGGCCATACCCGCCAGGAAGACCTTGCGCCGCCCGAGCAGGTCGCCGAAACGGCCGAAGAGCAGGGTGAAACCGGCCGCGGGCAGCGCGAACGCGGTCGCGACCCACTGCAGGTTCTCCTTCGCGAAGCCGAGGTCCGTCCCCAGCGCCGGCAGCGCCACGTTGAGGATCGAGAAGTCGACCGTGAGCATGAACTGCGTGCCGAGCAGCAGCGCCAGGATCAGCTTGTGCCGGCGGGTCATCCGGTCGACCGGCGGGTCGACGGCCACGGGGGATTCAGCCAGGAGTGTCATTCGGGCGCTCGCTTTCTTGGTAGGGAATCAATCGGAATTCACCCGGGCGCCGAAGCTTTGACATGGACCGTCAACTCGGGTCATCAGAGCGACAGTTGTCGATTCGGGTCATCAATCCAGCGGCCCATTTCCGATACCGAGAACAATGCCCGCACCGTCGGGCGCTTTCCGGGGGTTGCGGGTGCAGCAAGATGCAGAGCGCGCTGCAGCAACATGTGAGGGGAGACTATGTACTAGTACATAAATTGGTTGCATCTAGTTCAATGCTGGGATAAGTTCCCGGCATGACCGCGAAGCTGCCTGCCCCGATAACCCTGACCGGCCGTCATGTCCGCCTGGAGCCGCTCGGCCACGCCCATGTGCCCGACCTCTTCGAGGCAGCCGGGCGGGACGAGGAGGTGTGGCGCTGGGTGCCGGTGCCCACCCCGAGGACCGAGCAGGAGCTCGCCGAGGTCGTCGACAGCCGGCTGCAGGACCCCGCCTGCGTCCCGTTCGCCGTCATCCGGCGGGACACCGGCCGCGCGGTCGGAGTGACCTGCTACTTCGACTTCAGCGCGACGGACGAGCTGCTGGAGATCGGCGGCACCTGGTACGGGCGCGCGGTCTGGCGCAGCGCCGTCAACACCGAGTCCAAGCTGCTGCTGCTCACCCACGCCTTCGAGGAGCTCGGCATGGGGCGGGTGATGTGGAAGACGGACCACCTGAACGAGCGCTCTCAGAACGCCATCCGCCGCCTCGGCGCCACGTACGAGGGGACGCTGCGGCGCCACCGGCGGCGGCCGGACGGCAGCTGGCGGGACAGCGTCGTCTTCTCGATGCTGCGCGACGAGTGGCCGGCCGCGAGGACGCGGCTGACGGAGCGGCTGGCCGCGGGCTGACGTGGCGGTCAGGCGGCCTGGCTCTGGTGGCCTGTGCTCAGGCGGCCTGCGCCTGGTGGCCCGTGCTCAGGCGGCCTGGCTCTGGTGGCCTGTGCTCAGGCGATGGCGGCGGCGACGATGGCCGCGACCGACACGTTGCAGGCGGCCGTGACCCAGACGGCCGGGTGCGGCTCGGGGTCGACCAGGACGGCACCGAGCTTGCCCGGCGTCAGCACGTCCAGCACCCAGAACGCCGCCGCCATCAGCAGCAGCCCGAGCACCCCGAAGCAGGCCGTGGCGGCCAGGCCCTTGGCGAAGTCGTCGTAGGTGTACATGATCGCCGTGAAGACGATCCCGCCGATACCGAGGAGGGCCGAGCTCAGCACCACGGCGGCGTTGCGGTTCCGCTCCACCCAGATCTGGTGACCGAGACGGCCGGGCGTCAGCGCGTCGACCAGGCCGACCCCGGCCAGCAGCAGTACCAGGCCGACCGCGCCGAAGGCGGCGGCCGTACCAAGGCCGTTGACGATGTCGTGCACGGTGGCCCCCGGGGTGTGCGTCGGACAGCGGGTCAAGGACCGGCAAAAGATATCCCATCGGATCGTCGTCCGAGTCACCCGCCAGCATCAACCGCCATGACGCAGTCCCCCGCTGAACCCGCCGAGCTGCGCCGCTCGGGCTTTGTGGCCCTCGGTATGGTCGGCACCCTCGCCCTGGCCCTGACCAGCTGCTCGTCCCAGCAGCTCCATCCGCTGCCGGACTTCGACGGCAACCGCACGGCGCTCGGCACCTGGGTGGTCGACGGTGAGGCGGCAGGACTGGGCATCCGGGAGACCGACGACAGCCCGATCACCCTCCCCCAGCCTTCGGCCGGGGGGACCCCCATGGGCGCCCGCTTCCTGCCGCACATCATCGCCTGACGGCCGGTCAGTGCTCCTCGTCGACCAGGTGGTCGACGCAGACCGCGACGGCGAGCAGCAGACCGGCGTCCGCGCCGTCCGAGATCTTCACGCCGTACGTGTCGCGGAGGCGGAACCACTTGCGGGAGATCTCGGCGATCCTGTCGCCGTCCGCCTCGATCTTGTACTCCTTGTCGATCAGGTCACCGTGGATCTCCAGCTCACCGCCGTCGGCGAGCTCGACGTGGTACTTGTCGCGGAACGGCGTGAACAGCTTCTTCCGTACGGTGGCGACCACGTCCCCCGAAGCGTTCTCGATCTTCATGGCGTCGCGGACGGTGAGCATCTTCTCCTTGATCACTGCGACCACCCGGCCCTCGGCGTCCTTCAGCTCGAAGGTGTCGCGCAGCCGCAGCACCTTGCCGTCCACCAGGTACGCCTTGTCGCCGTCCTCGTTCTCGATCCAGTAGTCGTCGCCGATCGCGAAGAGCCGTTCCTTCACCACGTACTTCATGCTGCGCTCGCCTTCGTCGTGTGCCGGTCGGTCGGTCTCGGACCATCCTGCTGGACGGAGGTCGGCTCCGGGTATCTGCGGCACGCCCCGGTTCTGCGACGGTTTCGACCCCGGCGGCGGTCCCGAGCTCAGGTCGCCCGGTGGCCGACCCGCCCTCACTCCCCGGTGGTGCCGTCGATGCGCTCGCGGAGGAGGTCGGCATGGCCGTTGTGCCGCGCGTACTCCTCGATCATGTGGGTGAGGACATAGCGGAGCGAGAACCCCTCGTCGCCGAAGTGGCCGACCACGTCGAGGGACTCGGCGGCGTCCACGATGTCCCGGGATCGCGCGCAGGCCTCACGCCAGACGTCGAAGGCCTCGCCCGGGTCGGCCTCGTCGACGTCGAACTCGGCGAGCTCGCCGTCCGGCCTGCGCCCCCAGTAGTTCCGGATGCCCTCCCCGTTCATCACGTTCCGGAACCAGGACCGCTCGACATCCGCCAGGTGGCGGACCAACCCGAGCAGGGACATGGCGGACGGCGGAACGGCCTTCTCCCTGAGCTGTTCAGTGGTCAGCCCGGCACACTTCATGGCCAGGGTCTGGCGCTGGTACTCGAGGAAGCCGCTCAGCGACACGCGCTCGTCGGCCACCCGCGAAGGCTCGGTTCTCTGCTGCTCGCTCATCGGGTGATCATGCCAAGCACAGCCCGAGTCCGGAACCGGATTTATGCGCTGCGGACAGGCGGCAAGCAGCAGAGCAGACCGCGCCCCAGGGGCTGAACCCCGCATCCGGAATGCGGACAGGGCCGGTGCGGTTTGATAGGGGCATGGCTTCTCGTGCACGCGTTCGCGCCCCTGAACTGGTCGGCAAGGGCGGATGGCTCAACACCGGTGGCAAGGATCTGACCCTTGCCGATCTTCGAGGCAAAGTGGTCGTCCTGGACTTCTGGACGTTCTGCTGCATCAACTGCCTCCACGTCCTCGACGAACTCCGGGAGTTGGAGGAGAAGCACCGCGACACCGTGGTGATCGTCGGCGTCCACTCGCCCAAGTTCGTGCACGAGGCCGACCACCGGGCCGTGGTCGACGCCGTGGCCCGCTACGAGGTGCACCACCCGGTGCTGGACGACCCGGAGCTGGTGACCTGGAAGCAGTACGCCGTCCGCGCCTGGCCGACGCTGGTGGTGATCGACCCCGAGGGGTACGTGGTCGCGCAGCACGCCGGTGAGGGCCATGCGCACGCGATCGCCAAGCTGGTCGAGGAGCTGGAGGCCGAGCACGGCGCCAAGGGCACGCTGCGCCGCGGCGACGGCCCCTATGTCGCGCCCGAGCCGGAGGCGGGCGACCTGCGCTTCCCCGGCAAGGCGGTCCGCCTGCCCGACGGCCACTACCTGGTCGCGGACTCCGGGCACCACTCGCTGGTCGAGCTGGCCGAGGACGGCGAGACGCTGCTCCGCCGGATCGGGGACGGCGAGCGCGGTTTCACCGACGGCCTCAACCCCCGCTTCAGCGAGCCGCAGGGCCTGACCCTGGTCCCGGCCGGGCAGGACCTCGGCTACGACGTGGTGGTGGCCGACACCGTCAACCACGCCCTGCGCGGCGTACGGCTGTCGGACGGCTCGGTCAGCACTCTGGCGGGCACCGGGCGGCAGTGGTGGCAGGGTTCCGCCACCCAGGGCCCCGCCCGCGAGGTCGACCTCTCCTCTCCCTGGGACGTCGCCTTCTTCGACGGCCGGGTCTGGATCGCGATGGCCGGGGTGCACCAGCTGTGGGCGTACGAGCCGGACGCCGAGACGATCTCCGTCGCGGCCGGGACGACCAACGAGGGCCTGGTCGACGGGCCGGTGGCCGAGGCCTGGTTCGCCCAGCCGTCCGGGCTGGCGGTCTCGGCGGACGGCGAGCGGCTCTGGGTCGCCGACTCGGAGACCTCGGCCGTCCGGTGGGTTTCACGTGAAACAAAGACCGTGCACACCGCCGTCGGCACCGGCCTCTTCGACTTCGGCCACCGCGACGGCGCGGCCGACCAGGCGCTGCTGCAGCACCCGCTCGGCGTGACCGTCCTCCCCGACGGCTCGGTGGCCATCGCCGACACCTACAACCACGCCCTGCGCCGCTTCGACCCAGCCACCGGCGAGGTCACCACCCTGGCCACCGACCTGCGCGAGCCCTCCGGCGCCGTCCTGGTCGGCGAGGACATCGTGGTGATCGAGTCCGCCCGGCACCGGCTGACGCGGCTGCGGCTCCCCGAGGAAGCCGTCCAAGTCGAGTCGGTGGCGCACCGCACCCAGCGTGCGGCGACCGAGGTCGTTCCCGGCACGCTCCGGCTGGACGTGGTGTTCTCGGCCCCCGCCGGGCAGAAGCTGGACGAGCGCTACGGCCCGTCGACCCGGCTGCTCGTCAGCTCGACCCCGCCCGAGCTGCTGGTCTCCGGCGGCGGCGCGGACACGGCGCTCTCCCGCGAGCTGGTCCTCTCCGACCAGCTGACGGAGGGCGTGCTGCACGTCTCGGCGATGGCGGCGTCCTGCGACGACGACCCGGAGATCGAGTACCCGGCCTGCCACGTCCACCAGCAGGACTGGGGCGTGCCGGTGAAGCTGACCGCCGAGGGGGCCACCCGCCTCCCGCTCGTCCTCGCGGGCATGGAGTAACCACAGCCAGGGGCGCGGGGAACTGCGCGCAGCGGAAGGGCACACGCCGTCCTCTTCCGACTTCGCGCAGTTCCTCGCGCCCCTGATCCCCCAGGTCAGCCCTCCAGGAAGGCCTTGATCGCGCTCGCCAGCAGGTACGGGTCGTCCGCTCCGCACAGCTCGCGCGCCGAGTGCATGGAGAGCGCGGCGATGCCGCAGTCCACCGTGGTGATGCCGAGCCGGGCGGCGGTGATCGGGCCGATCGTCGTGCCGCAGGGCATGGCGTTGTTGGAGACGAAGGTCTGCCACGGCACGCCGGCCTTCTCGCACGCAGCCGCGAAGACCGCGCGGCCGACGGCGTCGGTCGCGTAGCGGTTGTTGACGTTGACCTTGAGGATCGGGCCGCCGTTGGGCATCGGGTGGTGGCCCGGCTCGTGGCGCTCGCTGTAGTTGGGGTGGACGGCGTGGCCCATGTCGGAGGAGAGACAGACGGTGCCCGCCAGCGCCCGCGCCCTGTCCTCCGGCGTCCCGCCGCGCGCGTACACGCTGCGGTCCAGCACGTTGCCGAGCAGCGGGCCCTGTGCGCCGGTGTCGGACTCGCTGCCGGTCTCCTCGTGGTCGAAGGCGGCCAGCACCGGGATGTACGGCAGCTCGGCGCCCGCGACGGCGGCCAGGGCGGCGGTGGCCGCGTGCACCGAGAGCAGGTTGTCCAGACGCGGCCCGGCCAGCAGCTCGCGGTCCTTGCCCAGGTAGGAGGGCGGCTGGACGTCATGGGTCATCAGATCCCAGCCGACGATGTCCGCCGCCGCGACCCCGGCCTTCTCGGCGACGTACTCGATGAGTGAGCCCTCGGTCACCTCGCCGATCCCCCAGATCGGCGTCAGGTGGCGCTGCTTGTCCAGCTTCAGGCCCTCGTTGACCTGGCGGTCCAGGTGGATCGCCAGCTGCGGGACGCGCAGCAGCGGCTCGTCGATCTGCACCAGCACGGCGCGGCCGTCGCGCAGCGCGAGCCGGCCGGAGATGCCGAGGTCCCGGTCGAGCCAGGTGTTGAGCGGCACCCCGCCGTAGATCTCCACGGCGACCTGGCGCCAGCCGGCCGTGCCGGTGTCCGGGATCGGCTTGACCCGCAGGTTCGGCGAGTCGGTGTGGGTGCCGACCACCCGGAACGGCGTCTCGGGGCCCACGCCCTCGGGGACGTACCAGGCGATCAGCGCGCCGCCCCGGATGACGTACCGGCCGCCGGCCGCCGCGTCCCACGCGTCGGTCTCGGCGACCCGCCGGAAGCCCGCCTTCTCCAGCCGCTCGGCGGCGCTCGCCACGGCGTGGAACGGCGACGGCGAGGCGCTGAGGTAGGCGATCAGGTCGTCGGTGTGCGTTCGGTCGAAGGAGGCCGGGCGGGCGGCGGTCGACATGCTGCTCCTGGGTTGAGGGAGGACCGAAACCGGTTGGGGGGTTGGCTTCGCCCCACGAGCATATGCCCGTACACGGACATGACGCCGTGAACTCAAAAACGGTGACACAACGGTGAAAGGACGTTGCCGAACGCACAAAGGGGGCCTACGCGCTGTGCATAGGCCCCCTCTGTGCTGAGGGTGTGTCAGGCGGTCAGGCTGGGAGGCTTAGAACGCCTCCTCCGCGAGCTCCATGATCTCGTTGTCGACGCCCTCGGCGATCAGACGCTGCGGGGTGACGGTCGGCAGGATGTTGCGGGCGAAGAAGCGGGCCGCGGCGACCTTGCCCTGGTAGAAGGGGACGTCCTTCTCCGAGGCGCCCGCCTCCAGCTTCGCCAGCGCGACGGCGGCCTGACGGAGCAGCAGCCAGCCGACCACGACGTCGCCGGAGACCATCAGCAGGCGGGTGGTGTTGAGGCCCACCTTGTACATGTTCTTGACGTCCTGCTCGACCGAGGAGAGGTCCGCCAGCAGCTTGCCGACGATCGCCTCCAGGTCACCGGCCGCCTTGGCGAGCAGCTCGCGCTCGGCCGCCAGGGCGTCGCCGCCCTCGCCGGCGCCGAGGAACTTCTGGATCTGCTCGGAGACCGCGGTGAGGGCCTGGCCGCCGTCACGGACGATCTTGCGGAAGAAGAAGTCCAGGCCCTGGATCGCGGTGGTGCCCTCGTAGAGGGTGTCGATCTTGGCGTCCCGGATGTACTGCTCGATCGGGTACTCCTGCAGGTAGCCGGAGCCACCGAAGGTCTGCAGGGACTGGGCGAGCTGCTCGTAGGACTTCTCGGAGCCGTAGCCCTTGACGATCGGCAGCAGCAGGTCGTTCAGGCTCTCGGCGGCCTTGTCCTCCTCGCCGCGCAGGCGGGCGGCGAGCAGGTCGTCCTGGACGGAGGCGGTGTAGAGGACGAGGGCGCGCATGCCCTCGGCGTACGCCTTCTGCGTCATCAGCGAACGGCGGACGTCCGGGTGGTTGGTGATGGTGACGCGCGGGGCGGTCTTGTCCAGGAACTGCGAGATGTCCGCGCCCTGCACGCGCTCCTTGGCGTACTCGAGAGCGTTGAGGTAGCCGGTGGAGAGGGTGGCGATGGCCTTCGTGCCGACCATCATCCGGGCGAACTCGATGATCTTGAACATCTGGCGGATGCCGTCGACGGTCTCGCCGAGCAGCCAGCCCTTGGCCGGGTGCTTGGCGCCGAAGGTCATCTCGCAGGTGTTGGAGGCCTTGAGGCCCATCTTGTGCTCGACGTTGGTGGCGTAGACGCCGTTGCGCTCGCCGAGCTCGCCGGTCTCCCAGTCGAAGTCGAACTTCGGCACGATGTAGAGGCCGAGACCCTTGGTGCCCGGCTTACCGCCCTCGGGGCGGGCCAGCACCATGTGGATGATGTTCTCGGACATGTCGTGCTCACCCGAGGTGATGAAGCGCTTCACACCCTCGATGTGCCAGGAGCCGTCCTCCTGCTTGATCGCCTTGGTGCGGCCGGCGCCGACGTCGGAGCCCGCGTCGGGCTCGGTCAGCACCATGGTGGAGCCCCACTGCTTGTCGACCATGAGCTGGGCGACCTTGTGCTGCCCCTCGGTGCCCTCGTCGTGGACGACGCCGGCGAAGGCCGGGCCGGAGGAGTACATCCAGATGGCCGGGTTCGAGCCGAGGATCTGCTCCGCGTACGCCCAGATCAGGGAGGACGGGGTGACCTGGCCGCCGATCTCCTCCGGGATGCCCAGGCGCCACCACTCGGCGTCCATGTAGGTCTGGTAGCTCTTCTTGAACGCGGCCGGGATCGGCGCGGTGTTGGTCTCCGGGTCGAAGACCGGCGGGGTGCGGTCGGTCTCGATGAACGACGCCGCGAGGTCGTTCTCGGCGAGACGCGAGATCTCGCTGAGGATGTTCTTCGCGGTCTCGACATCCATGTCGGCGAACGGACCGGTGCCGTACACCTGGTCGCGGCCGAACACCTCGAAGAGGTTGAACTCCACGTCCCGCAGGTTGGACTTGTAGTGACCCATGGCCGTTATCTCCGGTTCGTCGCTTCCGGGGGTCCGCCGCTTCGAGCGCCCCACTTACCCACCAGTAGGCACCATGATGCTACCCGTTGGTAACTTGTTCAAGCCCTTCGAGGCGAAAGGGCTATGAACGTGGTCACGTCCCACAACCCGACCCGGTCCGGAATTGTCCGGAGGGCCCGCCCCGCAGCAGCCGTGCTCCCGATAGCCTGTGCACGTGTACGGCTACGAGCAGACCGCCTACCAGAGTGACCCCTACCAGCAGCAGGCGCAGCAGCAGGCAGGGATGAACGGCATGCCAGGACCCGGCCCGTACGGCGAGCCGCAGCCGCAGGCCGCACCCCAGCAGTCCCTGTACCCCGAACCCTCGCCGCCATCCCTCGCGGATGCCGTCCGGGCCTTCACCACGGGCTCGATGCCGGTCGAGGACTTCCAGGCCATCTTCATCACCTCCAAGGTGCACTGCCCGCGCGGCGACCGCCCCGGCTTCCTGGCGTTGCACAACACGCCCACGCCGGTGATCCCGATGTTCAGCTCGCTGAAGGAGCTGCGCCGGTACGCCGGCAAGGACTCCAAGCACTTCAGCGTGACCGGCGCCGAGATCCTGGACCTGCTGCCGACCGGGTACGGCTTCGCGCTGGACATGGAGGGCGAGCACCGGATGGTCTTCGACGCCAAGGCGGTCGAGCAGATGGTCGACTTCACCATGCGCCGGATGTACGGCTGACCCTGCCCCTGCTTCCCGTGCCGGGCACGGCCCCACCCATATGGTTCAACTTTCAACTTGCTATTGGTTGAGGATTGAACTAACCTGATCGATGTAGGCCACAGACCCCTGAAGGAGGCCGACATGCCCGCCGTGACCGTCGACAACCCGCTGACCCTCCCGCGCGTCGCCACCCCCGACCCCGCCGTCACGACGTCCCGGCCGGTCCTCACCGTGGTCACCGCCCCCGAGGGCTTCGAGGGCGAGGGCTTCCCCGTCCGCCGCGCCTTCGCCAAGATCAACACCAAGTACCTCGACCCGTTCATCATGATGGACCAGATGGGTGAGGTGGACTACGGAGCCGGCGAGCCCAAGGGCACCCCGTGGCACCCGCACCGCGGCTTCGAGACGGTCACCTACCTGATCGACGGCGAGTTCATCCACAAGGACTCGCACGGCGGCGGCGGGCACCTCGGCGGCGGCGACACCCAGTGGATGACGGCCGGCTCGGGCATCCTGCACATCGAGACCCCGCCGGAGTCCCTGGTGATGACCGGCGGCCTCTTCCACGGCATCCAGCTCTGGGTCAACCTGCCGGCGGCCGACAAGATGGTCGCGCCGCGCTACCAGGACATCCACGGCGGGCACGTGAAGCTGCTCTCCACCCCGGACGGCGGCGGCATCCTCCGCCTGATCGCCGGTGAGATGGGCGGCCACCAGGGCCCGGGCATGACCCACACCCCGATCACCCTGCTGCACGCCACCGTCACCCCGGGCGCCAAGATCACCATCCCGTGGCGCCAGGACTTCAACGCGCTGGCGTACGTGCTCAACGGCGACGGCACGGTGGGCAGCGAGGGCCGCCCGATCCGGACCGGGCAGGCGGCGGTGTTCGGCGAGGGCGACACGCTCACCATCGCGGCGGACGCCAAGCAGGACTCGCGGCACCCCAACCTGGACGTGATCATCCTGGGCGGGCAGCCGATCCGCGAGCCGGTCGCCTGGTACGGGCCGTTCGTGATGAACAGCCACCGTGAACTGGAGCAGGCCATGCGGGACTTCCAGTCCGGGGCCTTCGGGCACCCGATCGACTGAGGCCTGACGGCCTGACGCAACGGGTCAACCCATAGGGGCGCGGGGAACTGCGCGACATCGGAAGGTAAAGACCGTTGCCTTCCGCCTCGCGCAGCTCCCCGCGCCCCTTCTCGGGTTGGCCCGTTGCCTCAGTTCGCCGGGTCGGTGATCGAGTCGGTGCCGTTCTCGATGTGGCCGGCCAGGCGCCGCAGGAAGCCGTCGGAGGTGTTGGCGGTGACCGTCAGGTCGTACCAGCCCCGGTTGGTGGCGAAGGAGGCGCTCGCGCTTCCCCCGGCGGGCAGGCCGTACGTCCAGGGCCCGCCGGTCCCGTACGCGTTGTCGGTGACGGTGACCGTCGCCGCCGCACCGCCGGTGTTGCGGAAGGTCAGGTTGAGTTTGCCGTTGGCGGTGTCGTAGCTCGACGCCACCTCCAGCAGGGCCGCCCCGCCGGCGCAGGAGGTCGAGCGGTTGCCCTTGAAGCGGCGGTGGAAGCCGTTCGGGCCGTAGAGCGAGAGGTCGTACGCGCCGGTGGGCGTGCCCGCCGACCAGTAGTCGGAGACGGTGGCGCCCGCTCCGACGGTGTAGAGCCACGGCCCGTCGGTCCGGTACGCGTTCGGGTAGACGTAGTAAGTCACGCCCGCCGTACCGGTGTTGGTCATGTCGATCCAGAACTTGCCGCCCGAGCAGTCGGTCCGCCCGTTGGCGTTGGGCTGCCAGGGCAGTGCGCGGGCGGGCTTGGTGCCGCTCTCCTGGACCGGCACCGACTGGACGGCCGGGACGGTGGGCGCCGGGAGGGTGGAGCACTGGGTGTCGGCGTCGCCGACGTACCTGCTGGTGTCGGGCAGGGCCGGCCAGGCGGTGTTCTGGCTGCCGAAGCCGAACGCCGAGGTCAGGTCGCCGGCCACGGTACGGCGCCAGGCGCTGATGTTGGGCTCCTGCACCCCGAAGCGCTTCTCCAGGAAGCGGATGACCGATGTGTGGTCGAACACCTGGGAGTTGACGTACCCACCGCGCGACCACGGGGAGACGACGATCAGCGGGACGCGCGGACCGAAGCCGATCGCCTTGCCGTTGGAGATCTCGCCGGAGGTGCTCACCGAGCTGAGGCCCTGGCTGGTCGAGGCGGGCGGGATCGGCGGCGGGACGTGGTCGAAGAAGCCGCCGTTCTCGTCGTAGTTGAGGATGAAGGCGGTCTGCGACCAGACCGACTGGTTGGCCGCCAGCACGGCGAGCAGCCGGGCGCTGAGATCCTCACCGGCCGCCGGCTTGTAGTTGGCGTGCTCGGAGAGCGCGGCCGGGGCGATGATCCAGGAGACCTGCGGCAGCGTGCCGTTGTCGATGTCGTTCCTGAAGGCGGTCACCAGGTCGGGGACGGTGGCCATGCCCTTGTCGTAGAGCGCCGAACCCGGCTTGGCCTTCTTGAAGTTGGCGAACCAGGCGAGCGCGTTGTCGTCGAAGTTGTCGCTCTGCTGGTAGATCTTCCAGCTGATCCCCGCCGCCTCCAGCCGCTCGGCGTAGGTGGTCCAGGTGAACCCGGCGGTCGGCTCGGTGTTGTCCAGGACGGCCGACTGGCCGACCGAGAGGCCGTTGGAGCCGGTGAACAGGTGCAGCCGGTTGGGGTTGGTCTGGGTCAGCGTGGAACAGAAGTAGTGGTCGCAGATGGTGAAGTTCTCGGCCAGTGCGTAGTAGAAGGGCAGGTCGGCGCGGTTGAAGTAGCCCATGCCGAGGCCCGGGGTGCGGGCGGTGTTCCACGCGTTGTACTTGCCGTTGTTCCAGATCGCGGTGTCCACCGGATAGCTCATCGCGGGCGCGTTGGCGCAGATGGCGCTGGTGGTGGCGGTGTCCATGTGGAACGGCAGGATGTAGCCGTCCGCGTTCGAGTACGGCTGGTAGAGCGCCGGCTTTCCGGTCGGGAGCTTGATGGCGTTGCGGTCGGCGAAGCCCCGGACGCCCTTCATCGTGCCGTAGTAGTGGTCGAAGGCGCGGTTCTCCTGCATGAAGATCACCACGTGCTGGACGTCGTTGATCGTGCCGGAGACGGCGGGCGCGGCAAGGGCCTGCTGCAGCGACTCGGGGAGTACGGAGAGCGCGGTACCTGCGGCCGCGGCGGCACCGGCCAAGCTGATGAACTTGCGTCGCGAAAGGGGATCCACCTGAACTCCTTGGGGCGGCGAAGTTGTGCGGACAAGTTCCTGCGACTTGTCTGGCCAAGTTTTTCCGCCGTGGGCATGGCGAAGCCACCCCCGTGCAGTGAACTGCTCCGGTCCGCGCGATGAAGTACGCGTTGCCCGTTCGGAGCGGTGCCCGTCGGGGTCAGATCAGCGCGTACAGGGCCGAGGCGTCGTCGTGCGGCTTGCCGCGCGGCCAGCGCTCGCACCGGACGTCGGACCGCTCCACCGCCCGCACCTGGGCGATCAGCTCGGCCGGGCCGGACTCGGCGAGCAGGCGCAGCGCGTCCGACCAACTGCCCAGCTCGAAGCGGTCGGTGTAGCGCGAGGCACCGTCGGTCACCGCGGCGACCGCGTGCAGCTCGGAGAGCAGCACGAAGCCGGTCTCCGCGTGGCCGGCCGCCTTGGGGGAGGCGGCGGCGATCCACGGCCCGTGACCGGTGTTGCGGGCCGCCCGGACGGCCAGCGCGTAGCGCATGTGCAGCGCCTCGCGCTCGGCCGAGCCCGGCACGGTCGCCCAGACCTGGCGGCGGAGCTCCTCGCCGCCGGGGAAGCGCTGGTTGTCCCCGATCACCCTGGGCGGACCGTCCTTCAGGTGGAGGACGAGCAGCGAGTCGCCCAGCACCAGGTACTCCAGCGAGCTGCCGTGCAGCCGGGCGGCGGCCACCATGGCCGCGGGGGTGTTGGGGTGCGCCAGGTCGCAGCGGCCGCCGTGCAGTGCGGCGGTCTCGGCGATGGCGTCGGACAGGCACTCGGCGATGGACCGGTCCGAGCGGTCGGTGAGCCGGGCGAGCAGGTGCACCCCGAGCCGGCGGACGTACCAGGCGGTGCCGTGCCGGCAGCCGGACTCCAGTCCGACCGGCGAGCTCGAACCGTCGAGCAGCACCAGCGCCTCCGGCGATGCGGCCGCGAAGTCCTCGCTCTCCCGGCCCGGTCTCTGCGGTTCCCCCGCGAGCTGTACGTGCATTCCGCCAGTGTGGCGGGCCCTCGGAGCGGGCGACAGGCTTCGGTCGGTGATCCCTCTGGCGGGTGAGAGCGGTGGCGGGAGGACAATTATGGACATACCGTCAGATTTGTCCACCACCCGCCGCCGGTCTGGAGCCCCGTCATGGTCTGGCAGTTCTTCGTCGTCGTGATCGCCTCGATCGTATTCCCCACCGCCGCACTGCTGTTCATGATCGGCGGGCCGACCTACCGCGACCGGCGCGACTGAAGGAGCGCGCCGGACCGGCCGGGACATGGCAAGGTGTGCCTTGCACACCAGTCTCGTCCAGGAGGTCACCATGAGCAGCGACGCACCCGAATCCGTCGAGCCGCAGGCGCCGGAGGCCGCAGCGGATGCCCAGGCCGCGCCGGACGACGTCAAGGCCAAGTTCCTGGCCGCCCTCCAGCGCAAGCACGGCGCCCGTACGGACGCCTCGGGCGGCGGCCCCGGCGGCGAGTCGAAGATCCACGGCACCCACTCGGCGGCGGGCGGCAAGCGCAACTTCCGCCGCAAGAGCGGCGGCTGAGCCACCCGGCAACGGGGCGGTCTCCCCTTGGGAGGCCGCCCCGCTCTCATGCGGGCGCCCGGCGGGAACTGTCGGACAGGGCCTACAGCCGCCCGAGGGCCTCGGCGGGGCGCTCCCGCAGTGCCAGCCGCCCCGGGAGGGCGGTCGCGGCCAGGGCCAGGGCGCCGGCCAGGGCGAGTACCGCGCCGTAGGCCGTCCACCCCCAGCTCGGGGCCGCCGTGCCGGTCATACCGAGGCTGAAGGCGGTCAGCACCACGAGCGCTATGCCCGAGCCCAGCACCACTCCGGTGGCCACCACGCCGAGTGCCTCGAGGCGGAGCATCCGCAGGACCTGCCGACGGGTGGTGCCGGTCAGCCGCAGCAGTGCGAACTCGCGAGCCCGGCCGGCGGTCGACATCGCGAGCGTGTTGACCACCGAGATCGCGGTGAAGGCCAGGACCAGGCCCATGGCCAGGTGGTTCACCTCCACGTTGGACTGCTGCACCTCGGCCGCGAGCCGCCCGGCCCCGGCCCGGTCGAGGACCACCACACCGGGGAACCGTGCGACCGCCGCGTCGAGCCGGTCCTTGGTGACACCCGTCCCCGCCGCCACCGCGACGGCCGGGGAGAGCGGGTCGTCCACGTGCCCGGACACCAGCGCGTGCGACATCGTCAGGTCGCCGAATCCCAGCCCCCTGGAGTACACCGCCCTGACGGAGAGCGCGGCCGGCGTGCCGTCGCCGAGGGTGAGCCGGAGGGTGTCTCCCGGATGCGACCCGAGTGCCTTCGCCGCCCGCTCGCTCAGCGCGATGTCCCCGTCGCCGAAGCCCGCGAGCGAACCGGAGGTCACCCCCGGGTCCCAACTCTCCGTCAGGTCACGGGTGGTGACGCCCTGGGCGGTGTACTTCTCCAGGCCGATCCGGACGGTGGTGCGGACGGTCTCGGTCACCGCGGTCACCCCGGGCAGCGCCCGGACCGCCGCCGCTGCCTCGGCCGGGACTCCCGGAGCCGTCGCGACCAGCGTCCAGCGGGCGCGGCTGCCGTCCGCGGCCTGACGGGTGGCGGCCGAGCCGAGGGTGCTCCCGGCGAACAGCACCGTGCAGACCATCGCAATGAGCAGGGTCAGCGGCACCGCGGCGGCGGCCAGCCGACGGGGGTCGGTCCGCAGGTTGGCGGCGGCCAGATGGCCGCTGACCCGGGAGCCGCGCAGCACCGTACCGATCACGGCGGCCGCGATCCGGCCGAGCAGCGGGCCGAGCAGCGAGACCACCACCGCCAGCACGATCACGGTCAGGAAGGTCACGGGGGTCGCCCCCGCCTCGGTGTCCAGGCCGGTCAGGACGGCGGCCAGGGTGACCCCGCCCGCCAGCACCAGCAGGCCCGCGAGCATACGCGCCCCGCCGACACCGCGGTCTGTCACGGCGGCCTCGGCCAGCGCCTCCACCGGACGGATCCTGGCTGCCCGCCGGGCCGACAGCCGGGCGGCGGACCATCCGCCGAGAACCGCCGCGAGGACCGCCGCCGCCATCGGGAAGAAGCCGACGGAGACCTGCAGCGTGGCCGGGACGGCCCCGAGCTCGACGAACCGGCCGTGCAGCCAGTACGCCACCGGCAGGCCCGCCACCGAACCGAGGAGCCCGCCCGCCAAACCGATCAGCAGCGCCTCCCGTCCGATCATCCGGCGCAGCTGGCGAGGCGTGACGGCCACCGCGCGGAGCAGGGCGATCTCCCGGGCCCGCTGCTGGATGCCCAGAGCGAAGGTGCCCGTGACCACCAGGACGGCCACCAGCAACGCGGTGCCCCCGATCGCGCCGCCCATGCTGACCAGCCTGATCCGCGCGTTGGCCGCGTCCAGGAACTCCACCGGGCCCCGGTCCGCGCCGAGATGAACGGTGGCGCCGGTGCCGGCCAGCGCCGGGGCGAGGTCCTTGGCGAGCTTCTTGGGGTCGACGCCCGGCCGGGGCAGGACACCGATCACGCTCACCTGCCCGGGGTGGGCGGCGAGCCGGACGGTCTCCGCCTCACTGAAGAACAGAGCGCCCTGCTCGGCCAGTCGGGCGTTCGCCAGGCCGCTGATCCGGTACTCGGCCGGCGCCTGGGTGGAGCGTACGGTCACCCGGTCCCCGACGCGCAGGCCTCGGCGGGCCGCCAGGCCCCGGTCGAGCACCACCTCGTCGGCGGCCTGCGGGGCCCGGCCCTCGGCGAGCGTGGCCGGGGTCAGTGCCGCCGAGGCCCAGGAGTGCCCGTACGTGGGCCGGTCGTCGGTCTTCAACAGCTGAGCGGGAAACGTCAGTTCGGGGATGACCGCGCCGACGCCCGGGACTGCGGCAAGCCGGTCGGTCGACGATGCCGGCAGCCAGACCCGCTCGGCGAGCGGCTTGGCCTTGTGCTTGACCTTGGTCTTGCCCTTCTTCTCCTTGACGGTGTCCTGGTGGACGTTCTGGTCGCCCGCCACCACGATCGGGGCGGCTGCGAAGCGTTCGGTGCGGATCTCACCGCGCAGGCCGGTCTCCAGCAGCGCGCCGCAGGCGGTGATCAGCACGGCGGCGCAGAACAGCGCGAGGAACGCGCCGGCGAAGGAGCCCTTCCGGGCGCGCAGGGTCCGCAGGGCGAAGGAGAGCGGCATCAGGACCACGCCCCGAGGTGCGTCATCCGCTCGGCCACCAGCTCGGCGGTGGGCGCGTCGGTGCGGCCGGCCAGCCTGCCGTCGGCCAGGTAGAGCACGGTGTCGGCGTAGGAGGCGGCGAGCGGGTCGTGGGTGACCATCACCACGGTCTGGCCGGTCTCGTCCACGCAGCTGCGCAGCAGGCCGAGGATCTGCCGGGCGGTGACGGTGTCCAGTGCGCCGGTCGGCTCGTCGCCGAACAGGACGTCGGGGCCGGCGATCAGGGCGCGGGCGATCGCCACCCGTTGCTGCTGGCCGCCGGAGAGCTGCGCCGGACGGTGGCGTTCGCGCCCCTCCAGCCCCACCCGGCCGAGCATGGCCTCCAGTTGGCCGCGGCCCGGGCGGCGTCCGGCCAACCTGAGGGGCAGCTCGATGTTCTGACGGACCGTCAGTGCACCGACCAGGTTGAACGCCTGGAAGACGAACCCGATCCGGGCCCGGCGCAGTTCGGTCAGCCTCGTCTCGTTCATCCCGGTCAGGTCGGTGCCGCCGAGCTCGACGCGGCCGGAGGTGGGCGAGTCCAGGCCGGCGGCACAGTGCAGGAAGGTCGACTTGCCGGAGCCCGAGGGCCCCATCACGGCGGTGAAGGAGCCGCGCGGGATGGTCAGCGACACATCGTCAAGGGCCCGGACGGGGTTGGTTCCCCGGCCGTACGTCCGGGTGACGGAGGTCAGCCGGACGGCGGGGGCTGAGTCGGCGTGGGCGCGTTCGCCGGTGGTGCTGGGGTGCTCGTACGCTGCGGCCCTGAGCTGGTTCGACATGCCTCAAGGCTCGCCCTCCGGGGGGTGCCGGCACAGTGCGGCGGGCCAGCCGATCCGGCCTCGGGTTATCCCCACCGGGTCACGGTGGTCAGCCAGGGCCCAGCACCCGCTCGACGGCTGCCGCCCAGCTCAGCAGCTGCTCGTCCGCGCTCTCCGCACCGACGAGCTGCAGGCCGAGCGGCAGGCCCTCGGGGGTGTTTCCGGCGGGCACGGTCACGGCCGGCAGGCCCGCGTGGCTCCAGGGCAGCGACATGATCGCGTCGCCGGTGCTGTCCAGCCCGAGCGGCGCCGGGCCGGTGGCCGCCGGGGTGATCCACAGGTCGACGCCCTCGCCCGTCATCACCTCGGCCAGCCGCCGCCGGAAGCCGCTCCTGGCGTGGAGCGCCGCCGCGTAGGCCGTCCCGGAGATCTCGTGCCCGCGCCGGATGGCGGCCGCCGTCTCGGGCCGGTAGAGACCCCCGAAGCGGGGGAACAGCTCGGCGTGGACGCGGGCCAGCTCGTAGCGGTTGACCGCCTGGAGGGTCCGGACCACGTCGTCGAGATCGTCCAGCAGCTCGACCCGGCGAATGGTCATGCCGCGATCGCGCAGGCCGTCCAGCTGCCGGGCGAAGGCGGAACGGGCGGCCGGCTCGGCCTGGTCCAGGTACGGCCCCACCGGCACACCGAGCACCGGGGAGCGGGTCTCGGCGGCCGGGCTCCAGCCGTCGCACAGGACGGCGGCCGCGAGCGCCGCGCCCGCCACGTCGGCGGTGAACACCCCCACGGTGTCCAGGCTCGGTGCGTTGGCGATCACGCCGTCCGCCGGGATCCGCCCGTACGTCGGCCGGAAGCCCACCACCCCGCAGTACGCCGCCGGGCGGATCACCGAGCCGATCGTCTGGGTGCCGACGGCCAGCGGGACCAGCCCGGCCGCGACGGCCGCCGCCGAGCCGCTGCTGGAACCCCCCGGGGTGTGCGCGAGATCGTGCGGGTTCCTGGTCGGTCCCGGCGCGTTGACCGCGAACTCCGCCGTGACGGTCTTGCCCGCCACCAGCGCACCCGCCTCCCGCAGCCGTCCCACCAGCGAGGCCTGCGGCCCGGCGAGCACCCCGGGCGGCAGCGTGGACCCGGCATGGGTGGGGAGCCCGTCCACCTGGATCACGTCCTTGATCCCCACCGGGACGCCGTAGAGCACCGGCCGGCCGGCCGGGTCCTGCCACCGGTCCGTGACGGCGCGGGCCTCGGCGGCGAGCCGCTCGTACCGTCCCGGCTCGGGCGTGAAGGCCCGGACCAGCGGGTCGACCCGGTCGATCCGGGTGCACAGCCGCTCGACGTGCAGCTGCAGCTCCGGCCGGCCGGCGCGCAGCGCGGCTGCCTCACCGACCAGCGGGATCAGCGGCTCCGTGGGCTCCATGGACTCCACGCTACGGCCGGAGGGTCGTCACTGAGACTGCTCGCGGTACTCGTGCTCGGTGGGCAGGTACGGGGCCTCGCGCAGGAAGAGCGCCCCGCAGGTGTGGCAGGAGAGGTTGGGCTGCTCGGCCCAGTGCGTCGGATCGCGGGTCTCCGCGTCGGCGTCCAGCTCGCGGCCGCACATCGCCGTGGTGTCCTCCCCGGCCACGATGTGCCAGGTCTTCACGCCGTCGGCCGGACCGCCGGGGCCGTACTGGGCTCGCATCTGATGCATCATGATCACCATGGTGCGAAGGCCCCGGCCGGCGGGCAATTTCTACTACGCCTTCGGAGGCACCGCATCAGCAGTCGGCGTCAGGCTGCCGTGGAGCCGCAGCCGGGCGATGCCGCCGTCCGGGAAGACGTCGAGCCGGACGGTGGTCGCCGGACGGGGCTCGCCGACCAGCAGACGATGGACCGCATCCGGCTGCAGGCGGGTGCGCGGCGTCAGCTCGAACCAGTCGCCCTCGCCGTCCCGGCCGTACAGTGTGGCCCAACCGGCCGCGTTCCCGACGTAGTTGGCGGTGTCGATCTCGACCGCACGGATCTCGCCCCGGCCCGCCAGCCGCAGCCGTACCCAGTCGTGGCCCTGGTCGCGGCGCCGCCGGTTCTCCCAGCCGTCGCCCATGACCTGCGACTTTCCGGGCATGATGAGGTTCGCGGGCGGGGAGTAGAAGCGGTCGGAAGCATCCTCGATCGAGCCGCCGTTCTCCAGCGCCGCCAGGTCGAAGGTGCCGAGCGCAGCGAGCCAGGCGAGGTCCGGGCGGGCCTCGCCGTACACGCGCAGGCGGGCGATGCCGCCGTCCGGGTACTGCTTCAGCCGCAGGTGGGTGACGCGGGAGCGGTCGGCCGTCGCAAAGCCGTTGGCAGCGTGGCCGCGCACCGGTGAACGCGGCACGAGCGGCCGCCAGTCGGCCTCGGCGAGCTCCGCAGGGCCCGGGGTGCCGGGCAGTTCGACGGCCTCGATGCCGATCTCCGGCGGGTAGTTGCCGCGGAAGTGCGCGGTGTCGACGATCACGCCGTGCACAACTCCGGGGACTCCCAGGCGGATCAGCGCCCAGTCGTGGTCGTCGGCGGTCGGGTACGGGCTCCCGTCCTCGCCGCCGCGCCGCCGACGGGTCTCCCAACCGTCCATCACCTGGCCCTTGTTGCCGAAGGTGTGCGGGCGGAACTCGGCCGGGCCCGGCAGCAGCAGGTTCTCCCGCTCGGCGAACAGCTCGTCGTTGGCGGCGATCACCGCGCCGCCGAGGCGGCGGTCGGCGAGGTCGGTCAGTTCGGTGAAGGCGAAGTCGGCGTGCTGGTAGTCGGCGTACGGGTCTGCGGTGGACACAGCGGCACCTCTCGGAGGAATCGGGGCTGGTGGATCCACCTTGGCCTCGACGCATCTGTTAGGTCCATCGCAAAGTTCTGAGCAAATCGTTCAGCCAGCCTTCACGGATGCCTTGAGCTCGGCCAGCACGCGTTGCAGCGGGGGTGCGCCCTCCGTCCCGGTGCGGACCGCCGCCACCACCTGACGGGTCGGCAGGTCGGCCGGCAGCGCCCTGACCACCGCTCCGGCCCGGCGGTCCGCCGAGGCCAGCCGCGGCACGAGCGCGACCCCGAGGCCGCCGGCCACCATGGCCAGGATGGCCGCCCAGTCGGCGGCGGTGTGGGCCCGCTCGGGCACGAAACCGGCGTCCGCGCAGGCGGCCAGGGTGATGTCCCGCCAGGGGCCGGTGCTGCCGTAGATCCACGGCTCGTGCGCAAGGTCCGCCAGTCGCAGACCGGAGGCCTCTGCGAGCGGGTGCCCGGCGGGCAGGGCCACGTCCAAGGGGTCGCTGAGCAGCGCGGACTGGACGAACCTCGGGTCGCGTACCGAGGGCAGCTGCACGGCCAGCGAGACCGCCAGGTCCACCTCGCCGCCGGCCAGCAGGCGATACGCGTCGGCGGCCTCGGCCTCCAGCACCCGGACGGTCAGCTGCGGCGCGGACTCCCGGAGCCGGCCGATCGCCGGTACGACCAGTCCGCCTATCGCGGTGGCGAAAGCGCCGATCCGCACCTCGCCCGCCACCCCGTGCAGGTAGCCGGCCAGCTCGGCCTCGGCCTGCTCCAACTGCCCGAACACCCGCTCGGCATGGCCCAGCACCAGCCGGGCGGCGGCGGTCAGCCGCACCCGGCGGCCGTACGGCTCCAGCATCGGCGCACCCAACTGCCGGGCCAGCGTGGCGAGCTGCTGGGACACCGCGGACGGCGTCATCCGCAGGCGCTCGGCGGCGGCGGTCACCGTGCCGCACTCGTCCAGCGCCTGCAGCACCCGCAACTTCCTCAGATCCCAGTCGGTCACCCGGCCAGGCTAGGGCTCACGCAGTGCCCCGGGGGCGCGAGGCGACGCAGTCGGTGCACCACCAGGGGCGCGTGGGGGCACCTCCCGGCCGAAGGCTGGGGGAGAACTGCGCGAAACCGGAAGGCACAGTGCGGCAGACGGCTACGGCCGACAGTGCAACGGGCTCTTCCGTGAACAGCGCGGCCTCGGGACCTTCCGTCCCGCGCAGTTCCCCGCGCCCCCACCGGCCGGCCCGCCACGCAGCGGAACCGGTGCACCCGCGCCTCTGGAGGCGGGAGTCAGGAGGCCGCGCGGAGGAGGGAGTCGTCCTGCCACTTGAGGACCTTGTCGAAGCTCACGATGGCACCGCGTAGCGGGTGGTTGCGGAGCTGGACGTGGTCGGTGAGGGCGTGGATCAGGAAGAGGCCGCGGCCGCTCTCGCCGTCGAGGTCCGGCATGGTGTCGAGGTCCGGCGGGCGGGTGGCCGTGAGGGTGGGGCGGCCGGCCGGGAGGACGTGGGTGTCGTACGGGGCCGGCCGGTCCGCGTTGCGGGGGCGGTGCGCACTCAGCAGGGAGGGCAGGGTGGCGCGGCCCCGGCGGGGACGACATCGGCCGGCAGGACGGGCCGGCGGGGCGGCGGACTGGCGGCGCAGCCGGGGCAGCGGCGGCGGGGCGACGGCCGCTGCGATCGGCGGCAGGCCGGGGCCCGAGTCGACCACCTCGATGCGCAGCCGGTCGCCCGCGATCGAGGCGGTGACCTGGAAGCCCTCGTCGGGCCGGCCGCTGACGGCGTGCTCGACCGCGTTGGCACACGCCTCGGTGAGCGCGATGCCGAGGTCGAAGGAGATCTGCGGGTCGACCCCTGCGGTGTCCATCGCGCCGAGCAGGATGCGGCGGGCCAGCGGCACGCTGGCCGGGTCGCGCTTGAGGTGCAGAGTCCACCAGATGTCCACGGGAGGTCCCTCCTGGCTGCGGCTCCACATACAACTAGGTATCTCCGGCCCATCCGGCGGTGAACCGTGCGGAAGGTCGGGTACCGCCCGTTCGGCGGATGGACTGGCGCAGCAGGGTGTGCCGAGCGGCGCACACGAGCGCGTGCGCGCCGGGGCCGAATGGGTCAATCTGATGTATTTCCGCACCCTCCCCGAGGCCGGAATGTAGGCGGTGAGATGATGACCCGGCCATGAACGACCACGACGCCGCCCCGCGCACAGGCGCCGCCGACCCGCGCTCCTGGGTAGCTGGAGCTCCGGTGTCGGCCGCTGCCTGGGATCTGCGGTTGGCGCGTGCGGTGCCGTTCGCTCTGGTCTGCACCCTGATCGCCGCCGCCGGGCACTGCCTGGCGGGTGGCGGCAATGTCGCCGTACCCGCGCTGGCCGTCGGCTTCGCCGCGGTCTGCGCCCTCGCGGTGCTCCTCGGCGGGCGGGAACGCTCGCTGTTCACCATCGCCGGAGCGCTCGGGGCGGGGCAGCTCGGCCTGCACACCCTCTTCCACACCTTCGGAGCGCAGGCCTCCTCGATGGCCGGCATGCACCACGGCGGTGCGCTGACGCTCCCCGAGGTGGCCGGGCGGCTGCTGTGCGACGACCGCGTCGGCGGCGGGCTCGCCGTCGTACCGCCGGCCACCACGCCCGAACAGGTGGTCAGCGCAGCCGGGCTCGACCCGCAGGCGTACGCCGCCGCTCCGCAGGCCGGTCTGCTCGGGCTGACGCCCGCGATGCTGCTCGGCCACCTCGCCGCCGCCCTGCTGGCCGGCTGGTGGCTGCGGCGCGGCGAGGCCGCGCTCTGGCGGCTGGTGCGGTTGACCGCCACCGCCGCGCAGGAGTACGCCGCCCCGCTGCGTACGGCCTTCGCGCTGCTCGCCGCCCTGCTGCTCGGGACGGCCACCGCCGGCGGGGCCACTCGCGGGACCGCGGTCCGGGCCGAGGACTGGCGGCTGCCCATGGCGGCGGCACTCCGGCACAGCGTGATCCGGCGGGGCCCGCCGGTGGCGGCGTTCGCGCCCTGACCGAAGCTCCTCCGGGGGCCTGGGCGCGCAGAAGCGCAGCCGTACCCGTCGACGCGGTACGGCCGTCACCCACAGCCCGTGCGTACGCGCGCCGCCGTTGCGGCCTGCGCGCGTGCCCGTCTCCCGTTGGAGAACACCCCTATGCGTACCTCTCCTGCCCGTCGTCTCGCCGGTGCCGCCGCCCTTGCCGCCTCGACCGTGATCGCGCTGGCCGCCCCCGCGTTCGCGCACGTCACCGTGCAGCCGGGCAACGCCCAGCAGGGCGGCTACAGCGCCGTCGCCTTCCGGGTGCCGAACGAGAGTGACACCGCCTCCACCATCAAGCTGGAGGTCAGCCTGCCGATGGACCACCCGCTGGCCTCGGTGCGCACCCAGCCGATGCCGGGCTGGACCGCCACGCTGGAGAAGTCCAAGCTCGACAAGCCGCTGAAGTCGCACGGCCAGGACATCAACGAGGCGGTCTCCAAGATCACCTGGACCGCCGACGCCGGGACGAAGATCGCCCCCGGGCAGTTCCAGGAGTTCCGGGTCTCGCTCGGCGCGCTGCCGACCGACACCGAGAAGCTCACCTTCAAGGCGCTGCAGACCTACGACAACGGTGACGTGGTCCGCTGGATCGACGAGGCCAAGGACGGCCAGCCCGAGCCCGCCAAGCCCGCCCCCGTGCTGACCCTCACCAAGGCGGACGCCGCCGCCACCTCCGGTGACCACCACATGAGCGCCTCGCAGGACGACAAGTCCGGCGACCAGGCCTCCGCCAAGTCGGACGACTCCACCGCACGTACCCTCGGCGTGGTCGGCATCGTCGTCGGCGTGATCGGTGCCGCGCTGGGTGTCGCCGGCCTGCGCCGCAAGAGCACCTCCTGAGACCGGGCCGGCGGGGGCCGCGTCTCCCCCACGCGGCCCCCGCCGGCAGCCAGCGCCCCACGATCGGACCCCTCTCCATGCCACTCGCCATGCCCCACAAGAAGCTCCGCCTGCTGGGCGCCGCCGCGCTCGCGCTGACCGCCGCCCTCTCGCTCTCCGCGTGCGGATCGGGCGGCGGCAGCACCGACGGCACCGTCAAGGTCGCCAAGGAGGGCAGCAACTCGCCGTACCGGGCGACGCTGCTGACCAAGCACTTCGAGAAGCCCGACCTGGTGCTGAGCGACACGTCCGGACAGCCGTACGACCTGCGCAAGCAGACCGCGGGCCGGCCCACGCTGCTCTTCTTCGGCTACACCAGCTGCCCGGACGTCTGCCCGACCACCATGGGCGACATCGGCGTCGCGATGTCCAAGCTCTCCCCGGAGGACCAGAAGAAGATCGACGTGGTCTTCGTCTCCACCGACCCCGTGCGCGACACCCCGAAGGTGCTGCGCACCTGGCTGGACTCGATGGGCAAGAGCTTCGTCGGGCTCACCGGCGACCTGGAGAAGGTCAAGGCAGCCGCCAAGCCGCTCGGCATCATGGTCGAGGACCCGATCGTGAACAAGGACGGCAGCGTCACCTCGACGCACGGCGCGCAGGTGCTGGCCTTCCTCCCCTCCGACGACAAGGCGCACCTGCTCTACCTGAGCAACAGCTCGGTGGACGTCTACGCGCACGACCTGGCGCTGCTGGCCAAGGGTGTGGCGGCGTGAGCAGCCAGTTCCGGCGCGGCGCGCTGATCGGCGCGGGCCTGGCCGCCGTGCTGGCGGCCGGGACGATACTGGTCGCCTGCGGCGGCCGGGACTCGAGCGGGGAGTCCGACCGGGCCGCGGCCAGGCTCAGCGTCATCGACTCCTACATCCCGGCGCCGGCCACCCCGGGCGGCTCGGCCGCCGGGTATCTGACGGTTCGTAACGACGGCGCCGGCACCGACCAGCTGGTCAAGGTCAGCAGCCCGGCGGCGAAGTCGGTGACCATGCACCGCTCGACCGAGAGCTCCATGGAGGAGGTGACCAGCCTCCAGGTGCCCGCGCACGGCGCGTTGCAGCTCTCCCGGGGTGGAACCCACCTCATGATCGGGGACTGGGCCAAGGCCCCCGCCGTCGGCGACCAGCTCGAACTGGACCTCACCTTCGCCAAGGGCGAGACCATTGCCGTCCAGGTGCCCGTCAAGCCCCTCACCTACCGACCCGGGAGCTAGCCGCACATGTTGAAGAGGCTTGGTGCCCTGCTGGCGGTCGTCGGCACGGCCGTCGCGCTGCTGCTGGGCGGGGCCGGGACGGCCGCCGCGCACGCCACGCTGGTCTCCACCGACCCGGCGCAGAACGCGGTGGTCCCCACCGCGCCCTCCGCCGTGACGCTGACCTTCAGCGAGGGCGTCTCGCTCTCCTCGGACTCCGTCCGCGTGCTCGGCCCGGCCGGCAAGGCCGTCGACAACGGCGACCCCGGCCACGCCGACGGCAAGGCCAACACCGCCCGGGTCTCGCTCAGCAGCGGCCTGGCCAACGGCACCTACACCGTGGCCTGGCGCGCCGTCTCGGAGGACTCGCACCCGATCGGCGGCGCCTTCACCTTCTCCATCGGCGCACCCTCCGCCACCGTGGTCTCCACCTCCTCCCTCCGGAGCGCCGAACCGGACGCCCTGGTCGCCGCCGCGTACGGCACCGGACGGGTGATCGCGTACGCCGCCTTCGCGCTGCTGGTCGGCACCGCCGCGTTCGTGCTGATCTGCTGGCCGCGGGGGGCGGCGGTGCGGCAGGTGCAGCGGCTGCTGATGACGGGCTGGGTCGCCCTGCTGGTCTCCACCGTGGCCGTGCTGCTGCTGCGCGGGCCGTACGAGCGCGGCAGCGGCATCGGTGTGGCGCTGGACCTCTCGCTGGTGCGCAGCACGCTGGACGAGCGGATCGGCACGGCGCTCTCGGCGCGGCTGCTGCTGCTCGCGGCGGCCGGGGTGTTCCTCTCCCTGCTGGTCGGACAGCTCGGGCATCCCCGGGCGGCGGCCGTCGAGGCCGACTCCGACGAGGCCTCGGGAAAGCTGTCCGAGGAGGACGAGCTGCGCCGGCTGGAGCGCCGCGCCGCCGAACGTCCGCTGCGCGACGCCCGGATCGGCCTCGGCGTGGCAGGGCTGGTCCTCGCCGTCGCGCTCTCGGCCACCTGGGTGGCCGCCGACCATGCCTCTGTCGGCATCCAGGTCTGGCTCGCCCTGCCCGCCGGGATGCTGCACCTGCTGGCGATGGCGTTCTGGCTGGGCGGGCTCGCCACGCTGCTGGTCGGGCTGCGGCACGGCCTGGAGGCCCGCGCCGTCGAGCTCTTCTCGAAGCTGGCTCTCGGCGCCGTCTCGGTGCTCGCCGTCACCGGCCTCTACCAGGCGTGGCGCGGCGTCGGCTCGTGGGGCGCGCTCGTCGACACCGCGTACGGGCGGCTGCTGTTGATCAAGATCGGCTTCGTGGTGGCGATGGTCGGCGTGGCGTGGATGTCCCGCTCCTGGGTCGCCCGGCTGCGGACCGCCCCCGACACCTCCGCGGTGGCAGCCTCCGGACCCGCCGTGACCGCCGCCGCCGACTCCGAGGATCCGGTACGGAAGGCGCAGCTGGCCCGCCAGCAGGCGGCCCGGGACACCGCGACCGTCCGCCGGAGCCAGGACGGCACACCGGCGCGGGCCGGGCTGCGCCGCTCGGTGCTGGTCGAGACCGCCATCGCGGCGGCGGTGCTGGTGGTCACCACCATGCTGACCAACTCGCCGCCCGGCCGGGTCGCCCAGGCCGTCGCCGCCTCTCCGCAGACCCCCGTGCCGGGTGGCGCGATTCCCGGGACGACCGTGCCGGGGAAGACCGTCGAGCTCAAGATCCCGTACGACACCGGTGGGAAGACCCCGAACGCCAAGGGCACGGCCACCGTGGGCATCAACCCGGCCGGGGTCGGTGGCAACACCGTCCGGCTCACCCTCACCGACGCGGCCGGGAAGCCGGTCGAGGTGCCCGAGCTGACGCTGGCGTTCACGCTGCCGGACCGCGACCTCGGGCCGCTGCCCGTGAAGCTGGACGCGGACGGCACCGGGCAGTGGTCCGGGAGCGCGCAGCTGCCGCTGGCGGGCAACTGGGTGGTGTCGGTGACCGTACGGTCCTCGGACATCGACCAGGCGACCGCGGTTCAGCCGCTGAAGATCGGATGAGCCGGCATGGGTGAGGGCTTCTCCCGGCGGACGCTGCTCGGCAGCGGGGCCGCCGGGCTGGCGGTCGGCGTGGCCGGCGGTGTACTGGGCAGCGAGGCCGTCGCGGCCGGCCCGGAACCGCTCGGCAGGGTGACCGTCCCGTTCCACGGGGCGCAGCAGGCCGGGATCCTGCAGGGCCAGCAGGCACGGGTGCAGCTGGCAGCGTTCGACCTGGCGGCCGGCACCGGGCGGGACGGGCTGCGGCAGCTGATGAAGCGCTGGTCAGGGACCGCCGCCCGGCTGGCGCGCGGTGAGTCCGCGGGCGAGCACGAGAACCAGATCGCGCTCGACGCCGGGCCCTGCGCGCTGACCGTCACCTTCGGGTTCGGCGCCTCGCTGTTCGCCGAGGCCGGGATCACCGGGCAGCTCCCGCCCGCCCTGGCAGCGCCGCTGCCGGACTTCCCCGGGGACGCGCTGGACCGCGCCCGCAGCGACGGCGACCTGTGGGTGCAGATCGGGGCGGACGACGCGCTGGTGGCCTTCCACGCACTGCGGGTGCTCCAGCAGCAGGCGGCCGGCCTGGCCGCCCTGCGCTGGCAGATGGCCGGCTTCAGCCGCACGCCGGGCGCCACCGACCGCCCCATGACGGGCCGGAACCTGATGGGCCAGGTCGACGGCACCAACAACCCCAGGCCGGGCCAGGACGGCTTCGCCGCCAAGGTCTTCGCGGACGGGCCCGGCTGGCTGGCCGGCGGCTCGTACGTGGTGTTCCGACGGATCCGGATGCTGCTGGACAACTGGGAGAACCTGCCGACGGACCGTCAGGAGCGGGTGATCGGCCGCCGCAAGTCGGACGGTGCACCGCTGTCCGGCGGCGGCGAGACCACCCCGGCCGACCTGGCCGGGCAGAACGCCGACGGCACCCTGGCGATCCCGGCCGACGCACACATCCGGGTCGCGGCACCGGCCTCCAACGGCGGTGCGACGATGCTGCGCCGGGGCTTCTCCTACCAGGACGGGCTGCTGCCGGACGGCTCGCTCGACGCCGGGCTGCTGTTCATCGCCTTCCAGGCAGACCCGGCCCGCGGGTTCGTCCCGGTCCAGCGCAAGCTGGCGCGCGCCGACAGCCTGTCGCGGTTCCTGCGGCACGAGGCGAGCGGGCTGTACGCCGTCCCGCCGGGCGCGCCGGAGGGCGGGTACGTGGGGCAGGCACTGCTGGAGGGATGACCACGGCCTCTCCCGGTGAGTGCGGGTGCCCACGAAGCGGAATGCTTCGATGCCCGTCGCCCGGACTGGCTAAGGTTGCAAGTCGAGCACCCCTGCGCATCACCCCTTTCGTACGGAGGCGGCATGTCGGCCACCCGCTACACCTATCTCGGGCCCGCGGGCACCTTCACGGAGGCCGCGCTGCGCACCCTGCCCGAGGCGGCGACCCGGGAGCTGGTGCCGCTCGCCTCGGTGCCGGCGGCGCTGGACGCGGTCCGGGCGGGCGAGGCCTCCGGCGCGTTCGTCCCGGTGGAGAACTCGGTGGAGGGCGCGGTCACCGCGACCAGCGACGAGCTGGCCGCCGGCAAGCCGCTGATGATCTACCGCGAGGTGCTGCTGCCGATCGCCTTCGCGCTGCTGGTGCGGCCGGGCACCACACTGGACGACATCAAGACCGTCACCAGCCACCCCGTCGCCCAGCCGCAGGTCCGCCGGTGGATCGCCGCCAACCTGCCGGACGCGCGCTGGGAGTCGGCCGCCTCCAACGCCGACGGCGCCCGGCTGGTGCAGGAGGGCCGCTTCGACGGGGCCTTCGCGGGCGAGTTCGCCGCGCCGCTGTACGGGCTCGAGCCGCTGGTCAGTGACATCCACGACGCGGAGAACGCGACCACCCGTTTCGTTCTGGTCGGCCGGCCCGGGCGGGTCTCCTCGCCGACCGGTGCGGACAAGACCTCGATGGTGGTCTGGCTGCGCGACGACCACCCGGGCGCGCTGCTGGAGCTGCTGCAGGAGTTCGCGGTGCGCGGGGTCAACCTGATGCGGATCGAGTCCCGGCCGACCGG
Source organism: Kitasatospora atroaurantiaca (assembly GCF_007828955.1). NCBI lineage: Bacteria > Bacillati > Actinomycetota > Actinomycetes > Kitasatosporales > Streptomycetaceae > Kitasatospora > Kitasatospora atroaurantiaca. The sequence goes on along the minus strand of NZ_VIVR01000001.1, from coordinate 4,121,619 downwards.
CGAGGGCATCGGGAACTACTGCTTCCTGATCGACTGCGAGGGGCACCTGAGCGAGCGCAGGGTGAGCGATGCCCTGATGGGGCTCAAGCGGATCTGCCCCCAGGTGCGTTTCCTCGGTTCGTACCCGAGGGCCGATGAGGGGAAGCCGACCCCGCGGCGGCCGGGCACCTCGGACGAGGATTTCAGCGCCGCGGCGGACTGGCTCTCGCGCTGCCTGGACGGCCGCGGCGAACTCTGATCGATTTCGGTCACGATCGACCACGAGTGCGACAATTCTCGACGCGCCGGGAGCTTCACCCGTACGGTCGAGTAACCGCTCCGCCGTGGTACGCCCGGGCACGGGGCAGGTCGGCGGGCGTCATCCACAGGCCTGACGGCCGTCCACAGGCGGCCGGTCCGTAAGTTATCCACAGTTATCCACAGGCCTGGGGATGAGTCGACAAACCGGCATATCCACTGGAGAGCCCGGTCAGATCATCAGCTAGCTGCGCAGAGCCGACTAATCGGACCAGAGTCACCCTTGATCCATCAAATCACCCGCCCGAGTGCATGAATTCCCTCACCTGAGAGGGTGTATTGAGGTTTGAAACCTCAATTCCTCTGCAGATCGGGAGTCGGTCCTTCACAAGGCAGCAATCCACAGGCGCGGCTCCCGGCCTGTGGACAAAGCCCTCGGCGCCAGTTGCCCACAGTAGTTATCCACAGGCTGAGCCAAGTTATCCCCAGGCTCCGTCCACCACCCCCGGGACCCTGACCTGCGGCTGAGCGGCAGGGGCGGGACACGATCGCAGATACTCGGACAGAAAGCGACATATCCGGCGCCGTACTGTCGGCGACAAACCGGTTCCGGTACGGGGCCCCGGCCCCGGTAGGCTGGGCCCCGTGATTGACCTTCGCCTGCTTCGTGAGGACCCAGACCGAGTGCGCGCCTCGCAGCGCGTCCGTGGTGAGGACGTCGACCTCGTCGACGCCCTCCTCTCCGCCGACGAACGGCGCCGGTCCTCGGGCAGTCGCTTCGACGAGCTGCGCAACGAGCAGAAGCTGCTCGGCAAGCAGATCCCCAAGGCCCAGGGCGACGAGAAGGCCGCGCTGCTCCAGCGTGCCTCCACGCTGGCCGCCGAGGTCAAGGCCGCCGACGCCGAGCAGGCCGAGGCGAAGGAGGAGGCCGACCGCCTGGTCCGCCAGCTCGCCAACCTGATCGACCCGGCCGCGCCGGTCGGCGGCGAGGAGGACTTCCTCACGCTGGAGGAGATCGGCACCCCGCGCGACTTCGCGGCCGAGGGCTTCGAGCCCAAGGACCACGTCGAGCTGGGCCGGATCCTCGGCGCGATCGACACCGAGCGCGGCGCCAAGGTGGCCGGCTCGCGTTCCTACTACCTGACCGGTGTCGGCGCGCTGCTGGAGCTCGCCCTGGTCAACATGGCGATCGCGCAGGCCACCGCGGCCGGCTTCATCCCGATGATCACCCCGGCCCTGGTCCGCCCGGCGGCCATGGACGGCACCGGCTTCCTCGGGCAGGCGGCGGAGAACGTCTACTTCCTGGAGGAAGAGGACCGCTACCTGGTCGGCACCAGCGAGGTCCCGCTCGCCGCGTACCACATGGACGAGATCATCGACGTCGAGAAGCTGCCGCTGCGGTACGCCGGCTACTCGTCCTGCTTCCGCCGTGAGGCCGGGACGTACGGCAAGGACACCCGCGGCATCATCCGGGTGCACCAGTTCGAGAAGGTCGAGATGTTCGTCTACACCACGCCGGAGGAGGCGGAGGCCGAGCACCGCCGCCTGCTCCAGTGGGAGAAGGACTTCCTCAACGCCCTGGAGCTGCCGTACCGGGTGATCGACGTCGCCTCGGGCGACCTCGGCGCCTCGGCCGCGCGCAAGTTCGACATCGAGGCGTGGATCCCGACCCAGGGCAAGTACCGCGAGGTCACCTCCACCTCGAACACCACCGAGTACCAGTCCCGCCGGCTGTCGATCCGGATGCGCGAGGAGGGCAACAAGGTCCGCCCGCTCGCGACGCTGAACGGCACCCTGGTCGCCGTCCCGCGCACCATCGTGGCGATCCTGGAGAACCACCAGCAGGCCGACGGCTCGGTCGTCGTCCCGGAGGCGCTCCGGCCGTTCCTCGGCGGTCGCGCCGTCCTGGAGCCCGTCAAGTAGGACCGGTCGGTCCAAGCCGAGCAACACCCTGGAGACGCACGGCAGATGAGCATCACAAGCCACCGACCCGACGTCTCCTCCGGTGGCGGCCTGCCCTTCCGGCTGGTCGCCACCGACCTCGACGGCACGCTGCTGAACTCGGCGGAGACCGTCTCGGACCGCACCCGTGCCGCCCTGGCCGCCACCGTGGCCGCCGGGGCGCTGCACATCATCGTCACCGGCCGCTCGGCCACCTGGGCCCGCCCGGTCTTCGACGAGATCGGCTACACCGGCCTGGCGGTCTGCGGGCAGGGAGCCCAGGTGTACGACGCGGGCGTGCACCGGCTGCTCACCTCCGTCACCCTGGACCGCCGGCTCGCCGCGCTGGCCCTCGGCAAGATCGAGGCCGAGACCGGCCCGCTGGCGGTCGCCGCCAACCAGGACGGCCTGGACGGCTCCGTGCTGGCCGGCCCCGGGTACGAACTGCAGATCGGCTCCGACCTGCCGATCGTCCAGGTGGACAGCTCCGAACTCCTCACCACCCCGCTCAGCAAGCTCTACATCCAGCACCCCCGGCTGACCGACGACGACCTGGCGCACGTCGCCCGGCAGGTGGCGGGCGATCTGGTCGGCGTCACGATGGCCGGCCCGGGCATCGTCGAACTGCTCCCGCTCGGCCTGAGCAAGGCCACCGGCCTCGCCGTCGCCGCCCACCGCCTGGGCGTCAAGGCCGCCGGGACCATCGCCTTCGGCGACATGCCGAACGACGTCCCGATGTTCGCCTGGGCCGCCCACGGCGTGGCCATGGCCAACGCCCACGAGCAACTGCTCGCCGTCGCGGCCGAGGTCACCGCGGGCAACGACGAGGACGGCGTGGCCGTCGTGCTCGAGCGGCTCTTCCCGGCGGCCTGAGGCGACTCAGGGGCTCCGCCGGTAGGTGCACCCATCAGAATTGGGCATCCCAGGGGTGCGGGGAACTGCGCGAAGCGGGAGGCTGCGGGCCGTTGCCTGCCGGTTTCGCGCAGTTCCCCGCGCCCCTGTTGTGGCTGATCAGTTGCCTACCGTCAGCCGTACGAGACGTTGGCGCACGGGTCGTCGTCGGCCGAGCGGGCTCCGCTGCTGATGCTGCTGGGGAGCGGCCCGGGGGCGGCGGAGGCGCCGCCCGAGGCTGCGCCGTTCGCGGCGGCGAAGTCCTTGCCGAGCACCAGGCTGACGCCGGCCCGCGAGCTCGCCTCCAGGGTGGCTCCGGGGAAGAGCGACGCGACGGTCTGCGCCGCCGCCTTCTCGCCCGGGCCGTACTGGACGACCGTGGTGGCATGGTTCTGCGCGGAGGCGTTGGCCACCGTGGTCACGGTGAACTTCGACGCCTTGAGCGCGGTCACGGCCTTGGCGGTGAGGCCCGCGGTCGTGGTGCCGTTGTAGACGCCGACCCGGATGCCCGAGCCCTTCACCGTGGCCGGCGCGACCGAACTCGGCGCCTCGGACGGCGTCGGGGCGGCGTCGGACGGCGCGGCGCTCGCGCCGGCCCCGCTGGCGTCCTGGCCGTCCAGCGTCCGGTCGGCCTTCAGTGCGGCCCAGAGCTGGTCGGCCTCGGGCAGCAGGGCGACCCGGGGGCCGTCGTAGCGCCACGGCGTGGTGATGAACTTGATGTCGTGCAGGTCGATGTCCTTCAGCGACAGGGCGAAGGACATCAGCTTGGCCGCCGAGCCCAGGCCCTCGTCGACGATCAGCGACTTGGTCGCGGCGTCCGCCAGCGGGAGCAGGGTGGTCGGGTTCATGCCCTTGCCCTTGACGTCCTTGATCAGCGCGGACAGGAAGGCCTGCTGGCGCTTCATCCGGCCGATGTCCGAGCCGTCGCCGACACCGTGCCGCAGCCGCACGTAGTCGAGCGCAGCCTGGCCGGACACCTTCTGCTCGCCCTTGGGGAAGACCTGCTTGCCCTTGCGGCCGAGGTTGGGGTTGAGGTCGCCCTCGTAGATGGCGTTCGGCAGACAGACGTCCACGCCGCCTATCGCGCTGGTCATCGAGGCGAAGCCCTGGAAGTTGACCACGATGGTGTGGTCGACGCGCAGGTTGGTGAGCTTCTCGACGGTGTTCTGGGTACAGGCCGGGTTGCCCGCGTCGGTGTCGCCGACCGAGAAGGCGGAGTTGAACATGACGCTCGCCTCGGCCTTGGTCCACTTGCCGTTGGGCAGCTTGCAGGCCGGGCGCGGGACCAGCGCGTCGCGGGGGAAGGAGACGCCCACCGCGTGCTTGTGGTCGGCATAGATGTGCAACAGGATCGTGGTGTCGGAGCGCGCACCGGCGTCCTCGCCGCCGCCCAGGTCGGCGTTGTTGCCGCCGCGCGAGTCGGAGCCGATCAGCAGCACGTTGACCGGGGTGTGGCCGTTGGCGTCGGGCGAGGAGGCCGCGGGGCGGTCCTTGCTGAGGCCGTCGTCGCCGAAGGTGCTGATGTTGCCGTTGAGCTTCCAGTAGACGGCGCCGCCGGCTGCGGCGATCAGGGCCAGGGTGGAGGCCGTCACCCAGGCGACGACCTTCTTCTTGCTGCGCTTCTTCTTGCCCCGCCCGGCCGCCCTGGCCGCCGCCCGGCCACCCTCGACCGGCGCACCGCGACCTGCGGCGCGCCCCTGGGCCCGTCTGGCCTCGGCGCGGCCGCCGGGCCTCGGCGTGTCCTCCTCCGGGCGTCGGCGTGGCGGCACCCTCGGCTCGTACGAGTCCTGGTAGGAATTCCCGTGCGAGGCGTCGTCACGGTAAGGGGCGTCGTCGCGCCACCATCCGGCGTCGTGGTCGGACGACCCCGCCCTCTGGCCTGACATACGTACACCCTCCACCAGCCGGCAGGAACAACAGCCTTCAGCGCTCGCTCCAGGCCGGCTGTCTCAGGCACAGACGCGTAGAGCTTCTGCGGAGCATATAAAGGCAACATTTCAGAGTCACGACCTGGGCTCCTACTTGCACGATCGCCCAAGAACCGACACGACTCAGTCGTCGAAGACGTCCTCGAAGGCGTCCTCGAAGACCTCCTCCACTACCTCGTCCATGAACTCCTCGACGACCATGCCGCCGACGAAGCCCACCGCGGCACCGGCCACGCCCGCTGCGACGGCCCCGCCGAAGCCGCCGCGCCCGCCTCCGTGCGAGACGCCGTGCCCGCTCGCGTGCTTGGAGGACCGGTGGGCGATCGCCTCCTGGAGCCAGCCGTCGACCACGGCGGTGAGGTCCTGCTCGGCCGCCGCGTGGTCCAGGACGTGCGTGTTGACCGTGTCGCCTCCGTGGCGGTCCAGCTCCAGGACCACCTCGACCCGGCTCGCGGAGGCCAGGAAGGTCAGCTCCACGGAGCCCAGCTGGTGCGCGTACTGCGGTGCCGCGGCGAACTCGATCTCCTGGTAGAACGGCAGGCTCTGCCCGGTGCCCCGGATGTGCCCGGCCTCCAGGTCGGCGCTGCGGAACCGGAAGCCGAGCGCTGCGAAGGCCTCCAGGACCCGCCGCTGCACCGGGAGCGGCTCGACCCCGAGCGGATCGGCATCCCCCTTGTCGCGGGCACCGCTGATCTCCACCTCGGTCCGCACCCCGAGCGCCATCCCCGACAGGTTCCGGCCCGCGACGGCGGTCACCGGCGTCTCGTACGGCGCCGGGACGGAGAACGGGATCGAGCGCTGCTCGCCGGGGGCCAGCCGCAGCGGCGCCGTCACGGCGTAGCGGGCGAAGGCCGACAGCCCGTCGCTCTCGCCCTCCTCGTGCTCGATCTCGACCCGGGCCACCAGCGTCAGGGTGATACCCGAGATGTCCGCCTCCTGGCTGCCGCCGGTCAGATTGACCTGGCCCTGGATCAGACCGCCCGGCTGGACGACGGGCGTGGACAGGACGGTGTCGACGGCGGGGCCGCCGACACCGAGGGCACCCAGCAGCTTCTTGAACACCATGCGGCGGTACTCCAGTGGCAGAGAAAGGAGAGGAAGACGGCGAACGGAGAAACGCGAGCTACGGCAGAGCGGTTCCCGGCACCGGTGACGGTTCTTACGCGGGCACAGCCGGAGGGGCAGTTGTAGGATGACCGGGCAAGCAGTTGTAGGATGACCGACATCGATCGCGAACCGATCGCCATGGATCCGGAGGGAGCACCCGTGAGCAGCACGCACGAAGGCCTGCAGGCTGCCGGTCGGCGCTCCCTGGTGGATGTGACGATCGAGCAGCTGCGCGAGCAGCTCGGGGCCGGCGCCTGGCCGGTCGGCGGGCGGATTCCCACCGAGCACGAGCTGGCCGAGCGGCTGCAGGTCGGCCGGAACACCGTGCGTGAGGCGATCCGGGTGCTGGTGCACGCGGGGATGCTGGTGTCACGGCAGGGCGAGGGGACGTTCGTCCGGAGCACCAGCGACCCGGCCTCGGTGCTGCGCGGCGTGCAGCGCTCCGGCGTACGGGACGTGCTGGAGGTCCGGGCGGCCCTGGAGGCCGAGGCGGCCCGGCTGGCCGCCGTGCGGCACACGCCCGAGGACATCGCCCGGATGCGGGCCGCACTGGCCCGTGAGGCCGAGATCATCGCGGCGCACCCCGAGCGGACCGGCCGGGAGGCCACCGTCGAGCACGACCTGGAGTTCCACACCGCCGTGGTCGAGGCCGCGCACAACCCGGCCCTCACCGAGGTCTACCGCTACTTCGGCGCGTCGGTGCGCGAGTCGATGCGGACGGCCTTCGGCGACCACGAGATGCCCGAGGTGGTCGTGGCCACCCATGAGGCGCTGGTGGACGCGATCGAGAGCGGCGACCCGGAGCGGGCCGAGGCCGCGTGTCGCCGGCTGCTCGCGGAGCCGACGGCCGCCGTGGAGCAGCTGCTCGCCACCATCGCGGCGCGGAAGTAACGCGGCACGGACATCGTCCGGCTCGCCGCCCCCGCCCGCCCCTTCGTCGAAGTCCTGCCCGGAGAGAACCACGCCATGACGGTCACCCGTGCCCAGCAGCCGGTCGTCACCCCAGTCGTCCGTATCCGCTCCAAGCTCGCCCACCCCGCACTGCTGCTGACCGGCATCCTGCTGGTCGCGCTGAACATGCGGGCCTGCCTGGCCGCCATCTCGCCGATGGTCGGCGAGATCCAGCGGACCTTCGGGCTCTCGTCCACCGCCAGCGGCCTGATCACCACCGTCCCGGTGCTGTTCCAGGGCCTCGGCGCTCCGCTCACTCCGCGGCTCACCCGGCGCTTCGGCGCCGAGCGGGTGGTGCTCGGCGCGGTGCTGGTCCTGGGTGCGGGTGTGCTGCTGCGGGTGCTGCCCTCGGTCGGCACGCTGTACGCGGGGTGCGTGGTGATCGGCGTCGCGATCGCCGTACTGAACGTCTCGATGCCCGGCCTGGTGAAGCGCGAGTTCCCGGACCGCGCCGCGACCATGACCGGTGTCTACTCGACCACCATGCTGGTCGGCGCGACGCTGGCGGCGGGTGTGTCGGTGCCGCTGGAGAAGGCACTCGGCGGTGGCTGGGAGGCCTCGCTCGGCGCCTGGTCGCTGCTGGCCCTGGTGGCAGCCGTGGCCTGGCTCCCCCAGGTGCTGACCGCCCGTCAGGAGAAGGGCGCCCGTCAGGAGAAGGGCGCCCGTCAGGAGAATTCCGCGGTGGCCGCCGCTCCGGTGGGCAGGCCCGTCGAGGGGATCTGGCGCTCGGCGCTGGCCTGGCAGATCAGCCTGTTCATGGGCATCTCCTCGCTGCTCGTCTACACCCTGGTGGCCTGGATGCCGACGATCCTGGCCGACCACGGCATGGACCGCAGCGAGGCGGGCCTGGTCTTCGCGTTCAGCAACCTGGTCCAGGTGGCCGGCGCCTTCCTGGTGCCGCTCGCGGCGGGCCGGATGACCCGTCAGCGCGGACTGGCGGTCTCGATGGCCGTGCTGAACGCCGCCGGGATCACCGGCCTGCTGCTCGCCCCCGTCTCCGGCGCCTGGGTCTCGGCCGCCGTGCTCGGCATCGCCCAGGGCGGCTCGCTGGGCCTCGCGCTGGCGTTCATCGTGCTGCGCACCGGCAGCGCGGCGGGCGCGGCCCAGCTCGGCGGGATGACCCAGGCCATCGGCTACCTGGTGGCCGCGGCCGGCCCGGTCGGCGCGGGCGCGTTGCACGAGCTGACGGGTGCCTGGAACCTGCCGCTGGCACTGCTGCTCGCACTCGCCGGGGTGGCCGCCGTGGCGGGCTGGGGCGCGGGACGCGACCGTACGCTCTGACTGCCTGCCCTGTCCGGCTACTCCTCGGACGCCAGGGTGAGCCCCGCCAGCTTCACGGAGGCGAAGGCGGTGGCGGCGATGGTGACCAGGATCAGCAGCGGGACGGCCGCACGGAGCGCGACCGAGGCGGAGATGGCGCCGTCCGCCGCGACCGACTCGGCCACCGAGAGGCCCCACTGCTGCACGCTGAGGGTCTTGGCACCCTTCACGAAGTTGCCGATCAGGCTCTCCCAGACCAGCGCGTACGCCAGCCCGGCCACCACCGCGTGCCGGGTGACCACGCCGAGCAGCAGGAACAGTGCGCTGTACGCGGCCCCCGCGACCAGCGTGCCCAGGGTGTAGGCGACCGCGAGGTTGTCCTGCGTCCCGTAGATGATCAGGCCGGCCAGCAGGGTCGGGACGGCGGCGAAGGCCCAGGTGGTGACGACGGCCACCGCCAGCTTGGTGGTGATGATCTTCCAGCGCGGCAGCGGCTTGGCCAGCAGGTAGACGATCGAGCCGTCGTCGATCTCGGTGGCGATCACGCCCGTCCCGACCACCAGGCCGAGGATCGGCACCAGGGTGCCGAGCGAGAGCTGGCCGAGGATGCTGACGGCCAGGTCGTGCTTGTCGGCGGCGGAGCTCCGCGCGATGACGGAGATCAGCAGCAGCAGCGCGGGGACGACCAGCAGCAGGATGCCGCGGCGGCGCCCCAGCAGGCCGCGTACGGTCAGCCTGGCGACGGTCACCGACACTAGAGGTCGCAGCACGGTTGGAGCCCTTTCAGGAGGCGACTAGGTAGGAGAAGACGCTCTCCAGCGACTCGTCGGCCGGGGAGACGGTGTAGAGGCGGATGCCGGCCTCCTTGGCGACCTTCGGCAGCAGGGTGGTGAAGCCCTGGAAGTTGATCGCCTGGATGCGCAGGGCCTTCTCCTGCCAGTCCAGCTCGATGCCTGCCGTCGAGCCGTCGGCGATCAGCGCGGCGGCCAGCCGCCGGTCGTCGCTGGAGCGGACCAGGTAGCGGTGCGGACGGTCGGTCATCAGCCGGCGGATCTTGCGGAAGTCGCCGGAGGCGGCGTGCCGGCCGGCCACGATGACCTCGATGTGCCGGGCCAGCTGCTCGACCTCCTCCAGGATGTGCGAGGAGAAGAGCACCGTGCGCCCGTCGGCCCCGAAGCGCCGCAGCAGCTCCATCAGATGCAGGCGCTGGCGCGGGTCCATCCCGTTGAACGGCTCGTCCAGCAGCAGCACGGACGGCTCGTGCACGAGCGCCGAGGCCATCTTGACCCGCTGCTTCATGCCCTTGGAGTACGTGCCGGTCTTCCGCTCCTGCGCGTACTCCATCTCGACCAGCGCGAGGGCCCGCTTGGCGGCGGCGCCCGGGTCGGCGAGGCCGTGCAGCTCGGCGTTGGCCAGCACGAACTCCCGGCCCGTCAGGTAGTCGTACATCGACTCCCGCTCGGGGACGAGCCCGATCTGCCGGTACACCTCCTGGTTGCGCCAGATCGGCGCGCCGTCCAGGGTGACCGAGCCGGCGGACGGGGCGAGGAAGCCGCTCATCATGTGGATGAGGGTGGACTTTCCCGCGCCGTTCGGCCCGAGCAGGCCGGTGATGCCGGGGCCGATCGTCATCGAGATGTCGTTGACGGCGACCACGTTGCCGAACCAGCGGGAGACCTTGTCGATGGTGATGACAGCCATGACGACCTCTCAGATCTTCCGGTAGCGGCGGTCGATGAACCAGTACGAGGCCGCGGTGATGACGACGATCTCGGCCGCGAAGACCACGGCGGCGAGAGCGCTCGGCGCGTGGATCACGTTCGGGTCGGTGACCAGTCCGCAGACCTTGTTGACGAAGCCGTCGACCAGCATCGAGGGGGAGATGACCGCGGCCCAGTTGGCCGACTCGGACAGCTCCTGGTGCATACCGCCGTTGAGGCCGTAGATGATCCCGGCCAGGATGTTGCTGATCACCAGCACACCCATGATCGCGGCGACCCCGAAGCCCCGGCGCGGGGTGCTCGCGGCGATCAGCAGGCCGATCGCGGAGTACAGCACCGCGTAGAGCAGGGCGGCGAACAGCCCGTAGAGGAAGTGCCCGGTGTTGTGCCCCAGGCCCTGCCCGGCAAGGATCGAGCCGACGTAGAGCACCAGCAGCGGCACCACCATGATGATCAGCATCGCGCTGACCATCGCGGCGAACTTGGCCCGGACGTAGTCGCCCCGGGTGATGGGGCGGGAGAAGTACAGCGGCACGGTGTTGTGGCGCAGGTCGCGGGAGAGCAGCACCGGCGCCTGGGCGGCCAGGAAGATCTGCATCAGCAGGCCGACGGTGTTGAGGAACTGCGGGTAGTCCACGGCCAGCGTGTCGGCCTGGTTGATGATGGCGATGACCACAACCATCACGGCCACCAGCACCGGCAGCGTCAGCATCAGCATCGGCAGCACCTTGGACTTGCCGGAGCGGCCGAGGCCGTACGCGGCCCGCAGGCTCTGCACGAAGAGCGAGCGGGTGGCGTACGAGCGGCCGAGGCGCGGGCCGTCGTAGCCCCGGTAGCCGATGTTGTGGATGACCCCGCTGTCGGCGGCCGTCCTGGTCTCGGCCGTCCTGGTCTCAGGAGGCAAGGACATCTGCGGTACCCCCCGTCCGGTCGGTGTCGTTGATGGCATCGGTGTCGTCGGTGAAGATCTCGGCGACGCGGTGCCGGCGCTGCTCCAGCCGCACCAGGCCCAGCCCCAGGTCGGCGACGGTGTCGCGGACCGTGTCGTACGTGTCCTCGTCCCGTATCTCGACGAGGAGAACGCGGGAACCGTCCGGCTGGACGGTCAGCCCGGCGGCGGTGAGCCGCTCGCGGACGGCCGCGTCGGCGTCGAGCGAGAGATCCTCGGGGTGGTCGGTGACCTCGACGGCGAGCAGCTGGGTGACCTCGGTGAACGAGGCGGTCGAGGAGGAGCGCAGCAGACGGCCGCCGTCGATGACGACCAGGTGGTCGCAGGTGCGCTCCAGCTCACCCAGGAGGTGGGTGGTGACCAGCACGGAGATGCCGAAGTCGGTGTACACCCGGCGGATCAGCGCGAGCATGTCGTCCCGGCCGACCGGGTCGAGGCCGTTGGTCGGCTCGTCCAGCAGCACCAACTGCGGGTCGTGGACGAGCGCCTGGGCGAGCTTGACCCGCTGCTTCATGCCGGTGGAGTACCCGCCCATCGGGCGGTAGCGCTCCTCGTACAGGCCGACGTGGCGCAGGGTGTCGGCGGTCCGCTCACGGGCGGCGGCGGCCGGAAGACCGGCCATCCGGGCCATGTGCACCACGAACTCGGTGGCGGAGACGTCCGGTGGGAGGCAGTCGTGCTCGGGCATGTAGCCGACGCGCTCGCGGATGGCCGGGCCCTCGGTGGCGATGTCCAGGCCGAGGACCCGGCCGGTGCCGGAGGTGGCGGGTGCGAGCCCGAGCAGGATCTTGATGAGAGTGGACTTGCCCGCCCCGTTCGCCCCCACCAGGCCGACCACCCCCGGCTGCACCTCTACGGTGAGCTGGTCGAGGGCGGTGACCCGGGGGAACCTCTTGGTGAGGCCGTCCGTCTTGATGACAGTGGACACGTTCATCAACCTAGTGCCCACCGGCCCTGGCGGGTATGAGCTGGGATGAGGAAGCCCGCCTGCGTCTTTGGGATGACGCGGACGGGCCGATCCCCTAGGGGACAGGGGATCGGCCCGCGTGCCGCACGGCGTCAGTGCAGCATGTTGTTCTGAAGGATCGTCACCTGGCGGAACGCCTGCACGGGCACGCCCTGCGGGTTGGTCATGACGACCGCCGCAGCGATGTCACTGGCCTGCACGTACGCCACCCTGCCGACCGGCTCGTTCTTGCTGCCTGCGGTCGTCTTGGTGAAGGCGGTGCTCGATGTGCTGTCGACCGACGGAGCGATGCTGAGGTAGGCGTACTCCAGGCCGGGGACATCCTTGAGATCGCCCTGGTTCATCTTCAGGTAGAACGCGCCGGCCTCGACCGCGGAGCCGAAACGCAGCAGCCAGATCTCGGTGCGGGTACCGTCCGGGGTCGTCCAGACCCGCTTGGTGGCCGCGCGGCATGCGTTCTCGGCCAGCAGCGCGTTGAACTTCGCCGGATCCTTGTCACGGGCGGCGTAGCCGGTGCAGGGCACCCAGTCGGCCGCGTCAGCGGCGGCGGCCGTCGCGGTCGGGGCCGCGGTCGCGCTCGCGCTCGCCGAGCTGGACGGTGCCGGGGAGGCTGCCGCGCTCGCGGCGGAGACCGTCGCCCCCTTGGGCGGGGTCAGCAGAAGCTGCCGCAGATCCGCGTAGTGCCGTCCGTCGGTGCCGCTCGCATGCGGGGCGGGCTTGCCCGAGGGCAACGGAGGGAGCGTCAGCTGCGGGAAGGCGTAGCGTCCGTCGTTCGGTGTCTCCAGGCCGGGGATCTTCGTCCGCTCGGGGGCGGTCACGGCCACGGCTGCGGCGGTGCCCGAGAGCAGCAGGATCAGCGCGGCGGCACCCCAGCGCAGCAGGGCCGCGCGACGGGGCTTCCGGGCCTCCTCGGAGCTGAGCACCTCGGCGGACACGGCCCAGGCGTCGCCGACCGGCGGTGCGGCGGCCGTGGTCGGCAGCGCCCACGGATCTGCGGGTGCCGTCGGCTCGATCGACCCGATCGGCTCGGTCGGTTCGGTCGGTTCGGTGGTCTCGGTGGTGTCGGTCATGCGGACGCTCCTGGGCGGGCCAGCCGGTCGAGCTGCTGGTTGAAGATGGTCACGGCCTTGTCCTTGGGCAGCGGAGCGATGCCCTCCACCTGCATCTCCACCCGGATGTCGCCCTCGGCCGCCGAGCAGATCAGGCTGTCGACCTTCTGGCCCGGCTGGGCGTGCGGCAGGTAGCAGTGCGCCTCGTCGTGGCCCGGGATCTGCGGGCCCAGCCGGAACAGTCCGGAGTCCGAACCCAGCGCGCCCACCCAGGCGTTGTCGGCCTTGACCGCGTCCTGGTGGTACTGCAGCAGCCAGATCGTCACCACGAAGCCACGGTCGTCGGTGACGACACTGCGGACCCCGCCGCCCTTCAGCCGCCACTCCTGCCAGTCCTTGCGCAGCGCGTCCTGCAGCTTCGGCGGCAGACCACGGATCGAGTCCTCGATCCAGGCCTTGCGCTGCTCCTCCGTCAGCTCGGTGTCGTTGCCGTACGCGCCGGCGTCGGGCCCGAGCTTGTAGCCGGTCGGCACCGGGATCAGCAGATCGCGCATCGATCCGAAGTGGGTGCCGTTGGACTTCGCACCGAACGCCGGGCTCGCGGAGGCGGTGGCGGTGGGTGCGGGAGCGGCGGCCGGGGCCGGGTCGTCGTACTCGGTCTTGATGATGCCGACGCCGATGACCACGCCGAGGAGGGCCGCCGCGACCACTGCGGCACCTGCGCGCACGGCAAGCCCGGGCGTCCTGCGGGGCTCGCCGACCGGCGCTGGCACGGCCTCGGTCGCGGGCGCGGGGATCGTCTCGGCGGTCGCCTGGGCCGGGACCACTACCTCGGGCGCGGGCACGGCCACGGTCGCGGGCACGGCCTTCGTCGTGTCCACGGCGTCGGTCGGGTTCACTGCGGTCTCACTCATACCAGCCGCTCCCACTGACGCTTGGCGATGTCCTTGAGTTCATCGGCATTGACCTGGCTCGGGGAGTAGACGCTGATCCGCATCACGACATCGCCTCGCCGTGCCATGGCAAGGCCGTAGTAGTACTTCTCGGTGGTCTCGTCGTACGTCCACTGCTGGGACGGTGTGCTGTAGAAACCGCTGGCCGTACCGTCCAGGGGCTTCGGGTCCCCGGTGGAGTTCACGGACGCGGACACCGCCGACGAGGCGTGGTCGGAGTCGTACTGGATGAGCTCGACCCGGTAGTGGGTCTCGCCCTTGCTCCACGAGACGATCGCGTCGCGGCGGAAGCCCGCGGAGAGGAAGTTCTTGAACATCTTGTCGGAGCCGCCGTACGACAGCGCCTTCTCGCCGATGCTGAGCCAGCCGGAGCCGTCGCCGCGGCCGTAGTTGTCCCAGTCGGTGGCATCGCCGGGCTTGCTGATCAGCAGCTTGCGCAGGTCACCGTCGATGTTGAGCGGCTTGGGCGCGGCGTCGGCCACGACCTTCGGGTCCAGCACCGTGGCGGGGTACTTCGGCGGGTCCACCTTGAGCGAGGGAAGCGCCGTCGGGGGTCGCCCGGCCTGGATGGCGTAGCCGGTGGCAGCTCCGACCAGCGGGCCCAGCAGCAGCGCACCGACCAGCAGCAGCGCGGTGCGGGGGCGGCGGCGGGCGGCCGGCTCGTTCGACAGTTCGTCGGACTCCTCCGACGGCTCGGCCGCGGCGGTCTCGGCGGTCTCTACAGGCTCTGTGGGCTGTGTGGGCTCTGCGGGCTCGGGTTGCTGAGGCTCGGGAGCCGGTGGCTCCGCGGTCTCGGTGGTCAAGGTGTGCTCCAGTGCAGGTGCAGGTGCAGGTGCAGGTGCGGACTCGGACTCTGCGGGGGACGGGACCGGCTCGGTGGCCGGCTGAGGCTCAGCCACCGGAGCCCAGCCGATCGCGCTGACGCTTCATCGCGTCGATCAGTGCGGCCTTGTCCGGCGTGCCCTTCACGTACACCGTGACCTGGTACTCGATGTCGCCGACGAAGGAGACGCCGATCATCTTCCCGGTCCAGGCCTCCTGCTCGGGCTTCAGCATGATGCCCTTGGCGCCGTCGTCACCGTCGATGTCGAAGGTGTCGCCCTTCTTGAACGACATGCCGGAGGCGAACTCCTTCGCCATCTGACGGGACTTGAAGCGCAGCAGCCGGACCAGCACCTCCTGCCGGCCGTCCGCCGTGCGGTAGCGCCGCTCGGCCGCGTCGTCCCGGTAGCCGTACGAGTCGAGGATGCTCTCCATCTCGTCGGCGTTGCTGAAGTCGGCCGCCACCTCCTTCATGCTCAGCGAGACACCGTCCGCGGAGCCGTAGGACTCGGCGCCGGCCGGCATCGGGAGCAGGAAGTAGCGGATGTCGCCGCCGTGCGTGCTGCCGTCGACGGTGCCGTGCACGGTGCTGCTCGGCGTCGGGACCGGCGTGGGCTTCGGTGCGGCACTGGGGCTCGCGGAGGCACTGGGCGAGGCGGACGGGCTCGCGCTCGCGGACGGTGCGGGCGCGGCCGCGACGGTACGCGGCTTCGCGTCCGGCTTGCCGACCGCGACGGTCACGGCGGCGCTGGTCGCGGTCACCGCGAGCAGCCCGGCGGCGGCCAGCGCGACGGCCAGGGCACGCGGCAGCTTGCGCGGGGCGGCAGGCGTCTCCGCTGTCACCGCCACGGTCTCGGGTGCCACAGTCTCAGCTGCCGCTGCGTCAGGCGTCACGTCGTCGCCGACGACGACGGCGTCGGACACGGCGGTGTCAGCGGCGACATCAGCGACGGCAGCAGCAGCAGCGTCGGGCGCCTTCGCCGGAACCGGCTCAGCCGCCGGCGGCGCCGCCGCCTCGGGAACGTCGGACGGCGCGTTTTCGGGCGCGGACAAGGGACTCCCCCCAGAACGAATGGATTGTGCCGCGCGCAGCCCCCGTACCGGGCCGCCCCCATTCGCCCCCGCCAAAGCCGACCGTCACGCGTGTCAGCTGGCATTATGAGAGTCCTCAGGTCCCACTAACAACACACTTATCTGCGACAGTCCGCACAATGATCGACCAATCGGACACGTCGTGATCGAACCGCAACTGGACGGGCCCACGCCGGGGCCGCCCAGTCGGGACCGGCCGGGACCAGCGCTTACGCGCCGATCGCCGCCAGCACCTCCGCCGCCGCTCGCGCACCCTCCGAGGCGCCGCCCTCCATGTATCCCTGGAAGTCGTACGAGGTGTGCTCGCCCGCGAAGTGCAGGTTGCCCTGCGCGGTGCCCTCGTAGCCCGCGTAGCTGGTGAGGTAGCCGACCGGCCAGCAGGAGTACGCCCCGTACGAGTACGGGTTGAGGTGCCAGGCGGACAGCGTGGCGCGGCCGTTCCAGGCGGCGCCGGTGCCGGGCCAGAGCCGGTCGATCTGGCTCAGGTACGTGGCGACCAGGTTGCGGGTGTAGCTGGTCGACGCGTCCGTGAAGGCGCTGGGCGGGGTGAGGCCGCGCGCCGGGCTGCCTCCGCCGTACTGGACCAGGATGCCGTTGCCGCCCGGTTGTCCCTTGGTCACGTCCCAGGCCTGCTGGAACGGCAGGTCGGAGAAGCACTCACCGCTGGACACCCCCGGCCAGGGGCCGGTGCCGGTCCAGGGGCGGCTGGTGAACTGCATGTTGAGCTTGGTGCAGTAGCCCATGGTCATGTGGCTCAGCACCCCGCGCATCATCGGGTCGAGGCCGGCCCGCGAGAAGTCGATCCGCTGCTGCAGGATCGGCAGCGGCACGGCGAGGATGGTGTGGTCGGCCGTGACGGTGCGGATGCCGCCGCCGTCCAGGTCGAAGGTGAGCGTCTGCGTACCGTCGGCGTTGCGGGTCACCGCCTTCAGGGTGTGCCCCTGCTGGACGGTGCCCGCCGGGAGGGCGGCCGCGACGGCGTGCGGGAGCTGGTCGTTGCCGCCGGTGATGTGGTACCTCTCGTCGCTCCCGCCCCAGATGTTGAAGCTGCCCGGGTTGGCCTGCCAGCTGAGCATCAGCAGCAGCGCGTACGAGGACTGGGCCGTCGTGTCGGCGCCGTACTCGACCGCGTAGGCGACGTCCAGCAGGGCGCCGAGCTTGCTCGAAACACCGCCGGGCACCCGGGAGTTGATCCAGCCCCGGACGGACAGGTTGTCGAGGGCGACGGCGGCGTCGTTGTGGCTGTTCCAGGTCGGGCCCGAGCCGCCCGCCTGGATGTCGTTCTTGATCAGCTGCCAGATCGCCTTGAAGTCGGCGTCGGCTGTGGCGCGCGGGTAGTAGCCGCCCTGGAAGTGCAGGATCTGCTCGGCGTCGGAGCCGGTGGAATGCCGCACCGAGGTGGTGCCGAGCCCGAAGCGCTGACAGAGCTGGAGGATCGTGTGGTGGCCGGTGTCCACCAACTCGCCGCCGTACTCGGAGACTTGCCCCTGTTCCCAGAGCCCGGGGGTGGACGGGCTGCCGCCGGAGTACATCCGGCCGCCGATCCGGGAGGGGTTCGCCTCGTAGACCGTGGCGGCAACTCCCTTGTCCGCCAGAGTGAGTGCTGCGTTGAGGCCGGAGATTCCGGCGCCGATGACGGCGATTCTCGGCATCGGGCCGGTGTACCTCTGTTCCACGGCCGTGGCGGCCCGGGCCTTCGGGACGGCGCCGAGTCCGGCCACGCCCAGTCCGAGCGCGGCCGCGCGGGCGAGCAGCGCACGGCGGGACGGTCCGTCCGGCTCGGCGCGGGCCTCGTCGCGGAGTCCTCGGTACTCGTCGGCGGGCAGCCGCAGCCGGTCGGCGGCGGCCTGGTCGGCGAAGAACTTCTTGATCTGCCAGGCGTGTTGCGAGCGGGCCATGTGGGGGGATCCCTTCGCGAGTGGGGGTCGGGTCGCTCGGTCAGACGGTGACGGGAGCTGCTTCGTCGGTACGCTCCTGGGCGTCCTCGACGATCAGGCGCCCCATCACCTCGTACTTCTGCGGGTGTCTGGCACGCATGTACAGGGCCAGGGCGATCCCGCCGGCGAAAACCGCGCCGACGATCCACGGGATCAGCTTGAAGAAGAAGATCTCCGAGGCTGCTCCGGCCGCCGTGTCCAGGTTGACCACCAGCAGCACGATCGCCGCCAGCATCCCGAGCCCGCCGAGCAGCGGCGCCGTGAACGTCCGGAACCAGTGCCGGGATTCGGGGTGGTGGCGGCGGAAGTACACGATCACCGAGAAGGAGCAGAGGGTCTGCACCACCAGCAGCGCCAGCGTGCCGAGGATGGCGGTGAGCGTGTAGAGGCTGACGTACGGGTCCTGCCCGGCCGCCCAGAAGCCGCCGACGATGGCCAGCGCAACGGCGGTCTGGGTGAACGAGGCGATGTGCGGGGAGCCGTGCCGGGGGTGGGTGCGGCCGAGCGCCGGGTGCAGGAAGCCCTCGCGGCCGATCGCGTAGAGGTAGCGGGAGGCGCACTGGTGGAAGGCCATGCCGCAGGCGAACGCGCTGGTGCACATCAGCCACTGGAAGGCGGTGACGGCCCAGTGGCCGAGGTAGGTCTGGGCCGGGGCGAGGAAGAGATCGAGCGGGCTGCTGCCGGTGGCGATGCCGAGCGAGTCGGCCGGGCCGTTGCCCGACAGCACCATCCAGCTGACGAAGGTGTACAGGACCCCGAGGGCGAGCACCGCGAGCAGCGTCGCACGCGGGATGATCCGCTTGGGGTTGCGGGACTCCTCGCCGTACATCGCCGTGGACTCGAAGCCGATCCACGACCAGAAGCAGAAGAACAGGCCGACACCGGCGTTGACGCCCGCGAACGCACCGGTGGGATTGAGCGTGCCGACGTGCAGCCCGCCCGGACCGCCGCCGTGGACCAGCACCGAGCCCGCGAGCAGCACCAGCATCACCACCTCGCCGGCCAGGAAGACGCCCAGCACCTTCGACGCGACCTCCAGGTCGAAGTAGGAGAGCACGGCGGTCACCGCAAGCATCGCCAGCGCGTAGACCTGCCACGACCAGTGGATGCCGAACTGGGCGGCGAAGGTCTGCTCCGCGAAGTACGCGAAGATGCCGACGATGGAGGCTTCGAACACCACGTACGCCAGCACGGCCAGCAGGCCGGAGGCCATGCCGACCACCCGGCCGAGGCCGTGCGAGACGAAGCCGTAGAACGCACCGGCGGTGGTGATGTGCCTGGCCATCGCGACGTACCCGATGGTGAAGACGGTCAGCACCACGGTGACGAAGAGGAAGCCGGCCGGGGCATGGACGCCGTTGCCGCCGCCGACGATCACCGGCAGGTTTCCGGTCATCGCGGTGATCGGCGCGGCCGTCGCCAGAGCCATGAAGATCACCCCGGCCAGTCCGACCGAATTCGCCTTCAGGCGTTGCACGTTGGGTGGATCCTGGGTGGCGGTGGTGTCCTCGACAGCTGACATGGGCTACTCCCTCGGAGGCGCGCGCACGGACTTCGGCAGCTCCGCCATCGCGGAGTCGGGCCCAGTGTGTGGGGGGTGAGCCGTCGACGGGCATGAGCATCGTGTAGCCGTGACTGTTAAAGGATTGACGTCATGTCACGCTGCGTCGGCCGGTGCGAATGGCTATACGCGCCAGCGGTCTTTGACGCCGATTGGTCTAGGCCTCACTGTGAACGCGCCCGGGGGCCCACCCACTGTCCGGAGGCGTAGATGCGTGTTCTGCTCGACAGGCTCAGATCGTTCAGCTGTACGGCCGCCCTGCTGGCCGCCGCCCTCATCCCGTCCGTACCGCCCGCCGCCGCCGCGGCGCCGGCCCCGCTCCAGGTGTACGGCGCCTGGCAGTGCAGCGACGACGCCTGCACCTGGGGAACCGTCCGCGACATGGCCGACTTCGACCACAACAACCACTGGCTGATCGACCGGGGCAAGGCCGCCCCTCCGTCAACCTGGTGGTGCTCAGCTTCGTCCAGCCGCTCAAGCTGCTGAACGCCACCACCGACAGCCGGACCACGAACGGCGTGCCGATCGGCATGAACTCCGCCGTGGTCGACTACTTCACCAGCCACGGCGTCCGGGTGATGCTCTCGATCGGCGGCATCACGTGCACCGACGCCTGGAACACCGCGCTCGCCCAGAACGCGACCCTGCTCGGGCAGCGGGCCGGTGCCCTCGCCTCACAGCTGGGCGTCGGCATCAAGATCAACTACGAGCAGAGCGCCGGTCCCAACCTCACCGGCCTGCAGGCGTTCATCGACGCCTACCGTGCCGCCCACCCGTACGACGTCTCGGGCACCGACCCGACGGCCCGGCTCACCATCGACGTCGCGGCCGGCGACCGCTGGCTGATCGCCCTCGACCAGTACGCCACCGCCCACTGGCTCACCACCGGCGCGCCCGTGGGCCGTGTGTTGAACGGCGCTCAGGATGTCGCTGTCACCGCCGGGATCGACTACTGGGTCACGTTCGCCCCCGCGGCGAAGGCCGACGGCGCCGTGGACTTCTCCCGCTGGGGGGCGTGGGAGGAATCGGTTGCCTGCCTGGAAGCGCGGGGCTTGACCGACCGCGAGGACTTCGCGCTCGACCTCATCGGCGCCGGCAGGCCGATTCCGGCGCAAGGCCTGATGTTCCTTGGGTGGTTCACCGAGAAGGCCATGACGGAGGTCGACGACATCCTCGTGAGAGTCCGCGTGACCGACCGGGTCGGCG
The DNA here is from genome assembly GCF_007828955.1 of Kitasatospora atroaurantiaca. NCBI lineage: Bacteria > Bacillati > Actinomycetota > Actinomycetes > Kitasatosporales > Streptomycetaceae > Kitasatospora > Kitasatospora atroaurantiaca. Next base: position 4,101,047 of record NZ_VIVR01000001.1, on the reverse strand, counting down.
ACACACACGAGCGCGTGATCGCCCTGATGAAGGGCGCGATTCGCTCCCCACAGCACCCGGACCCCCCGCCCTTCTGATGCTCGCGCTGCGCATGCCCACCCGGGAGACGGCTGTGGTGCCGGCCCCCGGAGGGTCCGGCACCACAGTGCGTCGGAGTAGCGCGCGGGTCAGCCCGCGGTGACCGTGAGGACCAGCGGGCCGCCCGGGACGGCGGGCTTGCCGGGCATGCCGTAGTAGCTGACGAGACCTGCGGCGTTGCTGAGGGAGAACCCGACGGTGTAGCTGCCGACGGCGAGGCCGTAGGGAACGTAGAGGGAGACGTTGACCTTGCCGTCGGGAGTCTGGGAGGTCCCACCGCTGCTCTGGCCCACGACGACACCGGAGCTGTTGTAGAGGTAGGAGCTGTCGCCGTTGACCGGCGCCACCCCCGGCTCCACCTGGACGGTGGCGAGGAACGAACGGTTGCCGATCTGGCTCTGCGCGATGGTGGTGACGTTGAGCTCTGCCGACTTCACGACCGGCGCGGTGGTGACGGGAATGCTGGCCACCGACAGGGCGGGGTCGGGCGCGTTGAAGTCCGTACCGTAGAGGGCCAGATCACCGGCCCCGTCCCGCACGACGACGCCGGTGACCTTGCACTTGGACGCGCCGTTGGAGGCCCGGTAGAGGGTCGCGGACACCGAGTAGCTGCCGTCCGCCTCCTGGACGGGTGTGGCCGAGGTCTGGCGGCAGTATCCGCCCATGGTGCTGAAGAGCACCTCGACCGAGCTGACGCCGCCCCGGGCACCGGACACCCGCATCCCGACCTTGAACGGGGCGTCCTGCCCCCAGTTGTTGAGCTGGGTGGAGGACACGCTGAACCGGTCGGCGCTGACGACACCGTTCGAGGTCAGGGTGATCGGCTTCTCGTTCAGACCGGTGAAGGTCTTGGTCAGCCCGGCGTTGTTGGTCAGCGCGACCTTCGAGACGCTCCACGTCCCGGCCGGGGCATCACCGGGAAAGTTCACGTAGGTGTCGCAGGTCGCGTAGTTGATGTCGTGCTGGCACGGCCACCACTGCTGGGCCTGGAAGTTCTGCTCCTCGAAGGAGGCACGCAGCGTCCGACCGCCCGGCCCGGTGACTTCGATCGAGCCTCGCCAGATACCGGACTGCGCGTCATGCATGTTGAGCCGGTAGTTCAGTGAGGCGGCGACGCCGTTGTACAAGTACGGCTTGTCGCTGACCGGGGTGAAAACGTCCATGCTGTCGTAGCTGGGCGTCGCGTTCGCGACCTGCTCGGTGGCGGTCAGCACGTTGCCGTCCGAGGTGAGCGCGGAGCCGGCCAGCAGGAGCTGCTCCTGGGAGCCGATGTCGACGGCGGACACCTGGGAGACCACCCACTTGGCGCTCGCCGCGCCCGCGTACTGCGGCACGACGAACTGGTACGAGTAGCTGGAGCTCGCCGCGTCGCCACCGAGATAGGCGGCTCCGTTGTAGAGGCTCTGGCCTTGCAGGAACTCGACCACGCGGCTCTGGCCGACGTAGCTGTCCGGGGAGTCGCCCTGCTGGCGGATCACGATCGAGCCGGCGATCTGCCGCGCGGCCGGGTCCGAGTCGGTGACCGTCCACTTGACGTCGACGGTGGCACCGCCGGCCGAGGCGTCCACGGTCTTGGCGTCGAAGCTCAACGCCGACAGGCCCAGGTGCTCGCCCGAGATGTAGTAGCCGAAGACGTCGGCGACGACGTCGGTGTCGCCGAGGAAGTTGAAGAAGTCGACCTTGCCGTCGGCACCGACCGGCACGGTGACCAGGTTCGGGACGGTCTGCCCTGCCGTGAAGTTCAGGTTCGAGGCAGTCGGACGGGACTGACCGTGCGGAAACACCGTCAGGAACCCACCGGCCGTCGGCCTCGTCGCCGTGACGTTCAGCGTCACCGCGCGAGCCCCCGCCGGAATCCCCGAGACACCACCGACGGTGAGGCTGATGGTCCTGCCCTGACCGACAGGCGCCTTGACCCCACCCGTCCCAACGCCCTCACGGGTGTCCAGCAGCCGGGTCGGTGCGTCCAGCTTCCGGAAGACGCCACCGGTCTGCGGGGCATCCGCCAGGTAGTACCCGGCGAGGTCGGCGATGACGTCGGTGTCGCCGAGGAAGTTGAAGAAGTCGACCTTGCCGTCGGTGCCGACCGGCACGGTGACCAGGTTCGGGACGGTCTGCCCTGCCGTGAAGTTCAGGTTCGAGGCAGTCGGACGGGACTGGCCGTGCGGAAACACCGTCAGGAACCCACCGGCCGTCGGCTTCGTCGCCGTGACGTTCAGCGTCACCGCGCGAGCCCCCGCCGGAATCCCCGAGACACCACCGACGGTGAGGCTGATGGTCCTGCCCTGACCGACAGGCGCCTTGACCCCACCCGTCCCAACGCCCTCACGGGTGTCCAGCAGCCGGGTCGGGCCGTTGGCCACGTACGTGGTCGCGGCCTTGTCGACGGTGTAGTACCCGGCAAGGTCGGCGATGACGTCGGCGGTACCGAACGCGTTGAACAGCGCCACCTTGCCGTCGGTACCGACGGGCACGGTGACCAGGTTCGGGATGGTCTGCCCCGCCGTGAAGTTCAGGTTCGAGGTGGCGGGACGGCCTCCGCCCCACGGATACACCGAGAGGTAGCCGCCCGCGCTGGGCTTGGTCACCGTCACGTTGAGGACGACGGCCGTGGGCTTGACGGAGGGGTTGCCCGAGACCCCGGAGACGTCCAACACCAGCGGGACCTGCCCGATCGGCGCAACGACCCCGTCCGTCCCGATGCCGTAGCGGGTGTCCAGCAGCCGGGTCGGCCCGGACGGGACGAACCCACCGGCCAGGTTCGGCTGGCCGGGCAGCGCCGACCGCGGCTGTACGCCGGCCGTCGGGCCCGGCTTTGCTGCGGAAGCGGGCTTCGCCGCGGGAGCGGTCTTCACCGCCGGCTCCGTCTTCGCCACCGCAGCCGTGGCCCCGGAGGCCACCAGCGCCGTCACCAGGGTGGTGACCGTCACCCAGCGCCGCGCGCCCCCTCCAGGAGCCGTTCTTCCTGCAAACACGCTTCTCCCCCCTCATTCCCCAAGGCTGACTCCCCGTGGAGCGGTGCCGCCCCATTGATCAGCCGGGACATTGAAGCAGAACCAGGTTGCCGGGCCGGTGGAATTTCTCCTGCACCGGCCACCGGGCAGGCGAGGGTAGGCGCGGGCAGGACCCAACCGGCGCTCGGGCTGTCGCCCGGGGCGACGTCGGACTGGTCCTCACCGCTCGGCGCGGGTCGTCTGCCTCTCCCGTAGGACGGCTGCGATCCGCAGGCACCAGTCCCGGTGCTCCCGCTCGAAGGACAGGCCTCGAAGGCAGGTCAGGTACGGCCCGATCCGCTCGCCTCGGCGTAGGAACTCCTCCTCGTCCGCATCGCCGCGCAGCTGCCGCAGCAGCTTGCCGAGAAGCTCGACCTTCGCCTCGGCTGCGGACGCCCGCTCCTCGAGCTGTTCGATCACCGGCTCGGTGCCGATGCGGTCGGCGGCCTGGACCTTGACGAGCAGATCGTCGCGGATGAACGAGGGCTTCGACGCGGCTGCGGCGAACTTCTCCAGCTCGGCGCGGCCGGCGTCGGTGACATGGAACAGACGCTTGTTCGGCCGGGTCTCCTGGACCACCTGCCGGCCCGCCACCAGCCCTTCCTTCTCCAGCTTGGCCAGCTCGGCGTACAGCTGCTGGGGCAGGGCGTGCCAGAAGTTCGCGACGCCGACGTCGAATGCCTTCGCCAGCTGGTAGCCGCTGTACTCGCCGTCCAGGAGCGCCGCCAGCACGGCATGTCGCAAGGCCATCGAAGCAGCCCCTTCCCTTTCCTCGTCCGCCACTGCATCATACTCAAGAAAATGACTAGTCATATCCTTGAGTATCAGGAGGGGTCATGGAGACTGCCGAACGCTTCCGCGCCGCCGTGGAGAAGAGCGATCTCGCCGCACTGGACGACCTGTTCACCGAGGACATCCGCCTCTACAGCCCGGTGAAGTTCACCCCCTTCGAGGGCAAGCCCATGGTGCTGGGACTCTTCGGCGTCCTGCTGCGCACCTTCGAGGACTTCCGCTACATCGGTCACTTCGAGGGCGCGGCCGAGACCAGTACCGACGGCGAAGAAGCTCCGTCGGTGATCCTGCTCTTCCGGGCCGCCGTGCAGGGCAAGCAGATCCATGGGATCGACCTGCTCCAGTTCGACGAGGTGGGCCGGATCAAGGAGTTCACCGTGATGGTTCGCCCCCAGTCCGCCGTACACGCCCTGGGTCAGGCGGTACTCGCCGGCCTGGTCGCCGACGGCCTCGCCCCCGAGCCCGGCGACCGCTAGAGGGCCCCACGCCGGGAACAGCCGGCCCCGCACCCCGGCGCGCACCGGCAACGGAAGAAGGCCGGTGCCCTCCGGGGGCACCGGCCTTCCTGCCGAGGTCAGACGGCGAGTTCGGGCTCCCCCGCCGGGACGGCGGCGGGCTCGGGCTTGGTGTCGCGCATGACCAGGGTGGCCAGCAGCGCGGCGGCGAGAACACCGATCGCGCTGATGGTGAAGGTGGTCGACATCGAGGTGGTGAAGGCCTCGCGGGCGGCGCGGATCAGGCCGGTGTCGCCGTGGGCGAGGGCCAGCGCGCCGGCGATCGAGTGCTTCGCCTGCTCGGGTGCGTCGGCGGGCATCTCGGCGGCGAAGCCGCTGGTCAGGAGCGAGCCGAGGATCGCGATGCCGAGTGCGGTGCCGGCCTGCTGGATGGTGTCGTTCAGAGCGGACCCGACGCCCGCCTTCTCCGCCGGGATGGTGCCCATCAGCGCGCCGACCGCGGCCGGCATCGCGAGGCCCGCTCCGAGACCGAGCAGGCCGAGCGCGACCGCCGGCACCGCGAAGCCGGTGGAGGAGGAGACGGTGGCCAGCAGCGCGAAGGAGCAGGCCATGACCAGCATCCCGGCCAGCACCAGGAAGCGGTTGCCGATCCTCGCGGCGAGCCCGGCGCCGGCGGTGTTGCCGACCAGCGCGGCGACGGCCAGCGGCACGAACGCGAGGCCCGCCTTGACCGGCGAGTAGCCGAGCACGAACTGCAGGTACTGGGTGAGCACCAGCAGCAGGCCGCCGGTGCCGATCTGCACGAGGGCCAGCGACACCGAGCCACCGCTGAAGTTGCGGTGCTTGAACAGGACCAGCGGCACCATCGGCTCGGGGGTGACGTTCTCCCAGACCACGAACCCGCCGAGGGCGATGACTGCGACGGCCAGGGTGATCGCCGAGTGGCCGCCGAAGGCGCCGTGCTGCGGGAGCTCGATGATCCACCAGACCAGGGCGGTCATGCCGGCCGCGGACAGCACCGCGCCGAGCGGGTCGGGCTTCTGCCACGGGCCCTTCGACTCCGGCATCAGGACGAGGGCCGCCAGGACGGCCAGCGCTACGACCGGGACGTTGATGAAGAAGATCGAGTGCCAGGAGAAGTGGTCGATCAGCACACCGCCGAGCACCGGGCTGCCGACCAGGCCGAGCATCGACACCGAGCCCCACGCGGCCATCGCCTTGCCGCGCTCCTCCTCGTCGAAGACGGTGATGAGGATCGACAGTGTCGAGGGCATGATCAGGGCCCCGCCGACGCCCATCGCGACCCGTGCGGCGATCACCTCCCCGGGGTTGGTGCAGAAGGTCGCGGCCAACGACGCCGCCCCGAAGAGCAGCAGGCCGATGATCATGATCTTCCGGCGGCCGAACCGGTCACCCAGACTGCCGGAGGTGAGCAGGAGCCCCGCGAAGACCAGGATGTAGGAGTCGAGGATCCACTGGGCGTCCTGGGCGCTCGCGCCGATGTCCTCCGTCATCGACGGCACCGCGACGGTCAGCGCCATGCTGTCGATCACCAGGACCAGCGAGCTGAGGCACAGCACGATGAGGATCCACCAGCGGCGTGGATTGCGGGTTTCCATGGGGCTTTTCCTTCCGGCCTGCGCACAACGTTCCTTCGATGCGAACACTGTACGCATGAGAGAACAGCGTACGCAAGCCTCATTCCTGTACGCTGAATGCGAACGGTGTACCCACGAAGGAGCGCCATGGCCGCCAAGACCAACCCGATCCCGTCCGTGTGGGCCCGGCAGCAGCGCGAGCCCGACCAGCCCGCACTCAGCCGGGCCGCGATCGTCCGCGAGGCGGTCGTCATGCTGGACGGCGAGGGCGTCGAGGCGCTCAGCATGCGCAAGCTCGGCGCCCGCCTGAACGCCGGCGCGACCTCCCTCTACCGGCACGTCGCGACCAAGGACGAGCTGATGGAGCTCGCGGTGGACGAGGTCTTCGCCGAGATCGCCGTCCCGCCCGCCGACAGCCCCGACTGGCGCGCCGCCGCCACCGAGGCCGCCCGGTCCTTCCGGACGACGGCCCTGCACCACCCATGGCTGGCCTCGGTCCTCGGCCAGGCGGGCCTCGCCTACCTCGGCCCCAACCTGATGTCCTACTCCGAGCGACTGGCCGCCCTGTTCACCGCCGCCGGCTTCCCCGAGCCGAGCCGCGCGATCGACACCGTCCTGTCCTACGTCATCGGCATGAGCACCACCGAGGCGGCCTGGCTCACCACCGTCGCCCGCTCCGGCGAGACCGAGGCCGCCTTCATCGCCCGCCTCATGCCCGCCGCCCAACAGGCCGCCGCGGGCCACGACCACCTCGCCGACCCCTACGCCGTAGCCGCGGACCTCGATCCCGTCGAGATCCGAGACAGCAAGTTCGCCTACGGCCTGGAGGTCGTCCTCGACGGCCTGGCGCTGCGGCTCCCGCGCTAGCCGGTGCGGCGGAGGGCCGGAACCGCGACCGCACCTCCCGAGCCGGCGAGCGCAGCCCGCAGTGCACCCGAACCGTGGGAGATCACGATCGTGCCCTGATCGTCTGATCGTCGTCTGACGATCCGCGGACGATGAGCGCCGGGGCAGGCCACTCCGCCCACCCCGGCGCTCGCGCGTTCGGCGATCCGATCAGGGCTTCGCGAGCGTGCCCCGGTCCTGCGAGATCCAGGCGGCCAGCCCTTGGGAGTCCAGCACGACGGTCTCAAGGCGGTTTTTCACGCAGCGCTCGCCGGGCCCTCAGGCTCGACCGAGCCGAAGATCCTGGCCTGTGCGGCAGCCAGCTCCTCGTCGGTGAACGCGCCGTGCTCGTCCTCGTAGCGGCGCAACTCCTCACCCAACAGCTGGTGCCGGATCTGGCGGGCGACCGCCTCGGCGACGTAGCCGGAGACGTTGTCCGTGAGCTTCTTCAGCTCGGCCACCTGCTCCGTCGGCAAGGTGACCGTGATGCGTGTAGTACCCGACATGAGGCAAACATATGGCGATATGCGCCTCCCTGCCGGCCGTCGGCGGCCGGGCACCGGGCGGTCACTCGCCCGCGGCCCGAGGTCAGGACAGGACCGCTCGTGAGGCCCGGACGCCTGTCACAGTTGCCCGTGGTCCTTCAGCACCCTTCGAGCTTGGGCGAAGAGCATGCCCACGTTCACCGACTTGCGGCACACGACCACGGCGACGACCTCGTCGGCGCTGTCGACCCGCAGGAAGAGGTGGGCGAGGTTGTCGCTGTTCACGAGGATCTCCTGGAAGTAATGCCGGTCGGACACCACTCCTCGGCGTTCCTTGAAGATGCCCTCGATCATCACCACATTCCGGCCCTGGAACAGGTCGAGGGTGGCCGCCGCCAGCATGTCGAGCACCTCCGGCGGGTGCGAATCGACGGTCTCCACCGCGAGCAGCATTCCGGTCGACATGTCGATGACCCCGGACGCAACGCACTCCGGAACCTCCGCACGGAGGCTCTTGACCATGCTCAACACCCGGTCGGACATACTCCGGGGTCCCTGCGTTCCCGACGTGCTCATCGTGCTCCTCCTGCTGGATTCGTGTGAGGGCAGGACCCGGATCCGGTCCGTGCCCGGGACTGCCCTGCTGTTCTTTGCGACCCGGTCCCGAATTCATCGGGCTCAGCTGTGCGGAGCGGCCGCGTTCTCTGCGGTGAGCAGGAAACCGATCCGCTCGGTGCTGGCCTGCGACTCGGCATGGAGTCGATTCACATCCATGCCGGAGTCGCCGAGCACCGCCATCAACGCCATGTCACCGACCGCTCGCGCCACCAGATAGCCGTCACTGAACCGCGCCACCGTGTGCTGGAGTTGTCCCTTGCCCGTGTTCTCCCCCGTTCGGCGGGCGATGCTGAGCGCGGCGGCGGTGAGAGCGGCCAGGCATTCACCGTCGACGGCGGCGTCCGTCTCTGCCGTGATCAGCAAGCCGTCGGCCGAGGCCACGACCACGTCCGTGATGCCTACGACCCGGTCCCGGAGCTCCCGCATCTCGGCGACCAGCTCGTCACTTCTGAGAACCACAACTCTCCTGTTCCTTTGCCGCCGGGGCCGGTCCCGACCGACGTGCTCGATCTGACTGTTCTGGAGTCACATGTGACAGCTGATCGCCCGGCCCGACGGCGGGAGTCCGTCACCGGCGATCGACCGCCGGCCGCAGGGGAAGAGCGTCGTTGATCCCGCTGGTACCGCGCCGGCGCAGTGGCAGCTCGCTGGCGGCCCGGTGCGTAACCTCGACCAGCCCTTCGCCCAGCAGCCGCGAGAGTTCCACCGTGACGGCGTAGAGGCTCCGCCCTAGCAGGAAGGCAATGTCGCGCGAACTGCGGCGGCCGTTGACGCGCAGAAGGATCTCCCGTCGCTCGCCGGTCTTCGAACCGTTCAGCTGAGCGGCACCGGCGGGCGTCAGAGTCACCCTGTCCCGATAGGGAGAGATCGCGAACGGGAGGGCGCCGAAAGCCCTGATCCGACGCACGGTCTCCTGGAGGAGCCAATCCGGCTCGATGCCCTGCGGTGCCGCCAGGTGACAGGCGGCAGGGCCTTCGAGCGTGCACCGGTCGATCCGGCCCATGCCCATGGCGAAAGCCCCGTCCACCGCCGCCATTCGGCACATCAACTGCAGCTCCGCAGCGCCGACCAGCATCCGGGCGATCAGCTCGGCTCCGGTCCGGTTGTCGACCGCCCCCGCCTGCTGCGCAGCGGCCCAGTCGGCCTCACCGAGTCGTCCCGAGCGCAGGAGCAGGGCTTCCGTGCCGGGGGAACCCGGCGATTCGACCGCGATCACGTCACCGTTCGAGAGGTGGAAGGACCCTCCGGGATTCCCCGTCACCAGCAGGGTCCCGGAGAGCTGTTCACCGGGAGCACGGATCAGCACCCGGGCCAGTTCCAAGGTCGCCTTGTCCGGCTTGACGGCTGCCAGCAGTGGGAGAGGCGCAAGCGCCGCGGTGGAGCCGGTCTCTGTCACGCCGGGACTCCCGAGTACGGAACGGCAGGACCGAGGGAGGCCGGATGCGCTCCCGCCGCAGCGGAAAGCATGGACATCCGACGCTCCGGCACGGTGATCTCGAGCACGCCTTCCCCTCCCAGCGGGCTGACTCCGGACCTGGCGCTTCCACGCGGCGCCGGTGGAACATCAACCTCGGCATCGCACAGTAGTCACCTGGGCCGAATCTGTGACCGATAGTGCCTGAAGTGTTCGAGTTCGGCTGTTGAGGGGTGACGGGGAAGCGATCCGCGACGCGTTGCCTTCGATTTCGATCTCTTGCGCGCGAGTATTCGGTCACCTCCGGTCCCCACGCCGCGGCCATGCGGGTTTCGCGCCGAGCCGTGATCCGGGGCTGCCCCGACGCCGACCGCTGCCGCGAGGGGTGACCGAGCGGATCAGGCTGGGGATGCCGGTCGAGTCCGTCAGGCTTCGTTCATCCATCACGGCCTGAGCTGCGACAAGACGGGCTGGGAAGCCGGAACGACTCGGAGTGCGTCAGATCTGTTCGACCGCGATGCGCGGGTGGCACAGCCGGCGCAAATCACCGGTATCGCTGGTCACGACGGTCACGTCCCCGTGTTCCAGGTGGGCCGTAGCGGCGAGCATCGCGTCGATGGCGTACTTGTGGCCATGAAGCCCCTCCGCTGCGAGCAGCTTGCTCGCAGCGCGTGCGGTCTCCTCCGTGATGGGGCGCACCTTGGCCAGGGATACGGCATGGTCGAACGTTGCCTGTGGCACTTTGGGGTCGCGTGCCTCCACCAGCGTTGCTGCGCTCGTCACAACCAGGAGGTCAAGCGTGCGGGCGACGTCCAGCCACACGGTCATGTCTCGGTGCCGCCGGGAGAGCTTGGAGAGCGCCTCGCTGTCGAGAACGAGGGTGCCGCTCACGCGGCGTCCGCCCCAGCGGCGTCTCCGCGCTGGGCGGCGTGGTGGGCGCGGATGCGGTCAGCTCTGGCTGCCACCTCCGCCGGATCGACAGGCCCATGTTCGGCCTCGGAGGCGGCGATGTACTCATCGATGGCCTCACGCTGGAGCTGTCGCTGCACGGCCTCCTCGATGTACGAGGAGACACCCTGCTTTCCAGCACGTGCGCGAATCGCTTCCAGCGTCTCCGCACGCAGGGAGACGCTGGTGACGCGGGTCTTGCCAGGGCGGGGCGTGTCCATAGCAGAAGTGTAATACATCATGTGTGAGCTGCGGGCGAGCCTTCAGGCTCCCATCAGTACCGGGCGCTCCGAGTCAGTGAGAGCTCGGCTGCCCTGACGAGTCGTCTCCGTCGTTGATTGTGCGGACGCTGTCACGGACCTGGAACTGCCGTTCCCTCGAAGGGTGCCCTGGGCTACGGTCGATCCGCATGCCGTTTCGGGGGAGGTAGAGCATGGCGATCGAGCTGCCCGGTGAGGTGGTGTCGTTCCTGTCGTTCATCGGCATCAACTGGCCGACGGTGAACGAGGACAAGGTGCGTGAGTTCGCCTCTCACGTGCGGGAGTTCGCGGAGAACGTGGAGTCCGCGCACCAGGATTCGACGGCGACGATCCAGCGGCTCGGCGAGGCCTATGAGGGTGCCTCGTACGAGGCGCTGCTCGCCAAGTGGGCCGCCCTGTCGGACAGTCACCTGAACGAGCTGGTGCAGGCCTGCCATGTGGTGGCCACCGCGCTCGACGTGGCAGCCGACGTGATCGTGGCGATGAAGGTCGAGACCATCGCCGAACTCGTCGCCCTGGCAGCCGCGTTCATCGCCGACCAGGCGGCGGCGGTGGCGACGCTCGGTGCTGCGGAGGCAGCGGTGATCCTGATCGAGGAGACCGCGAAGCGGCTGATCAACTACCTCGAGCAGCAGCTGGAGCAGTACATCATCGGCCAGGTGATCGAGGCGGCGATCGAGCCGCTGATCGAGACCGTCGCCGGGGCCGTCAGCGGGCTGGTGTTCGAGGCCGCCGAGTCCGCGCTCGGGGTGTCGGGCGGCAGCGCGGGCGGCACCGGTTTCCGGATCGACCCGGACGCGCTGGAGGCGCACGCGCGGACCATGCACGACCACGCCGAGACCGTCGCCGGCCACGCCCAGGCCTTCCAGTCCAAGATCGCGGGGGTGAGCTTCGAATGAGCAACCAGATCGTCAAAGCCCTGGAACACGGCGCCCAGAAGCTCGGCAAGACCCTCGCCGACGACGCCGGCAAGGCACTCAAGAACTTCTACCGCAAGGCCGGCGACAACCTGAAGAAGGTCGCCCACAACACCCGTGAGGCCGACGCCAAACACGCAAAGGACCTCGAAAAGATCCTCCACGGCGGCGGCAAGGGCCTGCCCCACCCCCGCAGCGGAGGCGGCCCCGGCCGGCACGGCAACTCCCACCCCAAGGGCCGGGGCCGCGACCACGTCAAGAACCCCCGTGAGTCCGGCCGCCCGCTGGACACCCGCTGCGGCGGCGGCGAGCCCGTCGACATGGCCACCGGCCGGATGTACATCGACCAGGTCGACGTCTCCCTCCCCGGTTCCCTCCCGTTGGAGTTCACCCGCAACTTCGAGTCCGGCTACACCGCAGGCCGCTGGATGGGCGAGCGCTGGGTCTGCACCTTCGACGAACGCCTCGAGATCGATACCGAGGGCGTCGTCCACCTGCGCGCCGACCGCATCACCCAGGCCTACCCGCACCCCGAACCCGGCGACCCCGTGTACGCCAGCGCCGGTGGCCGCTTCGAGCTCGACGTCCACCCCGACACCGGCGACTACACCATCACCGATGGATCGACCGGCCGGATACGGGAGTTCACCCTGCAGCCGGACGGCGAGACCGCCCTCCTCTCCCGTGTCCGCGACCGCCACGGCCGCCACTACGACCTCGCCTACGACGAGAACGGGATCCCGCTCTCGATCACCCACTCCGGCGGCTACAGACTCCTCGTCACCGTCGACAACGACCGCATCACCGCCCTGCGCCTCGCGGGCGCCGGCGACGACGGGCACGACGCCCTCCTGACGCGCTACGGCTACACCGACGGCCACCTGACGTCGGTGTACAACTCCTCCGGCAAGCCGATGCGCTTCGCCAACGACACCACCGGCCGCATCCTGTCCTGGACCGACCGCAACAACAGCCAATACCTCTACACCTACGACCAGTTCGACCGCGTCGTCGACGAAGGCGGCGCCGACGGCACCCTCCGCTTCCACTTCACCTACGGCGACCCCGACCCCTCCACGGGCCTGAAGGTCCACACCGAGACCAACGCCCTCGGCCACACCACCCGCTACCACGTCAACGAGCACGCCCAGATCACCGCCCAGATCGACCCGCTCGGGAACACCACCCACTTCGAACGCGACGAGTACGACCGTCTCCTCACCCAGACCGACCCCCTCGGCCGCACCACCCGCTTCGAGTACGACGGCGGCGGCGACCTCACCACCATCACCCGGCCCGACGGCCAACAGACCACCGCCACATACACCGACCGCCTCAGCCTCCCCACCACCATCACCACACCGGGTGGGGCCGCCTGGCACCAGACCTACGACCAGAACGGTCGCCGTCTCACCCTCACCGACCCTCTCGGCGCGGTCACCGCCTATGCCTACAACGAGCTCGGGCACCCGACTTCGATCACCGATGCCTTCGGGAGCACCACCCGTATCCGCTGCAACCGGGCCGGCCTCCCGATCGAGGTGACCAGCCCCACCGGCGCCACCGGTCGATACGAGTACGACGCCTTCGGCCGCACCACCAGCATCACCGACCCCATCGGTGCCGTCACCCGGATGACCTGGACCACCGAGGGCCGGCTGGCCTCGCGTACGACGGCCGACGGAACCACCGAGAGCTGGACGTACGACGGGGAGGGCAACTTCCTCTCCCACACCGACCAGCTCGGCCGGACCACCACCTTCGAGTACACCCACTTCGAGACCCTCGCCGCCCGTACGACCCCTGACGGCGCCCGCTACACCTTCACCCACGACGCCAACATGCAGCTCGTTGCCGTCACCGACCCGCTCGGCAGGCAGTGGGCCTATGTCCACGACGAGGCCGGGCGCGTCATCGGTGAGACCGACTTCAGCGGGCGCTCCGTGGGCTACCGATTCGACGACGGAGGTCGACTGGCGAGCGTGCATGCTCCGAACGGCGAACAGACCCACTACGCCTACGACCTGCTCGACCGGCTCGTCAGCAAGGCAGCCGACGGGCGCGTCACCACCTACAGCTACGACCTGGCCGGTCGTCTGGTCGGTGCTGTCAATCCGGATGCCGAGATCGTCCGGACCGTCGACGCGCTGGGCAATCTGTTGGCCGAGAGCGTCAACGGACGCACCGTCAGCTATCGGCGTGACGTCCTGGGCCGACGGATCGGCCGCACCACCCCCACCGGCCACACCAGTACCTGGACCTACGACTCGGCCGGACGCCCGGCAGCGCTCACCACCTCCGGCGGGACACTCGACTTCGCGTACGACGAGGGCGGCCGTGAGAACGTCCGCACGATCAACGGAACGATGACGCTCACCAGCGTCTGGGACAACCGTCACCAGCTCACCGGTCAGATCCTCCGGAGTCCGTCCGCCATCCTGCAGCAGCGCGGCTACCGCTACCGGGCGGACGGAAACCTCATCGGCATCACGACGGAGGCCGGCGACGGGCGCGAGTTCGACCTGGACGGAGTCGGCAGGGTCACCGCCGTGCGAGCCGCCTCATGGAGCGAGAGCTACGCCTACGACCCCACGGGCAACCTGGTCGATGCGCAGTGGCCCGCCACCGAATCGGCCGGTGCCGCACGAGGCACGCGCACGTACGAGGACGCCCGGCTCGTCACCGCCGGCCGCGTCCGTTACGAGCACGACGCCTCCGGCCGCACCGTACTCCGGCAGAAGAGCCGGCTGTCCAAGAAGCCCGACACCTGGCGCTACACCTGGAACGCCGAGGATCGCCTCACCGGCGTCGTCACCCCGGACGGCACCTGCTGGCGCTACCGCTACGACCCGCTCGGGCGCCGGATCTCCAAGGAACGGCTTGCGGCCGACGGCACCACGGTCGCGGAACGCACGGACTTCACCTGGGACGGTTCCAGCCTCGCCGAGCAGACCACGCACGCTCCCTACCTGCCCGGCCCGTACACGCTCAGCTGGGATCACAAGGGGCGGCGACCGCTAACCCAGACTGAGACGATCACCACCACCGACTCGTCGCAGGAACGGATCGACCGCCGCTTCTTCGCCATCGTCACCGACCTCATCGGCACACCCACCGAGCTGGTCGACCCGGCCACGGAGAGCGTGTCGTGGCAGGCCACCACGACCCTCTGGGGCCAGACCACGTGGGCCGGCGCCAGCGCCGCGTACACGCCGCTCCGCTACCCGGGTCAGTACTTCGACCCTGAGACCCGGCTCCACTACAACCTGCACCGGTACTACGACCCCGAGACCGCCCGGTACACCAGCCCCGATCCGCTCGGCCTCGCCCCCGCCCCCAACCCGGACACCTATGTCCACAACCCCCACACCTGGAGCGATCCTCTCGGCCTCTCGCCCCACCCGGAGGAGGAGAAGCCGAAGCCCAAGCCGAAGGCTTGGGACCCGATGAAGATCGACGAAAAGTACGACAAGCATGTCCTCGGACAGGGCAAGCGCCCCGGCGAGAAGGCGGACATGCCGGAGTACGAGCACGAGGTCGACGGGGTGGACGGCTTCGACCGGTACGAGCGGGATGCCGTTAGTCTCATGAACGATCCACTGACCTCCGAGGTCCGGGAGGTCACCCGCGCCCATGACGGCGCGATTCTCAGGCTGCACACACCGACCGGGCGACTCGGGATCATGCAGGACGACAAGATCACGAACTTCTTCCGGCCGGACAATCCGTCCAAGTACATGGACAACGAGAGTGGGAGATAGGGTGCGCGGGTTCGAGGCGGAGTTCTCGCAGGCCTTCGCCGACAGAGGGTGGGTCGGCGAGATCACCCCTCGGCTGGCCACTGATCGATGGCAGCGCTTCGCGGCGGATTGCACGGCCGGATATCCCTGGGATCTCGAGGACTACCTCAACGACCTCACCATGCGAACGGTGCTCTCCGAGGTCCTGGAGGAGTTGGCGGGACCGGAGGCGGAGGAGCTGCGCGATTCGATCGATCGGATCGACCCGGACGTACGGCGCGTACTGGCCCAGGAGTCCTTCCCGTTGCACCCGAGGGAGCAATGGTGGCTGCGGAACAGCCCGTCGTACGCCGCGAAGACCTTCTCCGAGGAGTTCGAGTCCGCATACGGCGTGAGGATCCGTCCGCAGTCCCGGTTCGACGACGACGTCACCGAACTCTCCAGGATGCTCGCCGACGGCCTCACCCCGGCAGAGGCCTGTCTCCGGTTCCGGGACTCGGGGCGCTACGCGGCTGCGACGGAGGGACTCTTCCTGCGCGCAGCCCGGGGCGCCCTCGGTCTCGACCGGAAGGAATCACGAATTCTGTGGTCCTGGCTCACCGGAAAGACCACCGACGCAGAGCTCCGGAGTTCACTGGCGCGCACCGGGCGATGAGCACAGCACGGCAGTTCTGTGATCCTCCCCATCCACCGGTGGGGCGAGGGTCAGAAGATCTGGCGGCGGGCCGAAGAACTCGGGTTCCATGCCGCGTACACCTATGACCACCTGTCGTGGCGGTCGTTCCGGGACGAGCCGTGGTTCGGGGCGATCCCCACGCTGACGGCCGCCGCGACGGCGACCGAGCGGATCCGGCTGGGGACGCTCGTCACCTCGGTCAAGCCTCGTTCACCCATCACGGTCCGACCCGCGCGAACGGCCCGTCGCGTCGAACCCCGACCCCGTCAGCCCCGATGCCGGGCGTCAGCCTCCCGCCGGACACGTCGCCCAGCGTGATCCGCCGAGCCAGGGTGGTGTCGCCGCGCTGTCAGTAGCAGGTGTGGAAGGCGTTGGAGACGGTGTGCCGGAGGCCGATGCGAGAGAGGTGCCCAGCTTCCAGGCCGGAAGCAAGGCACCTCTCCGCGTCATCCCCTGTCCGCGTCAGTCACTGACCGGA
This sequence comes from Kitasatospora atroaurantiaca, assembly GCF_007828955.1. Lineage (NCBI taxonomy): Bacteria > Bacillati > Actinomycetota > Actinomycetes > Kitasatosporales > Streptomycetaceae > Kitasatospora > Kitasatospora atroaurantiaca. The sequence goes on along the minus strand of NZ_VIVR01000001.1, from coordinate 4,084,710 downwards.
ATTCGGACTGAGTTGACGTCAGTCGTTCTGGTAGTAGCCGAAGATGTCGACGATCAGGTCGATGTCGCCGTCGCTCTGGTTGAAGAAGTCGATGACGCCCCGGCCCGGCGTGACCTGCACCAGGTTCGGCACGGTGGTGCCGCGCCGCCAGTTCAGCGACGAGGTGTTCGGCGCGTACACCGGATACGGGTACCCGCTCTTGTAGTCGGCGACGGTGTTCGGGTCGGAGGCCGCGGACAAGTAGCCATCGGCGCCTGTGTTGGTGACAGTGGCGTTGAAGACGAACGCCGGGATGTCGGTGCGCGTGGTCATCGGCAGGTAGGCGTAGTAACGGCCCTTCAGCGGGCCGCCGCCCCAGGTCGCCGGGTCGCGGGTGTCGAGCAGCCGCTTCGGGTCGACCGGCATGAACGCGCCCGTCTCGTAGGCGCTGTAGTAGCCGACCACGTCGATGACCACGTCGGCTCCGGCCCAGGCGCCGTTGAACAGCCGGATCTTGCCGTCCGCGCCCACCGGGACGACGACCGAGTTGGCGATGGTCTGCCCGACGGTGAAGTTCAAGTTGGACGCGGTGGGCATGGTCTGCCCGCTCGGGTAGACGGTCAGGTAGCCGTCCCCGCGCGGGTTGGTGACGGTGACGTTCAGCGCGACCGCGGAGATGCTGCCGCCCGGCAGGCCGGGGGCGGCGCCGGCGATCTGTGCCGGGATGGAGCCGCGCCCGGGAACCTGGCCACGCGGGGCACCGGTGCCGTTCCGGGTGTCGACCAGCCGGCTCGGGCCGACGGGGGCGAAGCCGGCCGCGGCCGTCGGGGTGAAGTAGCCGGTGATGTCGGCGACCAGGTCGGTGGTGTCCCGGCTGCCGTTGTACAGGTCGACGTAGCCGTTGTCGCCGATCGGCACCATCACCAGGTTCGGCACGGTCTGCTTGGCCCGGTAGTTGACGTTCGAGGTGGTCGGCCGCGGGCCACCGTCCGGGTAAGCCGTGATGTAGCCGTCGGCGGCCGGGCCGGTCACGGTCAGGTTCAGCACCGCGGCGGTCGCGTTCGCCGGGATGCCGCCCGCACCGCCGACCTTGAGCTTGACCGTCCCGTACGCCGGGACCCTGCCGACGGCCGCGAGACCCGTGCCGTCCCGGCTGTCCAGCAGCCGCTTCGGGCCGTACGCGGTGTACTGCGAGCCGAGGGTGGAGACCTTCACCGTGTTGCGGATGGTGTTGCCGGTCTTCTCGTAGTCGGTGACGGTGATCGTGTAGTCGCCGAGCTTCTTGTAGATGTGGCCCGCCGTCGTCTTCACCGGCTTGTCGCCGTAGAAGTTGAGGACGTCGACGGTGCCGTCGCCCCACTGGAGGTAGATGTCCTGGGCGACCGGCAGGGTGGTCACGTCCAGGGCCAGTGAGACGCCGAACGCGCTGGTGTTCTTCGCGGTCAGCGCCATCGCGAAGCCGGGGTTGTTGCTCTGGAACTTGACCGCGCCCCGGTCGGCCATCGGGCCGTGTCCGAAGTAGTCGGTGGTCAGGGCGCCGGGCGCGGACTGGTTGGCGGTGCCGATCGCGGCGGAGCCGGTCTGCAGGGCATAGGCGACGCCCCAGTCCGAACCGCTGTTGACCTGCTGCGGCGCGACCGTCTCGACGGTGTCGTGCGCGCCCTGGGTCTGCGCGGCCTGGAAGGCGGCAACGGTCGGGTACGCGGTGCCGGCCCAGCGGTAGGGCCCGGCGCCGGTGGCGGACTCGGCGTAGAAGTCGTTGTAGTCGGTGGTGGTCCCGAGGGCGGACTCGGCCGAGACCGTCACAGCGGGCTGGCCGGAGTCGCAGCCGGCCACGGCGGCCGTCTCGACCAGCAGGTTGTTCTGGATCGACACGGCGGTCGAGGTGCCGTCCACGGCGATGCCGGGGAGGCAGCCGCGCTGAACGGTGTTGCCGGTGACGTTCAGGCCCTGCACTCCGGTGGCGGCGATGCCGCCGGTCGCCTGGTACGTCGTCTGGGAGTTGTCCGTGGTGGCGCCCTTGACCAGGTTGCCGGCCAGGGTGATGTCCTTCGCCCCGGCGGCCACCGAGATCGTCGCGCTGCCGGCGACCGGGTAGAACATCGAGGCGTGCGACCTGGTCACGGTGATCGCGTTGGACGTGCCGTCGATGGTCAGGGCGTTGCCGCCGGACCCGTCGAGGCGGTCGGAGTCGAGGGTGATCCGGCTGGAGCCCTTGACGAGCAGGCCCGGTGCGTTGCCCCCGCCGAAGGTGAGGTGACTGATCGTCACATCGCTGACCCCGTCCAGGGTCAGGGCGGGCTTTCCGGCCGCGTTGTTGAACGAAATGATCTGCGGGGTGTTGGTCCCGCCGGTGAGGGTCAGGCCGGAGGTGTGGACGACCACGGCCTCCATGTCGCTGGGCGGGCTGACCCCCTCGTCCTTCCCGTCGACCCGGACGGTGTCGCCGGGGACGGCCGCGTCCACGCCGCGCTGCAGGCTGCAGAACGGCGCCGCCTGGGTGCCCGTCCCGGTGTCCGTGGTGCAGGTGGAGCGGGTGAGGACGTAGACGGTCCGGCCGGTGGACGGCACGGCGGCGGACCGGGCGGCAACCGCGGCCTGGCCCTGCACCCGGTACGAGTTGCTCGCCGGGCTGGTGAACGTCTTGGCGCCGGGCAGTTCCCACCCGCTCTGGGCGGGAGCCGGCACGGCGTTCGGTACGGCGTTCGGTACGGCGTTCGGGGCCGGGTCGGCGGCGTGCGCCTGGCCCGGCAGGAAGGCGAACCCGGCGGCGAGAGCCACAGCGGTCGCAACGAGACGGCGGTGGTACACCGGTCCCCCAGATCTTAAAAGTCTGACAATCGCCCCTATGGCGGCATCAGGCTACAAGAAGCCGTGCGAGCACCGACAACCGGTTTCCCCCGTGCCTCGACCTCGTGCCCAACGGTTCGGAACCCGCCGCTCGACGGCTGGTACCCGGTCGACTTCTCCGGGCACCGTAGGGTCTCAGGTATGCGTCTGAGTACCGTGATCCTCCCCATCCACCGGTGGGGCGAGGGTCAGAAGATCTGGCGGCGGGCCGAAGAACTCGGGTTCCATGCCGCGTACACCTATGACCACCTGTCGTGGCGGTCGTTCCGGGACGAGCCGTGGTTCGGGGCGATCCCCACGCTGACGGCCGCCGCGACGGCGACCGAGCGGATCCGGCTGGGGACGCTCGTCACCTCGCCCAACTTCAGGCACCCGGTCACGCTGGCCAAGGAGCTGGTCTCGGTCGACGAGATCTCGGGCGGGCGGCTGACGGTCGGGATCGGGGCCGGCGGGGTCGGGTTCGACGCGACGGCGATGGGGCAGGAGGCGTGGTCGCCGAAGGAGCGGGCGGACCGCTTCGGCGAGTTCCTGCCGCTGCTGGACAAGCTGCTGACCCAGGACGCCACCACCGAGGAGGGCCGCTACTACTCGGCCGTCGAGGCGCGGAACATCCCCGGGTGCGTGCAGAGGCCGCGGGTGCCCTTCTACGTCGCCGCCACCGGCCCGCGCGGGCTGAGGCTGGCCGCCGAGTACGGGCAGGGCTGGGTCACGTACGGCGATCCGCGCGGCCCGGCCGACGTGCCGGTGGAGCAGGCTCCCGCCGTGATCGAGGCGCAGCTGGCCAAGCTCAGGACCGCGTGCGAGGCGCAGGGCCGGGACGTGGCCGAGCTGGAGAAGGTGCTCCTGCAGGGCTCGACCGCAGAGAAGCCGCTGGCCTCGCTGGACGCCTTCGTCGACTGGGCGGGGACGTACCGGGAGCTCGGCATCACGGAGCTCGTCATCCACTGGCCCGTTCCGGACTCGATCTTCGAGAACGACTTCGCGGTCTTCGAGCGCATCGCCACCGAGGGCCTGGCCCAGCTGGGTTGACCGGTGCTGCTGAACGCACGGACGGGGCCCGCCGAGGATGTTCGGCGGGCCCCGCGCACAGGGTGTCGGCGATTGTCGATAGCCTGTCCGATCGTCAGTCAGCAATGATCGGTCACGTATCAGTAGGGGGAACCACCGCGATGTCATCTCGCAGTCTGCTCACCGCCGTTGTCATCTCGGCGGCCATGTTCGGTCTCGCCGCCTGCGAGCCTGACGGCTCGTCGGACGCCGCGCCCACGAACACGACTGCCGCGGCCCGGCCGTCCGTCACCGACTCCGGCAAGGCCGAGGCCACGGACCCGGCGCCGGACGGGTCCTCGGCCGAGCCGACGGCGAGCGACGGCGCGGACCCGTCCTGCGACGCTCCGAAGCTGCCCGCCGGGCACAAGATCATCTCTCCGGTCAAGCAGCCGAGCGGTGACACCCTGTCCGCCAAGGACACCAAGCCCAGGTGCGGCGTGAACGACGTCGAGTACGAGGCCACCGGCGCCGCAAAGGCGTACCACTTCGCGTCCACCGTCAAGGCGCAGCTGTCCCCCGCCTCGGGCAGCGCGAAGACGGTCTCGCTCACCGAGCTCTCGCAGCACATCGGCGACTGCCTGAACCACGCGCAGAAGGCCAACCTCGTCTGCTCCTCGTACGGCAACTACGACGTCACCGTGGACGCCTCCGGCAAGATCACCGCGATCAAGGAGATCTACCACTCCTGACGCGGAGCCTCCAACGAGGAGCGGCCCGGGAGCACGGCTTCCGGGCCGCTCCTCGTGCGTGTCCCCGCCCTGGAAATACGGGTAGGGGGTATGGTCGGGGGCGACAGCCGGACGGACAGGGGCAGGCGTACATGAGGATGGGCGGTGGGGCAGCGGCCCGGCTGGTCGTGCTGTGCGCCGTGCTGGCCGGACTGTTCCTGATGCACGGCAGCCCGTCGGCGGCTGCCGGGTGCCACGAGGCGATGGCCGGAATGGTGCGGGCTGCCGGAACGGCTGAGCACCCGATGGCCGAGCACTCCGTGGCCGAGGAGCAGGCACCCGCGGAGCACGCCGCAGCGGCGGCCCACCACCCCGCCCAGGGCTCGGTGACCTGCGTGTCCACCCAGGCCCGTGGCGGCGTGCCGCTCGCCGGGCCGGGCGTACTGGCCGCTCTCGAGCCGCCGCTCCCGACCCCGGCAGCCGTCAGGTCTCCGGCCGGTACGGCCGACGGCTCCCGCGCGCCGCCCGCCGGGCGTGCGCTGCTGCTCCAGGTGTGCGTGTCGCGGACGTGACAGGGCCCGCCCCGGGCTCCCCCACAGGAGTCCGGGTGCCGCGGCCCCGCTCACCCACGCGCCGCCACCACGGCGGCCGCACCCACCTGGAGAGATCTCCGTGCACTCGTCAACCCGCCGTACCCTGACCGCCGTTGCCGCCGCTGCCGCACTCACGCTGACGCTGGCCGCCTGCGGCTCCTCGACCGACCACAGCAGCATGCCCGGCATGTCCCACGGATCGGCCGCTTCCTCACCGAGCACCGGCACGTCGGCCGGCGCCGGCGGCCACGACATGGCCGCCATGAAGGCCGCGACCGACGGCCTCGCCGCCGAGCTGGGCGGCTACCGCCTGGACGCGGCAGCGACCACCCTCCCGGCGGGCGCGGCGGCCGAGTACCGGTTCAGTGTCACCGGGCCGGACGGCAGGCCGGTGACCGCCTTCGCCGTCGACCAGACCAAGCAGATGCACTTCTACGCCGTCCGCTCGGACCTGACCGGCTTCCAGCACCTGCACCCGACGATGGCCGCCGACGGCACCTGGACGGCCCCGCTCGACGCGCTGCAGCCGGGCAGCTGGCGGCTGTACGCGTCCTTCACGCCGGACAGCGGGCCCGGCCGGGGCACCGGACTGGTCCTGAGCCGTACCGTCACCGTCCCCGGCGCCGCCACGGACGCTCCCCTCCCGGCCGCCGCCGGCAGCACCACGGCCGACGGCTACACCGTCACGGTCGAGGGCAGCCCGGTGGCGGGGAAGGCGGGCGAGCTGAAGGTCGGCATCGCCAAGGACGGCAAGCCGGTCACCGACCTGCAGCCGTACCTGGAGACGTACGCCCACCTGACCGCCTTCCACGCGGGCGACCTGTCCTTCGCGCACCTGCACCCCGAGACCGCGGCCACCGGCGACGGGGGCGGCCCGACCCTGCCGTTCCACGCCGAACTGCCCAAGTCCGGTGACTGGCGGCTCTTCCTGCAGTTCCGCACCGGCGGCACCCTGCACACCGCCGCCCTGACCCTGCGCGTCTCCTGACCCACCGTCCGGGAGGGGAGGCGCAGGCCACCCCTCCCGGGCGTCCCCCGTCGCGCGGTCGGTAGCGTGCCTGATCGGTACCGACCGAAGGGCAACAGGGGGACGGGATGCACGATCCGAACACGACCGGCTGCGGGGACGAACGGCTGGAGGCCGAGGGCGAGGTGGCCGTCGCCCGGCTGGCCGCCGACAGCGGGGACCTCCGGCACGCCGCGACCCACCTGGCCTTCGCGATGGCGACCGATCCCCAACTGCCCGAGGTCCACGAGGCGCTGGCCGAACTCGCCGTTCGCGCGGGTGGGACCGAAGCCGCCCTGGAGCTCTTCCCGTTGGAGCGCCCGTTCATCGGCGAGGTCGTCTGCCGGGCGCACCTGCAGGCCGCCGCCGGGCAGTGGGAGGAGGCCGTAGGGCTGATCGCGGCCGCGATCAGGGCGGAACCCGACCGCCCGTGGGCGCACGCGGCCTGGCTCACCCGGGGCGACCTGCCCGAGCTGGTCTCCCCGCGGGCCGCCGCCGAGGCCGTCGCCCGCGCGGCCGGCGGCCTGCCCGAGCCGCTGCCGCAAGCGCTGCGCGAGGCGCTGCTGCCCTTCGACGCCTTCATCCGGGCCATGGTCACCCGGCACCCGGAACAGCCGCTGCTGCTGGCCATGGCCTCCGGGCTCGCCCGGCGGCTCGGCGACACCGGCCGGGCCGTCCGGCTGGCCCGGGAGGCGTACGGGATCACGCCCGGGCACATCGCCGCCGTGATGCTCGGCAACGCCCTGCGTGCCGCCGGGCGCAGCGACGAGGCCCTGGCCGTGTGGCAGGACGAGCTGGAACGCGACCCGTCCGACGCCTATCTGCACGTCGACGTCGCCGAGTTGTACGCGGCCACCGGCCGCCCCGCCGAGGGGCTGCCCTGGCTGGAGCGGGTCCTGGCCACCGAGCCGGACCATCCGAAGGCCGCGCCCGCGCTGCTGGGGCTCCGCCACCAGATCGACGGCGGAACGGCCCAGCTGCTCGCCCTGGCGGACCACCTGCGCGAGCACCCCGAGCACGAGTACGCCGCCCAGCTGCTGGCCAGGTTCAGCGACGGCCGGCCCTGGCTCGACCAGGTCCACGCCGCGCAGGAGGCGTCGGTGCACGCGCTGCACCAGATGCTGGCGAGCCCGAAGTCCGGCCGGGACCACGAGATCCACTTCGCCGCCTCGACGCTGGAACCGCCGAGCTCGCTGCTCGCCCTCCGCCACGGCTTCCCCAACTCCGAGATCGTCTACCACAGCCCCGCCGAGCCGGACCCGCGCGTGCCGCTGCGCGAGGTCGGCACCCGGATCTGGCGTTACGAGGGCTTCCACCCCCACCCGGCCGTGTCGGCGCCCTCGCTGGCGGCTGCGGAGCTCATCCGGGAGACGGCCGAGGTGGTCTGGCCGTGCATCCCGGCCGCGTACGACCGTGCCGTCCGGCTGGCGGGTCTGGGCCTCGACGACCTGGTGGGAGTACTGGCCCACCCGCCGCTGCCGCGCGAGGACGAACAGGGGCGATGGCTGCTGGAGCGGCGACCCGAGCTGTGGGTCCGGAGCGTCCAGGCCTTCGCCTGCCTCGGCATCCTGCACCACCGCACCGACCAGCCGTGGGCCGGCTCCGCGCGGCGCGAGGTGCTGGTCGACCTGCTGTTCGGCTCCGAGGACTGGGTCTCCGAGGCGGCCGGGTTCGCGCTGGTCACGGCGGCCTGGGTCGATCCGGCGGTCCGCGAGGACGTCGGGCACCTGGTGGGCGAGCGGCTGCTGGCGGGCGCGCAGGCGTACCGGTCCCGCGAGGTCACCATCCTGAGCTCGCTCTGCTCGCTGATGCTGGCCTGCCCGTGGACGGACGAGGCGGCTCTCGGACTGGCCTCGGAGCTGCTCGCGGCGATCGACCGGGACCACGCCGAGCCCGACGAGGAGGGCGAGCGGATCAGCACGGAGATGGTCGGGCGGGCGCGGGCCGCCGGCGAGGCTTCGCGGGCGGGGAAGCGCTCCTCGCTGCTGGGGCGGATCTTCGGCCTGCGGGGTCGGCGGGGTGAGAGAGGCCGGGAGGGCTGAGGGCAGAGGAGAGGGCAGAGGGCGGGGGGCGGGGGGCGGGGGCTGAGGGCTGCAGGCAGGGGCCCGGCGGGCGGGCGGAGGTGAAAGGGACGGCCGGGGCGGAGGCAGAGAAGGTGCGGTGAGCGAAGATGGACCGGTGACCACCACCACCCGACGCCGCCCCCGCCTGATCGCCACCGACCTCGACGGCACCCTGCTGTGCACCGGCGGCACCGTCTCCGAGCGGACGGCCGCCGCGCTGGCCGCCGCCGAGGCGGCCGGAATCCAGGTGGTGTTCGTGACCGGCCGCCCACCCCGCTGGATGCAGCAGGTCAGCCCGCACATCGGCGGTCACGGGGTGGCGATCTGCTCCAACGGCGGCGCCATCGTCGACGTACGGCGAGGCGAGCTCCTGGAGACCTTCCCGCTGGCCGTCGCGGACACGCTCACCGTGATCACCACGCTGCGCGCCGAGCTGCCGGGCACCGCCTTCGCCTTCGAGCACCCGCGCGGGTGGGCCCGTGAGCCCGGGTACGAGCTGCGGATGTGGGGCGACGACGAGGAGCACGCGGTCGCACCGGCCGAGGAGCTGCTGGCCGACGGTCGGGTGGACGGTCTGTTCAAGCTGCTCGCCAAGCACCCCGACCTCGACCCGGACGAGTTCCTCGCCCGCGCCCGGCGGGTGGCCGGCCATCTCGCCGAGATCACCCGGTCCGCGCCCGTACCGCTGCTGGAGATCAGCTCGCTGGGCGTCACCAAGGCCAGCACGCTGGCCAGTTGGTGTCGGGAGCAGGGCATCGACCGCTCGGAGGTCCTGGCCTTCGGCGACATGCCGAACGACCTGGAGATGCTCGCCTGGGCCGGCTCCTCGTACGCCGTCGCGAACGCCCACCCCGAGGTGCTGGCGGCCGTCGCGCAGCACACCGTCAGCAATGAGCAGGACGGGGTGGCGGCTGTGGTGGAGGAGTTGCTGCTAAGCACCCCGCAGGGCTCGAACAGCTAGGAGTGGGGCTGGGGTTGGCGTTAGGGCTAGAGGCGGGCGGACCAGCGGACTCGGGTGCCCTTGCCGTGGGGGCCCGGCTCGTGCCAGGCGTCGCCGCCGAGGGTCTCGGCACGGCGGGTGAGGTTGCGCAGGCCGCTGCGGCGGCCGCCGTCCGGGATGCCCACGCCGTCGTCGGTGACCGTGAGCAGGACGCCGGGCCGGCCGGCCCGGTCGAGCGACTCCGGGTCGCCGGAGACCGGGTGGCCGTCGGCGTCGAGGTGAACGGTGGCGTCGACCTCCACGCCGACCCGGGAGGCCCGGGCGTGGCGGGCCGTGTTGGAGAGCATCTCGCGTAGTGCCGCCAGGAGTTGGCGGCCCGTCTTCTCGCCAACCAGGCTCTCGACCGGGCCCATGAAGGTGACGGACGGCTTGAAGCCGAGTGCGGCCGCGGCCTGGCTGCCCTCGCGCAGCACGCGGGTGCGGAGGTTGTCCGGCTCGTCGCCGTGGTCGTCGTGCTGGAGGGCGTAGATGGTGGTGCGGACCTCCTGGATGGTGGCGTCCAGTTCGTCGACGGCCTTGCCGATCCCGGCCTGCACCTCGGGGACGACCGAGCGGCGGGCTGCGCTCTCCAGCATCATCCCGGTGGCGAAGAGCCGCTGGATGACGAGGTCGTGGAGGTCGCGGGCGATCCGGTCACGGTCCTGGAAGACGGCCAGGCGCTGTTGGTCGCGCTGCCCTTCGGCGAGGCGCAGGGCGAGGGCGGACTGCGAGGCGAAGGTCTCGGCGAGCAGCTTCTCGGCGTCCGTGAACGGCGGCGCGCCCCGGCGCCGCCAGACGCAGAGCCCGCCGAGCACCCGCCCGGTGGCGATCATCGGGACGGCCATCGAGGCCCCGAAGCTGCGGGCCAGTCGGAGCCCCACGGTGGGGTCGGTGGACATGTCCTCGATGTAGACGCTCTCGCCCGCGATCAGCCGGGACGCGAAGCTGGTGACGGGCAGCAGCTCGCCGGTCACGAACTCGGCGGCCTCGCCGGAGGCGTGGGCGACCCGCATCTGCCCGTCGCCGGTCGGCAGCAGGATCATGCCGAGGGCGGCGTCCGCGAGCTCCTGGACCTGCTCGGCGGCGACGGTGAGGGCGGACTGCGCCTCGTCCGTGGAGAGCAGGGCGGTCGTGACGGCGGCCGCGCCCGCGATCCAGCGCTCGCGGCGGCGGCCCTCCTCGTACAGCCGGGAGTTCTCGATGGCGACGCCGGCGGCGGCCGCGAGGGCGTGCACCACCTGGGCGTCCTCCGGGGTGAAGGCGTTGCCGTTCAGTTTCTCGGTCAGATAGAGGTTGCCGAAGACCTCGTCGCGTACCCGGATCGGCTCGCCGAGGAAGGACTTCATCGGCGGATGGTGCGGGGGGAAGCCGGAGGAGCGGGGGTCACCCGCGAGGTCGGCCAGGCGGAGCGGCTCCGGTCGGTCGATCAGCACGCCGAGGATGCCGCGTCCGGTGGGCAGTTCACCGATCGCGGCGGCGGTGGCGTCGTCCACGCCGACGTGGATGAAGTCGGAGAGGCCGTGCCCTTGCGGGGAGATCACGCCGAGGGCCGCGTACTTGGCGTCGACCAGTTCGGCGGCGGCGGTGGCGATGCGCTGGAGGGTGGCGTGCAGGTCGAGCCCGGCGCCGACGGACACGACGGCTTCGAGGAGCCGCTGCATCCGGTCGGTGACGGCGGCGGCGGACTGCAGGCGCTCGGAGACCTCGGTGACCAGGGTGTCGAGGCCGAGTGAGGCGATCTCGGGGACTCGGTGGGGGGCCTGGTCCGGTGAGCTCCCGGCGCGCTCGGCGCGCTCGGCGGGGGAGCTCTCGGCGGGTGGGGTCTCCATGAGGCGAGCGTAGTTTGCCCCGGTTTGGGAGGGTAGTCAGGCGGTGGGGAGCAGCGTGTCGGTCTGTTGCTCGCGGTGCCACATGGTCGCGAGGTGGCTGTCGGGGCGGTTGATCAGCTCGGACCAGGTGCCGCGTTCGGCGACCCTGCCGTGGTCGAGGACGAGCACCTCGTCGACGGATTCGTCGGAGAGGCCGGCCAGGCGGTGGGTGATGAGGAGGGTGGTGCGGCCTGCGGTGGCGGCGAGCAGGTCGGCGGTGAGGGCGTCGGCCGTGGGCAGGTCGAGGTGCTCGGCGGGCTCGTCCAGGATCAGGACGGGGAAGTCGGCGAGGAGTGCGCGGGCGAGCGCGAGGCGCTGGCGCTGGCCGCCGGAGAGGCGGGCGCCGTGCTCGCCGACCATGGTGTCCAGGCCGTCGGGGAGGGTGTCGACCCAGGTCAGGAGGCGGGCGCGGTCGAGGGCTGCGCGGAGTTGGGCGGGCGTCGCGTCCGGGCGGGCGAGGCGGAGGTTCTCGCGCAGGGAGCTGTCGAAGACGTGGGCGTCCTGGGCGCAGAGGCCGACTGTGCGGCGGACCTCGTCGGAGGCGAGTGTGCGGGTGTCCACAGGCTGTGGACTGTCGGCGGAGAGGCTGACGGTGCCCGAGGTCTGGTCCAGGAATCGGAGGAGCACCTGGGCGAGGGTCGTCTTGCCGGAGCCGGAGGGGCCGACCACGGCGATCCGGCGTCCTGCGGTGAGGTCGAGGTCGAGGTCGTGGAGGGCGTGGGTGTCGGTGGGCTGGCCGGGCCAGCGGGCGGTGAGGCCTCGGACGGCGATGGGGAGGGGGTCGGAGGGGGGTGGGGTGGGGACCGTCGGTTCTGAGATCGGGGCCGGTGTTTCGAGGAGGTCGGTGAGGCGGATTCGGGCGGCTCGGCTGCGTTCGCGGAACTGGACGGCGGTGGGCATGGTGGTGACCGCTTCGAAGGCCGCGAGGGGGGTCAGGACGATGACCGCCAGGCAGACGCCCGGCAGTGCGTTGGTGCTGACGCCGTGTACGCCGACGGCGGCGGTCGCGGTGACCGTGAGGCCGGTGACGAGGGCGATGAGCCCCGCGGAGAGGGCGGCGGTGGCGGCGGAGCGGGCCGCGAGGATGGTGAGACGGCCGTCGGCGGCGCGGGCGGTGGCGAGGCGACCGGGGAGGGCGCCTGCGACGGTCAGTTCGGCGGTGCCGGTGAGGGTGTCGACGACCGATGCCGCCAGTTCGCCTCGGGCGGGGGCCTGTTGGCGTTCCGCTCGGCCGGAGAGGCGGGTGGCCAGGGTCGGGACCGCGGCGCCGGCGAGGGCGAGGCCGAGGGCGAGCACCGCTCCGGCGAGGGGGAGGAAGGCGGCGATCGCGACGGCCGAGCCGAGGGAGACCAGCAGCGCGATGGTGGCGGGGAGCCTCCAGCGGAGGTAGTGGTCCTGGACGGCGTCGACGTCGGAGACCAGGCGGGAGAGCAGGTCACCGCGGCGGAAGGCGGGCAGGGCGGCCGGGGCGAGCTGCTCCAGGCGGCGGTAGACGGAGGTTCGCACGCTGCCGAGGGCTCGGAGGACGGCGTTGTGGGAGCTGAGGCGTTCGGCGTAGCGGAAGACGCTGCGGCCGATGCCGAAGGCTCGGACGGAGGTGACGGCCATCATCAGGTAGAGCACGGGGGGCATCTCGGAGGCGTACGAGATGAGCCAGCCGGAGGTGGCCATGAGGGCTGTGGCGCAGGCGAGGGCGAGGGTGCCGAGGATGGTGGCGGGGGTGAGGCGGGGGGTCTGGGGTGGGGTGGGGCTCTCGGGTGAGGTGGGGCTCTCGGGTGGGGTGGGGCGGGGGCGGCTACCGGGGTGGTCGTTCCGGGGGGCTGCATGATTTTCGTACTGCCGGGAGGTGGGGGTGGGTTCTCGCCGTTGGGCAGTACGAAAATCACGCACCACGCCCCCCTCCACGACCACCCCGTCCGCCGCCCCCTTGCGCAGCGCGACCCTCTCGCTGGGGTTGGGGTGGGTGGGGGTGGGGGTGTGGGTGGGGGTGGGGGGAGTGGGGAGGTGGTGGCGGTGGGCGGCGAGGGTGAGGAGGGCGGGGCGGTGGGCGATGAGGAGGATGGTTCGGCCCTTGAGGGCGCGGATGGCCTCGACGATGGCCTGCTCGCTTGCGCCGTCGAGGTTGGCGGTGGGCTCGTCGAGGAGGACGAGGGGGCGGTCGGTGAGGAGGGCGCGGGCGAGGGCGAGGCGCTGGCGTTGGCCTGCGGAGAGGCCGGTGCCGCCTTCGCCGAGGACGGTGTCGAGGTCGGCGAAGTCGGTGGCGTGGGCGGAGGCCAGGGCGGTGCGGACTTCGGCGTCGGTGGCGTCCGGGCGGCTGAGGCGGACGTTGTCGGCGACGGTCCCCGCGAAGAGGTGCGGGTGCTGGGGGACCCAGGCGATCTGGCGGCGCCAGGTGGTGGGGTCGAGGTCGGCGAGGTCGTAGGTGCGGTCGGCATGGATGCGGATGGTGCCGGCGTCCGGGGTGGTGAAGCCGAGGAGGGTGGAGAGGAGGGTGGTCTTGCCCGCGCCGCTGGGGCCGGTGAGGGCGGTGGTGGTGTTGGGGCGGAGGGTGAGGGAGACGTCGTGGAGGGCCGGGGTGGGGCGGTTGGGGTGGGTGACGGTGAGGCCGGTGATGGTGATGGTGGCGGTGGCGAGGGGCGGGGCCGGGGTGCTGCCGGGGGTGGGGAGGGGGGTTTCGAGGACCTCGAAGATCTGGTCGGCGGCGGTGAGGCCTTCGACGCTGGAGTGGTAGAGCGCGCCGACCTGGCGGATCGGGAAGTAGACCTCGGGGGCCAGGATCAGGATGAGGAGGCCGGTTTCGAGGGTGAGGGTGCCGTCCACCAGGCGGAAGCCGATGGAGACGGCGACCAGGGCGACGGAGAGGGTGGCGAGGAGCTCCAGGGCGAAGGAGGAGATGAAGGCGATGCGGAGGGTGCGGAGGGTGGCGCGGCGATAGTCGTCGGTGATGCGGGAGATGGTCTGCGCCTGGGCTTTGGCGCGGTTGAAGATCTTGAGGGTGGGGAGGCCGGCCACGACGTCGAGGAAGTGGTGGCTGAGGCGGGCCAGGGTGTTCCACTGGCGGTCCATCTGGCTCTGGGTGGCCAGGCCGATGAGGACCATGAAGAGGGGGATGAGCGGGAGGGTGCCGGCGATGATCGCGGCTGAGGTCCAGTCGGCGCCGACGATGCGGATGAGGACGACGGTGGGGACGACCACGGAGAGTGCCAGCTGGGGAAGGTAGCGGGCGAAGTAGTCGTCGAGGGCGTCGATGCCCCGGGTGGCGAGGGTGGTGAGTTCGCCGGTGCGGCGGCTGGAGAGGTAGGCCGGGCCGAGGGCGGTGGCGTGGTCGAGCAGGCGGCGGCGCAGGGTCGACTTCACCCGGGCGACGGAGCGGTGGGCGGTCAGTTCGGTCAGCCAGGCGACCAGGGCCCGCCCGAGGGCGGTCGCGGCGAGGGCGAGCAGCGGGCCGGTGAGGTTGTAGGTGTGCTGCTGGAAGGCCCGGACGATGATCTCGGCGATCAGTCCTGCCTGCGCGACCACCAGGGCCGCGCCGACCCCGCCGAGGATCACTGATCCGGCGAGGAAGGCGCGGGTGGCGCGGGCGTGGGCCAGGAGGCGCGGGTCGATCGGCTTCATCAGTGGGTGGGGGTCGGGATGTGCTGGACGCCGATGCGCTTGCGGAACACCCAGTACGTCCAGCCCTGGTAGAGCAGCACGATCGGGGTGAAGACCGCCGCCACGATGGTCATCAGCTTGAGGGTGTAGGGGGAGGAGGCCGCGTTGCTGACGGTGAGCGACCAGGCGTCGTTCAGGGTGGACGGCATCACGTTCGGGAAGAGGGCGAGGAAGAGCATCGCCACGGCGGCGACGATGGTCAGGCCGGAGAGGATGAACGCCCATCCCTCGCGGGTCAGTTGGTTGGCGATGAGGGCGCCGAGGAGGGCGAGTACGGCGGTGATCATCGCGGCCAGGCTCCAGGCGGTGCCCTGGTGGGCCTGGGTCCAGGTGAGGAAGACCAGGGCCAGGACGGCGGTGACCAGACCGATTTGGAGGGCGGCCGTGCGGGCGCGGGTGCGGATGTCGCCGACGGTCTTGAGGGCGGCGAAGACCGCGCCGTGGAAGGTGAAGAGGGTGAGGGTGACCAGACCGCCGAGGAGGGCGTAGGGGGTCAGAAGGTCCCGGAGGCTGCCGACGTAGTTCTTGTGGGAGTCGATCGCGACCCCGTGGACGATGTTGGCGAACGCCACGCCCCAGAGGAAGGCGGGGATGAGGGACGTCCAGAAGATGGCGTGTTCCCAGTTGCGCTGCCAGCGTTCCTCGGTGCGCTTGGCGCGGTACTCGAAGGCGACGCCACGGATGATGAGGCAGACCAGGATGAGGAGGAGGGGGATGTAGAAGCCGCTGAAGAGGGTGGCGTACCAGTCGGGGAAGGCCGCGAAGGTCGCCCCGCCGGCGGTGAGCAGCCAGACCTCGTTGCCGTCCCAGACCGGGCCGATGGTGTTGATCAGGACGCGGCGTTCAGCGGTGTCCCGGGCGAGGAGCTTGGTGAGGACGCCGATGCCGAAGTCGAAGCCCTCGAGGAAGAAGTAGCCGATCCAGAGGACGGCGATCAGGATGAACCAGACGTCGTGGAGTTGCATCGAGGGTCCTCAGTAGGCGAAGGCGAGAGGCTTGTCGGCGTCGTCGGAGGAACTGCCGCGGAGGGTCGGATCCTGGGCCGGGGGCTGCTCGGAGGTGACCGGGCCCGCCTTGGCGTACTTGACGAGGAGCTTGACCTCGATGACGGCGAGCACGGCGTAGAGCAGGGTGAAGGTGCTGAGGGCGATGACCTGGGTGGTGACGCCGACGTTGGGGGAGACGGCGTTCGCGGTGGTCATCAGCCCGAAGACGGCCCAGGGCTGACGGCCCATCTCGGTGAAGATCCAGCCGAAGCTGTTGGCGATCAGCGGGAAGCCCATGGTGAGGATGCCGATCCGCCAGCTCCACTTGGTGAGGAAGGGCCCGAGCTCGTGGTGCTTGGTGAGCATGAGCTTGGGGACTTCGGAGGAGGTGGTGCGGTGTTCCGGGGCGAGGAACAGCTTCCGGCGGGTGGTCCAGAGGCCGACCAGGCCGGCCAGGAAGGACGTCATCCCGAAGCCGATCATGAGGCGGAAGCCCCAGTACGTGACGAAGATGTTCGGGATGTAGTCGGTGGGCTGCCCGCCGTACTTGGCCGCTTCGGCGGCCGCGGTGTCGTTGATGCCGGGGACGGGCGAGCTGAAGTTGCTGTTGGCCAGGAAGGACAGTATCCCCGGGACCTCCAGCTCGACGGAGTTGTGGCCGTCGTTGACGTTACCGACCGCGAAGATCGAGAAGGGGGCGGGCGTCTGGGTGTCCCAGAGTGCCTCGGCGGCGGCCATCTTCATCGGCTGCTGCTTGAACATGACCTTGGCCAGGCTGTCGCCGCTGAGTGCCGTTCCGAGGCCGGCGATGACGGCGATGACGAGGGCGATGCGGAGGGAGGTGCGCATCGCGGCGGTCTTCTTGGGGTCCGCGGTGGAGGTGCGCTTGGCCTTCCAGAGGTGGTACGAGGAGATGCCGACCATGAAGGCGGCGCCGGTGAGGAAGGCGGCGGTGAGGGTGTGGAAGACCACCACGAGGGTGGTGTCCTGGAAGAGCACCCGGGCGATGTCGGTGAGCTGGGCCTTGCCGGTGGCCGGGTCGATCGCGTAGCCGACGGGGTGCTGCATCCAGGAGTTGGCCGCCAGGATGAAGTAGGCGGACAGGACGGTGCCGATGGCCACCATCCAGATGCAGGCGCAGTGGATCTTCTTGGGGAGCCTGTCCCAGCCGAAGATCCAGAGGCCGATGAAGGTGGACTCGAAGAAGAAGGCGATCAGCGCCTCCATCGCGAGCGGTGCGCCGAAGACGTCGCCGACGAAGCGGGAGTAGTCGGACCAGTTCATGCCGAACTGGAACTCCTGCACGATGCCGGTAACCACGCCCATCGCGATGTTGATCAGGAAGAGCTTGCCCCAGAACTTGGTGGCGTGGAAGTACTTCTCCTTGCCCGTGCGCACCCAGGCCGTCTCGAGGCCGGCCACGATGGCGGCGAGGCTGATCGTCAGCGGGACGAAGAGGAAGTGGTAGACGGTGGTGATCCCGAACTGCCACCGCGCGATGGTCTCGTGAGCAACTGCTAGATCCACTGCGTCCTCTCTCTGCTCATTCCGTGACAAACCCAGCAAGCGGGAGCTTTGGCATGAGACCGGTGTCAAACGGCCCAAGCTTGTCCGCTTGTGAAAGTGAACACGTTCACAAGGTGTATTGAACACCATGCGGTTGCGCGCCCGAACACGGGGGTGGGTTTTGAACGACCAAGTGGTCAATCGGATGATCCGATGAAGCGGGGGCCCGTTACAAGGGCCGCCCGTCATGGGCTCTTCGACGATCAGGCGCTTGACAAAAGGGGCGGCGGGCCGCACGAAGAGGGGCGGAGTTCAGCCCTGGTGGGGGATCTCCACCCGGAAGGTCGCGCCGCGGCCGGGGGCCGTGTCGAGGGTGAGGGTGCCGCCGTGGGAGTGGGTGAGGGCGGTGGCGATGGCCAGGCCGAGGCCGGCCCCTCCGCCGTCGCGGCGGCTGCGGGAGGCGTCCACCCGGTAGAAGCGCTCGAAGACCTGGACGGCCTGATCCTCCGTCAGGCCTGGGCCTGAGTCGGCGACTTCCAGAAGACAGCGGCCGTCGGCCGTGCCGACGCCGATCCGTACGGCGGTGCCCGGCGGGGTGTGCTTGACGGCGTTGCCGACCAGGTTGGTGACCACCTGGCGGAGTCGGGCCTCGTCGCCGAGGACGGGGGCGGGTTGGGGGGAGCCGGTGCCGCTCGGACCGGTGAGGGAGACCGGGCGGCCGGGGTCGAGTGCGGTGAGGTCGTGCAGGGCGTCGGCGGCGAGGGTACGCAGGTCCATCGGGGCCAGGTCGAGGGGGCGTTCCTCGTCGATGCGGGCGAGGGTGAGCAGGTCCTCGACCAGGCCGCCCATCCGGACGGCCTCGCTCTCGATCCGGTCCATCGCGCGGTCGACGTCGGGCAGCGCGCCCATCCGGTACAGCTCGGCGAAGCCGCGGATGCCTGCGAGGGGGGTGCGGAGCTCGTGCGAGGCGTCCGCGACGAAGCGGCGCATCCGGGCCTCGGACTCGGCGCGGGCCGCGAAGGCCGCCTCGATCTGGGTGAGCATGACGTTGAGGGCTGCGGACAGGCGCCCGACTTCGGTGCGCGGGGCGAGGCTCGGCATCCGGTGGGAGAGGCGGCCGGCCGCGATGAGTTCGGCGTCCTGCTCGATCCGCGCGAGCGGGCGCAGTCCGGCGCGTACCGCGAAGGCGCCGAGGGCGGTGATCAGGACGAGGACGGCGGCGCCGATGGCGAGGAAGGAGGTGCGGAGTCTGGAGACGGTCGCGTCGACGTCCTCCAGGGAGACGGCGACGAGGACGTAGCTGGGGGCGGAGAAGGCGTTGGCGTTGGCGTGGGCGAGCGGGAGGACGATGACCCGCCAGCTGCCCTGGCCGTGCTCGTCCGGGACGTCGAAGCCGGTGCCCAGCTTGGCGGCGAGGACGGCCGGCGTCAGGTGGTCCAGTTCGGGCGCCGGGTCGGAGTCGGCGATCGGCTGGCGGAGCACCTGCTGGACGGTGCCGTCGGCGGCGCGGTACTGCACGACGTACTGGCTGGGCAGGAACTGGCCGACGCGCTTGAGAGCGGGGGTCTGGTTCTGCTGGCGGCCGTTGGGTGTCCGGTGCGAGAGGGGCTCGGCGAAGCGCTGGAGCTGCTGGTCGGCCCGCTGCACCAGCTGCATGCGGACGGTGCCGAGCACGACGAAGTCGCTCACCACCAGCCCGGTGGTCACCAGGAGGAGCGCGAGGATCAGCAGCCGGGCGCGGAGGGAGAGGCGGGACATCACTGGGGTGGGCGGCGCAGCGCGTACCCGATGCCGCGGACGGTGTGGATCAGCTTGGGGCCGTGGGCCGGGCCGGAGTCCAGCTTGCGGCGGAGGTAGGAGATGTACGACTCGACGATGGAGAGGTCGCCGCCGAAGTCGTACGCCCAGACGTGATCGAGGATCTGCGCCTTGGAGACCACCCGGCCGACGTTGGCCATCAGGTAGTGGAGGAGCTTGAACTCGGTCGGCGAGAGGGCGATCGGGCGGTCGCCGCGGGTCACCTCGTGGGCGATGGGATCGAGGGTGAGGTCGGCGACCATCAGCCTGCCGTCCTCGGCCGGGCCGCCCGCCCTGCGGAGGATGGCGCGGATCCGGGCGATCAGCTCCTCGAGGCTGAAGGGCTTGGTGACGTAGTCGTCCGCACCGGCCGCCAGACCCTGGACCTTGTCGGTCGTCCCGTCCCTGGCGGTGAGGAAGAGCACCGGCACATGCTCGCCCGACTGCGGCCACTGGGCCTGCTCGCGCAGCCGCTCGACCACGGTGAACCCGTCCAGGTCGGGCAGCATCACGTCGAGTACGACGAGGTCGGGACGCTCGGCGGCCACCGCGGCGAGGGCTTCCTCGCCGGTCGCGGCGGAGGCGACCCGGAAGCCGGAGAACCGCAGCGAGGCGGAGAGCAGCTCCCGGATGTTCGGCTCGTCGTCGACGACCAGCAGGAAGGCCTCGCCGCCCACGGCACCCGGCACTGCAGCGGTCCCTGCGGTCGACACTGTTCCTTGCACGACTGATCCGCCTCCCGGTCGGACGATGACATCCTTGTTGGACGATAGCCCGGGGAGGCTACGTGTGGTTGATGAGGACCTGATTAAACCGTTGCGGGTTCGGCGGTGGGCGCTGCTGCGGCGGCCGCGGCGGCCGCACCGCGGGCGCGGGATCGCTTGGCGTAGGTGATGGTCCAGGCGATCAGGGCGGCGGTGACGCCATAGCTGAGCACGGAGTTCAGGGTGACCATCTCGCCGGTGGTCAGGGTGTAGGAGAGCCCGATCCGCAGCGCCGCCTCGGCGAGGTACGCCAGGCCCCAGCCCAGGGTCAGGTTGCGCTGGACGCGGCGGAAGCCGGGGAGGTCCCAGAGGCCGTTCCAGCGCTCGACCGCCTCGGCGGAGCCGTCGGTGGCGAACTTCCGGCCGAAGTAGAACATCAGCGGGCGGGGGGCGGCCAGGGTCACCAGGCAGAGCAGACCGAAGAGCCCGGTGACGGCGGAGTCCTTCACCAGGAGGAGCCGGGCGGAGTGCGGCCCGATCAGGGTGACGGCGATGGTCAGGCCGAGGAACACCAGGCTGATCACGGCGAACTCGTCGATCCGGCGGCGCCAGGCGAGGTGGATCACGATGTCCACCAGCGGCCAGACGGCCGAGAGCAGCAGGGCGGTGAACTCGCCGTAGCCGTGGTCGGTGAGCTGGTTGTACGTGACGATCGGCGCGACGATGTTGCAGCCGATGGTGAGTGCCCAGCTGATGGCGGACATGCCGCCGCTACGGGCCGGAGCTTGATCCGACACGGTCTCCCCCGATGATCTCTGTCGTTGTCGGACCGGACAGTAGCTGATCATCCGTCATCTGCGCTACAGGGAAGGCCGGCCCGGCCGAGGGGGGATCGGCCGGGCCGGGGTTCGTCCAAGGTTTCGGGGTTTAACCGTTGGACGAGCTTCGGGCTCCCGGGAAGCCGCCGGTGGCGGCGCCCTCGGTGAGCTGGGTGGCGGCGTAGCCTCCGGAGGAGTCCGGGGTGCCGACCACCGTGACGGTCTGGCCAGGCTGGAGGTCGGAGACCTTGCCCTCCTTGTTCAGCTGGACCTTGGTGGTGTCGGCGGTGGTCACCTTGACGGTGTTGCCGTTGGCGTCGGTGAGGTAGACGGTGCTGCCGTCGACGGCCTTGACCGTGCCCCGGGTGAAGCCCGCGCCGCCCTGGCCGTTCTGCCCGGTGCCGGCCCCGTTGCGGCGGGTGCCGCCCTGGCCGCCGTACCCCCCGCCGTACCCGCCGAAGCCGCCCTGGCCCTGGGCGCGCGGGGTGCTGGTGGTGGCCTTGCCGTTGCCCTGTTCGTACCAGACGCCGCCGGCGAAGGAGAGGGTGGCGATCACGCCGCCGGCCAGCACCAGGGTGAGCCAGGGGAGCTTGCGGCGCGGGGGCGCGGCGAGTTCGGTGGTGACGTCGCGGGCGTCCGGCGGGGTGGCCAGCAGCTCCACCTGCGGGTCGTTGTCACTGGACATGGTGCTCCTACTCGTGCCGGAGGGCGTCGATGGGGCGCAGCGAGGCGGCCCGGTTGGCGGGGTAGCTGCCGAAGAACAGGCCGATGGCGACCGCGATGGCGAAGGCGCCGAGGACGGACTCCGGGATCACCACGGGCTTGATGCCGACGATGCTGAAGTGCGAGCCGATGATCCCGGCCGCGGCCCCGAGCCCTGCTCCGATGACGGAGAGGAGGGTCGACTCGGTGAGGAACTGGCCCAGGATGACGCCCTTGGGCGCACCGAGCGCCTTGCGGATGCCGATCTCCCTGGTCCGCTCGGTGACGGTGACCAGCATGATGTTGGTGATCCCGATCCCGCCGACCAGGAGCGAAATCGCGGCGACCGCTCCGAGCAGCACGGTGAAGGTCTTGGTGGTGCTCTCACGGGCCGTCAGGAGGGAGGTCTGGTTGCTGATCCGGAAGTCGACCTTGCTGGAGTCGGTGATGGCGTGGGTGCCCATCAGGATCCGGGTGATGTCGCTCTGGGCGGCCGTGGTCGACTCGGCCGAGGTGGCCTGCACCAGGATCTGGTTGACCGAGCCGAAGCCGGTGAAGGCGTTCTGCACGGTGGGCAGGGGTGCGATCACCACGTCGTCCGGGTCGTTGAAGCCGGTGCTGCCCTTGGTCTGCAGCACGCCGACGACGGTGAACGGCGTGCCGCCGATGACGATCCGCTTTCCGACCGGGTCCTCGGTGTCGAAGAGCTGCTTGGCGGTGGTGGAGCCGATCACGGCGACCTTGCGGGAGTTGAGCACGTCGTCGTTGCTGAAGTAGTCGCCCCGGGCGACCTTCTGGTTGGCGGTCTCGAAGTACGCGGGGTAGGTACCGATGACCGAGCCGGGCGAGTACGAGATGTTCCCGTACAGCGCGGTGCCGGTGGTGGTGACGACCGGGGCGACGGTCTTGATCGCGGGTGCGTCGGTGGCCGTGGCCAGGGCCTTGGCGTCCTCCACCGTGAGCTTCCTGGCGGCGGTGGCGGAGCCTCGGAGGTTGCTGGAGGAGACGGTGAGCGAGTTGGTGCCGAGGGACGTGATGGAGTTCTTGACCGCGACGGAGGAGCCGTTGCCGACGGCCAGGAGGAGGATCACCGAGGCGACACCGATCAGTACGCCGAGCATGGTGAGTGCCGAGCGGACCTTGTTGGCGACCAGGCCGCCGAAGGCGAAGCGGAGCATCTGCCAGAAGATCACGGGCGGGCTCCCGCGAGGTCGAGCGCCGGCGGCGGACCGTCGACCTTGGCCTGGCGTACGTCCGAGATGATCGCGCCGTCCACCAGGCGGATCACCCGCTTGGCGTGGCGGGCGACTTCGTCCTCGTGCGTGATCAGGACGACGGTCCGGCCGGTCGCGTTGAGCCCGTCGATGATGGCCAGCACCTCCTCGGTGGAGCGGCTGTCGAGGTTGCCGGTGGGCTCGTCGGCGAGCAGCATCGCGGGCGCGGTGACCAGCGCGCGGGCCACTGCGACGCGCTGCTGCTGGCCGCCGGAGAGCTCGTTCGGCTTGTGCCCGGCCCGGTCGGCGAGGCCGACCAGCGAGAGTGCGGCGAGTGCGCGGCGCCGGCGCTCGGCAGCGCGTACGCCCGCGTAGGCGAGCGGGAGTTCCACCTGGGCGAGCGCGGTGGTGCGCGGGACCAGGTTGAAGGACTGGAAGATGAAGCCGATCTTCCGGTTGCGGACGAGGGAGAGCTGCTGCTCGTCGAGGTGGCCCACGTCGATGCCGTCCAGGAGGTACCGGCCGGAGGTGGGGACGTCCAGGCAGCCGAGGATGTTCATCAGGGTCGACTTGCCGGAGCCCGAACTGCCCATCACCGCAACAAAGTCGCCCTGCTCGATGTCCAGGCTCACGCCCTGCGGCCGGTCGCCGCCGGGCCCGCGCAGGGCGTGCACGGTGGCGTCGCCGTGCCCGTACGACTTGGTGACGTGGCGGATCTGGATGACGGGCGGCTGCTGACTCTCCATCAGCGGTTGCCCCCGCCGCCGTTGCCGGTCCGGCCGGTGCCGCCACCGTTGCCGCCGCCCAGGCCACCGCCGGTGAGCCCGCCCGAGACGCCCGGGAAGTTGCCGCTCGGGAACCCGTTGCCGGTACCGGCGGTGGTCGTGGTGAGCTGGACCTTGTCGCCCTCCTTGAGGCCGGACACCACCTGCACGGTGGAGTCGCCCTCCACGCCCACGGTCACGCTGACCCGCTCGGTGCTGCCGTCGTCGTGGACCAGGGTGGCGGTCCGGCTGCTGCCGGTCCCCGCGAGGGCGGCGGTCGGTACGGAGAGCGCGTTGTCGGCCTCCCCCGTGATGACGGAGATGGTGGCGCTCAGCCCGGTGCGCAGCTTGCCGGTGTCCCCGGTGATCTGCAGCGTCGCGCCGTACTGGACGGCGCCGGACGTGCCGCCGCTCGACGTCGGCAACGAACTCACCGACAGCACGGTCGCGTTGAGCTTGGTGTCGGACTGTGCGTTGAGCGTGACCGTGGCCGCCTCGCCCTTCTTCAGCTTGAGGGAGTCGAGCTCCGAGAAGGACGCGCTGACCTGCATCCCGGTGGGGTTGGTCAGCACGACGAAGCCGCTGAGCGTGCTGCTGCTCGTCGAGGTGGAGCTGCTGCCGCTGCCGGTGCTCTTGCTCCCGGTGGAGGTGGAGGACGAGGAGGTGCCACCGGACACCGTGTCGCCGACCTTGCCGGAGACGGACGCGACCGTGCCGTCCACGGAGGCGGTGAGCGTCGTGCCGACGAGTGCGGCCTCGGCGTTGGTCAGGTTGGTCCGCGCGGTGTCGACCTGCTGCTGGGCCTGGGCCACCTGGGCGTCGTCCACCTTGGTGGTGGTCGTGGTCTGCGGGGTGGGCGTGGCACCGGACCGGCCGGTGCCGCTGCCGCTACCCGTGCCGGTGGAGCTGGTCGTGACGGTCTCGCCCGCCTCGGCCTTGGCCAGGTTCGCCTTGGCGGTGGCGAGCGCCGATTCGGCGGCGTCCACCTGCTGCTGGGCCGCGGTGGTGTCGACGGTGGCGAGCACCTGGCCCTTCTTCACCGTGTCGCCGACCGCGACCTTGACGGCGGTCAGCTTGCCGCCGGTGACGAAGTCCTGGCCGGCGTCGGAGGGTGAGGAGAGTGTGCCGGAACCGGACACCGTGGCCAGGACGGTTCCCTTGGTCACCGAGGCGGTACGGGTCTGCGTCTTGCCGGCGGCCGAACTGGTGCCGCTGTCAAGGGTGGTGTACGCGAGGGCGGCCCCGGACAGCAGGGCCACGGCAAGCGCGGAGTTGACGAGGACGGCACCACGCCGTCGCGGGAGCACCTTCATGGCGGACAGCCTGACGCGGCGCTCTTGCCAAGTCCTGTGTCCCGGCTGGGAGCGGGCTGACCCCAGCAATCCGGACAATACGGACGATACCGGGGCCCGCCGGGGCTGCACGCTACCTACGGCAGGGAAACCGTTGATCCAACTCCCAGGAACTTCCCAGCGCTTCCCGGCCGGACTCTGAACCTCCGGCACCGGGAAAGCCGGGGCGGCGCCCCAGCGCGGTCGGCGGGGGCGCCGACGGCGTCAGCGGCTGAGATGAACCTCGAGCGTGGCCCCGGCCTCGGTGACGTTGGAGCCGTGGAGGTGACCACGGGCCTTGCTGAAGGCCCCGGTGCCGCCGGTGATCGCGATGTCGAACTCGCCCGGCGCATCGGCCAGGATGTTGGTGACCAGCCCCTGGGTGGTGATCTGACCCTCCTCCAGCGAGAGGGTGACGAGGCACTGCGCCACACCACCGTTGTCGGTGCGGAGGATGGTGCAGACACCGCCGTCGGTGCCGACCTTCTTACCGTCCCGGAACACGTCCTCCGTGAAGATGTCCTCGTCGCCAGGGCTGGGGAGGCCGTCCTTGTCCGCGTCGAGGTGCGTGTCCTGGGTCGTCCTCGTGGTGAGCTCGAAGACCTTCTCCCCGCCGCCATGGCCGTGGCCGCCGTGGGCCGGCGCGGCGACAGCGACCGGCGCGCCGGCGAGGACGGCGGCCAGCGCAGTGGCCGCGGCGAGGCTTACTACCTTGAAGGGGCGCATCATGCGTCTCCTGAGGGTTGTTGAACTATTGAATGACGATCCGTCACCCAATGTCCGTTCTACCCTCCGCGCCTTCGGAGCCCGCCCGGCACACCGACGGGCCCGGCCCGATCCGACCGATCGGACCAGGCCGGGCCCGTTGACGACCACGGCTGACGACTACAGCTCCTTGCGGAAGGCCTCCGCCGTCGCCAGGAAGATGTCGTTGGCGGCCACCTCGCCGATGGTCACCCGGACGCCCTCACCCGGGAACGGGCGGACGATGACGCCCGCCCGGGCGCAGGCCTCGGCGAAGTCCATGGTCCGGTCGCCCAGGCGGAGCCAGACGAAGTTGGCCTGCGAGTCGGCCAGGGCCCAGCCCTGCTCGGCCAGCGCGGCGGCGACCCGGGTGCGCTCCTCGACCAGCGCCTCGACCCGGACCAGCAGCGCGTCCTCGGCCCGCAGCGAGGCGACCGCCGCGTCCTGGGCGAGCTGGCTGACCCCGAAGGGGATGGCCGTCTTGCGCAGCGCGGTGGCCACCGGCTCGTGCGCGATGGCGAAGCCCACCCGCAGGCCCGCCAGGCCGTACGCCTTGGAGAAGGTGCGCAGCACGCAGACGTTCGGCCGGTCGCGGTAGATCCCGATGCCGTCCGGTACGGCGGCGTCGCGGATGAACTCGCGGTACGCCTCGTCCAGCACCACCAGGATGTCGCTGGGCACGGCGTCCAGGAAGCGCTCCAGCTCGCCGCGGTGGATCGCCACGCCGGTGGGGTTGTTCGGGTTGCAGACGAAGATCAGCCTGGTCCGGTCGGTGATCGCCGCGAGCATCGTCTCGAGGTCGTGGGCCTCGCCGGCGGTCAGCGGGACCGGCACGGGGGTGGCTCCGGCGACCTGGGTGATGATCGGGTACGCCTCGAAGGAGCGCCAGGCGAAGATCACCTCGTCGCCTGGGCCGGCGGTGGAGAGGACCAGCGACTGCGCCACGCTGACCGAGCCGGTGCCGGTCGCCACGTGCTCGGCCGGAACCCCGAAGCGGGCGGCCAGCTCGGCGGTGAGCTCGGTCGTGGCCATGTCGGGGTAGCGGTTGAAGGACCCGGCCGCGGCGAGGGCCGCCTCGAGGACGCCGGGCAGCGGCTCGTACGGGTTCTCGTTGGACGAAAGCTTGTACGAGTCGGCGCTGGCCGGCTTGCCGGGCTTGTAGGTCGGGATGCCGTCCAGGGTCGGCCTCAGCCGGGGGCCCTGTGCTTCCGTACCGCTCACGGTGCACTCCTTCTGCTCATGCGTGTGGTGCTCTGCCCGTCCGGGGTCGCCGTGCGTGCGGAGCCCTCGGTACGCACCCGTACCACCCCGGTCGGGTGCCCTGAACGATACCGATCGCCCTCACCCGTAGGGGTGAGATGCTCGTCCGGGTTACGGGTGCAGATCAGCCATTCTGCCGGGTTCCTATGGCACATGTCAGAGGTAAGAGAGCCGGATCAGCGCAGGTATCGAAGGGGGACCCGGCGCCTGGTTCATGGAGAAACGCTTCTTCCGAGCCTCCGCACGCCCCTGTCACAGACACCCCTCGTGCGCCATACGATCGGTCCGCCATGACAGCAGCAGCCAATCAGAGCGGTCGGCGACCCACCACCTCGCGGCGACTGGAGCGGGCCGGCATCCGGGATGTGGCAGCAGCCGCCGGAGTGTCGATCACCACGGTCTCGGACGCCCTGAACGGTAAGGGGCGCCTGCCCGACGAGACCAGAAGCCGAGTACGCGAGGTCGCGGAGCGACTCGGCTACCGCCCGTCCGCCGCCGCCCGGACCCTGCGCACCGGCCGGTCAGGCTT
Source organism: Kitasatospora atroaurantiaca (assembly GCF_007828955.1). Classification (NCBI taxonomy): domain Bacteria; kingdom Bacillati; phylum Actinomycetota; class Actinomycetes; order Kitasatosporales; family Streptomycetaceae; genus Kitasatospora; species Kitasatospora atroaurantiaca. The sequence continues at coordinate 4,057,645 of NZ_VIVR01000001.1, read as the reverse complement.
GATCGGACTGACCGTCACCACCTACGGCGAGGAGCCGTTCACCTTCACCGAGTTCGCCTACTTCGCCGAGATGGCGCGCGCGGCCACCAGCGCGGCGCTCAGCCGCGGCTACGCGCTGGTGGTCCTGCCCGCCTCCTCCCGGCACGACGTCTGGGGCAACATCGCCCTCGACGGCACCGTCGTCATCGACCCGCCCGACCAGGACCCGCTGGTCAGCGAGCTCTACCGGTCCGGAGTGCCGGTGGTCAGTGACGGCAAGCCCGGGAACTGCCCGGTCACCGCCTGGGTGGACAACGACCACGAGGCCGCCGTCCTCGGCATCCTCGACCACCTCTCCGAGGCCGGCGCCCGCCGGATCGGCCTGCTCACCGGGACCAGCACCGACACCTACACCCGGCTCTCCACCGAGGCCTACCTCGGCTGGTGCCGGCGGGTCGGCCAGGAGCCCGTCTACGAGACCTACCCCGCCCACGACCCGGCCGCCGGCGCCGTCGCCGCCGACCGGCTGCTCGCCCGCCCCGACCGCCCCGACGCCGTGTACGGCCTCTTCGACCCCAACGGCACCGACCTGCTCGCCGCCGCCCGCCGCTACGGGCTGCGCGTGCCCGACGACCTGCTGCTGGTGTGCTGCAGCGAGAGCGACGTGTACGCCGGCACCGAACCGCCGATCACCACCCTCTCGCTCAAGCCGCGCCGGATCGGCACCACCGTGGTCAACCTGCTCATCGACGCCATCGAGGGAGTCGACTCGGGGACGGGGGTGGACGTCGCCCGGCTCTTCCCGCCGCGGTTCCGCACCGCCGGCACCGGCCCGCCGCCGGGCACCCTGATGCCCACCGAGCTGATCGTGCGGGCCTCCTCACAGCGCCGCAGCCCCCGGACCACCGTCAGCCCGCCCCGCCCACCGGGCGAGGTTTAGGGGGTGTCGTACGGATCAGGGCGGGCCCGCTGATCCGCCCTGATCCGTACGACACCCCCAGACCGATGTTGGAGGAGATCGCAGGACTCTCCGGACGATTGGATACCGACCAGGTGAGGACGCCGGGAGAGTGGTCTTCCTATGATGGGCGAATGACACCCGAGGACCGCTTCCCCGGGCCTGAACTGCCCGACTCAGGCCCCCGCCACCCCCAGGACCTCGACGTGCTCCCGTACGGCTCCTACTACGAGCCCCCCGAGCCGGCCTCCGGCTACGGATACGACACCACCTACAGCGGCTACGGCGGCGCCCGCTTCCTGGAGCAGCACTGGCCGACGGCCAGTCACACCGCGCCGGCCTTCCAGGAACCCCAGGCCGGCCAGGCACCGGCCGCGCACCAGCAGGACGACCCGCCCACCATCGAGCTCGGCCCTCCGATCACCGAGGCGCCCCCCGAGGACGTCTTCTACCCGTACCCGCAGCCCGAGCCCGGCGAGGCGCCCGGCCCGCTGTACGTGGTCGGCGACGTGCACGGCTACCTCGACGAGCTGCTCGCCGCCCTCCACCAGCAGGGCCTGATCGACGCCGACGGGCACTGGGCCGCCGGGCGCTCGCGGATCTGGTTCCTCGGCGACTTCACCGACCGCGGCCCCGACGGCATCGGCGTGATCGACCTGGTGATGCAGCTGGCCGCCGAGGCCGCCGCCGCCGGCGGGTACTGCCGCGCCCTGATGGGCAATCACGAACTGCTCTTCCTCGGCGCCGCCAAGTACGGCGACGAGCCCGTCCAGTCCACCGCCGGCACCGCCTCCTTCCTGGCCGCCTGGCGGCTCAACGGCGGCCAGCAGCACGACCTGGACCGCCTGGAGGCACACCACGTCAGCTGGCTCTCCCGGCTGCCGGCGATGGCCCTGGAGGACGACCACCTGCTGCTGCACTCCGACACCACCGCCTACCTCGAGTACGGCGAGACCATCGCCGAGGTCAACGACGCGGTCCACGACCTGCTCGCGGAGGACGGCGCCGACGAGTGGTGGGACTGCTTCCGCCGCTTCACCAAGCGCTTCGCCTTCCGCGGCGACTCCGGGCCGATGGCCGTCCACGAGCTGCTCACGGCCTACGGCGGCCGGCGGGTGGTGCACGGACACAGCCCGATTCCGTACCTCACCGGCACGGCGCACGCCGAGGACGGCGCGCCCCCGCACATCCCCGGCCCGTACATCTATGCGGACGAGCTGGCGATCGCGATGGACGGCGGGGTCACCATGGAGGGGCGGCTGCTGATCGCCCGGCTGCCGCTCAACTGACGGACCGTCCACCGGAGCCGGACCTCCCACTGAACAACTGTCCGGCTCTGCAGTTCTGCTGACGGTACTGAAAATCCGGAAACCGACTGTCAGCCTCTTGGTGCTCACCCCTACCATCGAGGCAACCACACCGGGCCCGGCCCACCCGCCTGACGGCCCCACGTGGACCAGTCCACCTCCGTGACTGAGCTGAACGGGGTACCCATGACCAACACCCCGCACCTGCTCGCCGAGGACCGCCCGGAATTCGAGCGCATCCTCGACGAAGCACTGCGCGACGGTTCGATCGTCGAGTCACTGCGCGCGCCCGGCCCCCATCTCAACTCCGAACAGCTGCGCACCAAGACCCTGCTCGCGGCGGACACCGTCGCGGCGGCTGCGGCTTCCGAGTACGAGCACTACACCGGGCTGCGCGCCAACCTCCGGCAGTCTGACGACTCGTCAGTGTCGGCCGGCGGGCTCTCGACCCGCCTCCACTCCGAGGACGGCGCCGGCTTCTTCCCGGTGCTCACCGTGCTCACCCCGATCCTGGCCTGGGCCGCCGCGGCCGTCCTGCTGCTGATCGGGTACTCGCTGCGCGCCACCGACCCCGAACTCGCCCTGGGAAAGGCGGTGGTGACCGCCGGTTGGATATCCATCGCGGTGGGGATCGCCGCCCTGTCGGTCGGCATCATCGGGCTGCTGCTCACCGCACTGCGGGACGGCTCCGCCATGCCGTACGGCCAGGACCGGCAGCTGAGCGACGACGTCGCCGAGGCCCGCCTGGCCTGGCACACCGCCCTGCGCGACCGCGCGATCCTCCCGTACCTGCACGGCAATCTGGACTCCGAGCCCGCCCTCTCGCCCCAACCGGCCACCCGGCCGACCCCGCCCGATCTGCTCAGCCCCGGCTACAGCACCGCGAGTTACAGCAGCCCCGGCTTCACCAGCCCGGGCGTCGAGGGCCTGACCGACCAGGAAGGGCGCCAACCGCGCGCCGCCGAGTTCAGCAGTCCCGGCTACAGCCCACCGGGCTTCACCAATCCGGACGAGGGCTGACCCGCAGAATCCTGCGGGGGTCTGACTCACAGTCAGCCCACTATGCTGCCGCCATGGACATCGTGATCCCGCTCTTCGACCGCTTCGAGCCCCTGGACGCGATCGGCCCGTACGAGATCCTCGCCCATGTGCCCGGTGCCACGGTGCGGTTCGTCACGCCCGAGCCGGGCCAGGTCAGCGACGTGCTCGGCGCGATGACCGTGGCCGTCGGGACGCGGTACGACGAGGTGGAGTCCTGCGACGTCCTGCTGGTGCCGGGCGGGGCGGGGACCAGGCCGCTGCTCAAGGACGAGGACTTCCTCGCCTGGGTGCGGCGGATCCATGACGGGAGCACCTTCACCACCTCCGTCTGCACCGGGTCCCTCGTGCTCGGCGCGGCCGGACTGCTGCGGGGCCTGACGGCGACCACGCACTGGGGAGCCACGGCCGAGCTCGAGTCGTTCGGCGCCCGCTACAGCGCGGAACGCGTGATCAGGCACGACCGGATCGTCACCTCGGCCGGGGTCTCGTCCGGCATCGACATGGCCGTCCGGCTCGCCGCCTGGCTCACCGACGACCTCACCGCCCAGGCGATCCAGCTCTACACCGAGTACGACCCGCAGCCGCCCTTCGACTCCGGCTCCGTCGCCAAGGCGCCCGCCGCCGTGCTGGACCGCGCCCGCACCCTGGGCTGAGGGCCCGCCGAGATGACCGTGATCGCGGTGACCGGGCACCTGTATCTCACCGAACAGACCGTCCCCCTGGTCCGCCGAGCGCTGGGCGCACTGCTCGACGGCGTACCCGCGGGCCGGCTCACCGGCGTCTCCTGCATCGCCGAGGGCACCGACGCACTGTTCGCCGAGGCGGTCCTCGCCCGCGGCGGGCGGCTGGTCGTCGTGCTGCCCTCCGCCGACTACCGGGACACCCGGGTCACGCCCGAGTACGCCGAGGAGTTCGACCGCCTCGTGCGGGCCGCCGACGAGGTCGTGGTCATGCCCTGTCCCGAGGCCGACCAGGATGCTTACGCGGCCGCCAACGCCGAACTGCTGCGCCGCGCGGACCGGCTCGTCGCCGTCTGGGACGGCCTCCCGGGCAACGGGCGGGGAGGCACGGCGGACATGGTCGCCACGGCCCGCGCCGCCGGGCTTCCGGTGGAGGTGGTCTGGCCCGACGGCGCCGCGCGGCGGGGCTGACCACGCCCGGCCGTGCCCGGCTGTCAGTGGGGCAGCGGCGGGAGGGGCGGCAGCGGTTGCGGCGAGGGCGGCATCGGCGGCGGCCACGGCGGCGGCCAGCTGGGGGCGGAGTCCTCGTCACTCTGCTCGTGGAGCTCGGTGAGGAGCCGGATCGCCGACGTACTGTTCCCGGGCCGGGTGGCCGAACTCATGGCGGCCTTCGCGACGGCGGTGCGGGTACGCGGTGGCACCACCATCAGCAGGAAGTGGTCCTGGTGACCGCCGCCCACGCTCATGGTGTGGCTGCTGGACGAGAAGCAGTTGATCCGTACGACACGTCCGTCGACCGTGACACGGCTCGGAATGTCGTCCCACGCCGACCGCTCGACCGCGACGTGCAGGACGGGCCCCACCACGTCGCGCAGCGCGACGACGAGGGCGGGCAGCTCGCGGTCCAGCCGACGGGAGCGCGGCCACCACGCGCCGTCGAACATACCGGTGTGCGAGAGCGTCGGCTCAAGGCTGAGCCGTGGCTGCCTGCGGTCCACCGCGGCAAGAAGGCCAGGGGTACGGAAAGGAGGGAGTGAGGAGCTGCGGTCGGTGATCATGACGCGCCCGTCTCCGGTTCTCGACGAACCGATTTACTACCGAAGGGCGACGCCGACTCGGCTGCCGACATACCGGATGTCCTCAGTACCTCCAACCCTACGCCGGAGCCGGTGAGTACGGGGCGTATCCGGGCGAGTCAGTCTGCGTCGCTCTGTGGCGCCCACTCGTAGTCCCGGGTCGCCGGTACGTGGGTGCAGAGGAGCAGATAGCCCTCCGGGCTGAACCTCACCGTGAACTGCTGCCTCGCCTCGCACCGGCTGAACGCCGTCGGGCCTTGCGGGTCCGGTAGGCCGGTGTCGGCATCGCTCGGCACGACGCGGGTCGGCGTGCTCCGGGGCGCCGGCGTGTCACCACGGGGATCCTGACGGTCCGGCGCTCCGCCGGCCCCGAGCGCCACGGCTGCCGCCGCGAGAGCCGCGAGTGCCGCGGTGGTTACCAGGACGGTCCGCCGGGGTCCGGCTGCCGTACGGGGTGTCTCCGGCTCAGGGGCCGGGCCGGCCGGCAGCTGGTCGAGGACGGCGAAGGCCTCGCCCTCCCACTCCACCGGCCACTGCTCCGGGCCGAGCGCGGCCCGAGCGCGGGCGATCTCGTCGCGGGCAGCCGCCGCCGAGGGCCGCAGTTCGGGGCGGTCGGCGGTCATCGCCGCCACCAGGGCCGGCAGAGCACCCAGACCTGTGAGCACCAGCCCGGCCGCGTAGACGTCCTGGGCGGGCGAACTGCCCTCCCCGGCGCGGACCTCGGGTGCGAGGTAGTCGGGCGTCCCCACCACGAGCGCGTGCGAGGTGAGCTGGAGGTGGGGCAGGACCCTGGCCACCCCGAAGTCGGCCAGGAAGACGTGCGGACGCCCGGTCCCGGTCGCCGCCAGCAGCAGGTTCGACGGCTTCACATCCCGGTGCACCAGACCGGCGGCATGCACGGCGGCGAGCGCGTCCAGCAGCTGCTCGGCGATCAACAGACCGACCGGCGCCGGAAGTTGCCCGTAGTCGGCGAGCAGCCCGGCCAGCGTGCCGCCGCGTACCAGCGGGAGCACCAGCCAGGCCTCGTCCTCCCGTACGAACCAGTCCACCGGGACCAGCACGTGCGGATGCCCGATCCTGACCGACTGCTCGCAGACCAGCCGGAGCAGCGCCTCGACGTCGGCCGTACCGGACACCTTGACCGCCACGTCCGTGCCGCGGACCCGGTCGACGGCGCGCCACACCGTCCCCTGGGCACCACGGGCCACCGGCCGGACGAGCACGTACCGGTCGGCGAGTATCCCCCCTGCCTCCATGCGGACGAGCGTACCGCCGGGATCGGCGTGGGGTTCAGCGCAGCACGTTGAGTCGCTGCACCAGGGCGACGGCATCGTCCGTGCGGCCCGCGCCACAGGTACGGAGGATCTCGGCGATCCCGGGGTGGCGCGGCTCGATGGCCGCGGCCGCGTCCAGGATGTCGGCCGCGTCGGCCGAGGAGGTGAGCAGGTCGCGCAGCGAGCGGACGAACCAGCGCTCGGTGTCCGCCGAGGAGCCGCCGGGCGGGGGTGACGGCGTGAGCGGTGCGCCGAGCGAGTCCTGGCCCGGCGTGGTCCGGGCCCGGATCTCCGCGAGCCGGGCGGCCACCGCCTCCGGCGGTACGGCGCCGCTCCTGGCGTCCTGCGCGAGCTGAATCACCGTCGACAGCCTGGCGGCGGCGTCAGGATTGGCGATCCGGGCCCGCTGGGCGCGCATCACCAGGCTGAGCATGGCGGGCGAGATGCCGAGAACATCCGCGAGCGCCGACTGGGTGATCCCGAAGCTCACACAGAGATCGCGGCAGAGGTCTCCCATCGGTGCTCCGTACCACTGCCGCTGGAGCTCCAGGTTGCGCGCGATCGCGGTCTCGTCCATGGCCCAACGCTAGGGAGCAAGTTTTCACTTGTCAAAGAGAGTTTTCATATGTCAATCTCGTTGCGGCAGTAAACCACTCCTGAGAGGTCGTCACCATGCCCGTCACCATGCGCACTTCGGCCCTGCTCGCCGCCGTGATCCTCGCCGGCTTCGGGCTCACCGCCTGCCAGAAGAACGAGCCGGCCGCCGGCGCCCCGGCCCCCGCCACCACGGTCACCGCGAACCCGACGACCGCCCCGAAGAGCACCGTGACCAAGCCCGCCGACCTCCCGGCCGGTCTGCCCCTCCCCTCCGGCGACCTGACCTCCGTCACCGGCGGCGCCGGCGCCTACGTCCTCGCCTACCGCACCGCCGACCCCGCCGCCGACCTCGCCTCCTACGAGGCCGCCCTCAAGGGCGACGGCTACGACGTGGTGGCCGCGGCAGGCACCGTCACCGCACTCAAGGGCGCCGTCTCCCTGGTCATCACCACCACCCCCACCACCGTCACGGTCGCGGTCTCCGGCTCCTGACCGACCCGACGCCCTACAGCGACGCGAGGTTGTCGGCGAGGTCGTCGAGGCCGAAGGAGCCCTGGGACAGCGCCTTCATGTGCCAGGCCTTCAGGTCGAACGCGGCGCCCTGCCGACGCCGGGCGGCCTCGCGCCCTTGCCGCCAGGCTCGTTCGCCGAGCTTGTAGCCGATGGCCTGGCCGGGCCAGCCGAGGTAGCGGTCGATCTCGCTGCTGCGCATCTCGGCCGGGCTGCCGTTGTACGTGGCCATGAACTCGGCGGCCAGGGCCGGGGTCCACCGCTCCCCCGGGTGGAAGCCGGAGTCCGCCGGGACGGCGAGGCCGAGGTGCATGCCGGTATCGATGATCACCCGGATGGTGCGCAGCATCTGCTCGTCCAGAAAGCCCAGGCGGCGGGCGGGTTCGGCGAAGAAACCGAGGTCGTCCATGAGGCGCTCGGCGTACAGGGCCCAGCCCTCGACGTTGGCACTGACCTTGCCCAGCGTCACCTGGTAGCGGCTGAGCCGGTCGGCGACCGCGACCCACTGGGCGAGCTGCAGGTGGTGGCCGGGCACGCCCTCGTGGTACCAGGTACTGACGAGCTGCCAGGTCGGGAAGGTGTCCCGCCCGAGGGTGGGCAGGTAGGTCCGTCCGGGGCGGCTGAAGTCCAGGCTGGGGCCCGAGTAGTAGGCCGCCGCAGAGCTCCCGGCGGGCGCGATCAGGGACTCCACCTTGCGGACCGGGCCCGAGATGTCGAAGTGCGGGCCGTCGAGGGCTTCGATCGCCTCGTCCATGATCTGCTGCAGCCAGTCGCGGATCCCCTCCGCGCCCTTGACCGCGTGGCCGTGCTCCTCCAGGTGGCGCATGGCTTCGACGGGCGTGGCGCCGGGCAGCACGCGGTGGGCCTCGACCCGCATCTCGCCATCCAGCCGGTGGAACTCGCTCCATGCCCAGGCGTAGGCCTCGTCCAGGTCGAGGTCGGCACCGGTGCAGAGGCGGGCGGCACGCAGGTAGCGCTCACGGCCGACGGCGTCCGGGACGTCCGCTGCGGCGGGGGCGTAGGTGTCGCGCAGCCAGTCGCGGAACTCGGCGACGGCGGCCGTGGCGCGGAGAGCTGCCCCGTCCAGTTCGGGACGGAGCCGCTCGGGGCCGTCCGCCACGAAGTCGGCGAACCAGCCGGCGCCGGCGTCCTGCCCGGCTGCCTCGCCGGTCCAGGCGGTCAGCTGGCCGACGACCGCGGCGGCCTGGCGGGGAGCGGAGAGCAGACCGCGGGAGATCCCCTCACGGAGGGTGGCTCGGTAACCGTCCAGCGCCCCGGGAAGGTTGCGCAGCCGCCCGGCCACTGCCGCCCAGTCCTCCTCGGTGGCGGTCGGCATGACGGTGAAGATCTCCCGCACCCGGTGGACGTGCGTGCCCACATTGCGCAGCTGCCGGAAGTTGTCACCCGCGCCCTGCACGGCGAGCTCGGCGGTGAGCCGCTCCCGCAGCAACCGCGCGCATGCCTCCTCGGTCGGCCCCTCGACCACAGACCCGTCGAGCTCGACCAGTGCTCCCCGGGCGAGCTCCGCCAGCCCCTCGAACCCCTCCGGCGAGAGATCCGGCTGCCGGTCGTCCCCCGGGTTGAGCCCCAGCCACGCCGAGACCATCGGGTCGTACGCGGCCACCTGCTCGACGTACCCGTCGGCGATCCGGCGCGGCGTGCTCGATTCGTCTGCCATGCCACCATCCTGACCCACCATCGACGGACGTGTCAGGCTTCCACCCACTTCGGGATGCTGCTCCTGGCCGGGCTCACCGGCGCCCACCGGAAGCGGCGCTCCTGCCGGCGATGTCAGGGTCCGCACAGAGCGCCGCCCCCGGATTCTGCATCCGGGGGGCGGCGCTGCGGTGCTCTGCGGTCAGTCGGCCAGCGGGAGGTAGACCCGGTTGCCGGAGGCGGCGAACTCCTCGGACTTGGCGGCCATACCGGCCACCGCATCCGCGTCGAACTCGGTCGCCACGGCCGTGGAGCCGTCGCCGTGCTCGTCGCGGATCTTCTGGGAGATCTTCATCGAACAGAACTTCGGCCCGCACATCGAGCAGAAGTGGGCCGTCTTGGCGGGCTCGGCCGGCAGCGTCTCGTCGTGGAACTCGCGGGCGGTCTCCGGGTCGAGGGCCAGGTTGAACTGGTCCTCCCAGCGGAACTCGAAGCGGGCGTCGGAGAGGGCGTCGTCCCAGGCCTGGGCACCGGGGTGGCCCTTGGCGAGGTCGGCCGCGTGGGCGGCGATCTTGTAGGTGATGACGCCGGTCTTCACGTCGTCCCGGTTGGGGAGGCCCAGGTGCTCCTTGGGGGTGACGTAGCAGAGCATCGCGGTGCCCCACCAGGCGATCATCGCCGCGCCGATGCCCGAGGTGATGTGGTCGTAGCCGGGGGCGACGTCCGTGGTCAGCGGGCCGAGGGTGTAGAACGGCGCCTCGTCACAGATCTCCTTCTGGAGATCCATGTTCTCCTTGATCTTGTTCATCGGGACGTGTCCCGGGCCCTCGATCATCACCTGGACGTTGCGCTCACGCGCGATCCGCCCGAGCTCGCCCAGCGTCTGCAGCTCGGCGAACTGCGCCTCGTCGTTGGCGTCCGCGATCGAGCCCGGACGCAGGCCGTCACCCAGCGAGAAGGTGACGTCGTACGCCGCGAGGATGTCGCAGAGCTCCTCGAAGTTGGTGTAGAGGAAGTTCTCCTTGTGGTGCGCCAGGCACCAGGCCGCCATGATCGAGCCGCCGCGCGAGACGATGCCGGTCTTGCGACGGGCCGTCATCGGGACGTACCGCAGCAGCACGCCCGCGTGGACGGTCATGTAGTCGACGCCCTGCTCGCACTGCTCGATGATGGTGTCGCGGTAGACCTCCCAGCTCAGCTCCTCGGCCTTGCCGTCGACCTTCTCGAGGGCCTGGTAGAGCGGCACGGTGCCGATCGGCACGGGGGAGTTGCGCAGGATCCACTCGCGGGTGGTGTGGATGTTGCGGCCGGTGGAGAGGTCCATGACCGTGTCGGCGCCCCAGCGGGTCGCCCAGGTCATCTTCTCGACCTCCTCCTCGATGGACGAAGTCACCGCCGAGTTACCGATGTTGGCGTTGATCTTCACCAGGAAGTTGGTGCCGATGATGGCCGGCTCGACCTCGGGGTGGTTTACGTTCAGCGGGATGACGGCCCGCCCGATCGCGACCTCGTCCCGGACGAACTCCGCCGAGAGCCCCTCGCGCAGCGCGATGAACTCCATCTCCGGCGTGATGATCCCGCGCTTCGCGTACGCGAGCTGGGTCACCGCAGCGCCGTCACGCCCCCGCAGCGGGCGGCGCGGGCGGCCGGGGAACACCGCGTCCAGGTTGCGGAGGTTCCCGCCGCGCGGCGAGGTGTGCTTGATCCCGTCGTCCTCGGGGCGCGCCTCGCGGCCGTCGTACTCCTCGACGTCCCCGCGCTGGCGGATCCACGGGTCGCGCAGGGCGGGCAGGCCGCGCCGCACGTCGGGCTCGTACGCCGGGTCGGTGTACGGACCCGAGGTGTCGTACAGCGGGACGGTCTTCCCGTTGGTGAGGACGACCTCGCGGAACGGCACGCGGAGGTCCGGACGCGAACCGTCGCGGTAGGCCTTGCGCCAGGCGGGGGTCGGGTAGCCGGTGCCCGCGCTGCTGACCGAGCTCTGGGCAGACTTCTGCTGTGCATCAAAGGTGGTCATCAGACCCTCTACTCCCTACGCCGGCATTACCCGGTCCAGGTTCCTGCGGTCGGCGCAGCGGTTGGTACGTGCGGCCACGTACCGTTCAGCGCCCTCTCAGCCCGGTGCTCCGAGCTCCCGTGTCCTGCGAGCGCAGGACGTCCAACACCGTAGCGGGCGAATCCGGGCAGGTCCAGACGGCTTCCGGTCAATGGACAGAGCCGGCCGGCCGGCACGGTGACACACTGGCGGGATGGTGGGGACGACGGGACGCGTGACCGGGAGGGTGGGCCCCGGGCTGGTGGGCGAGGTGCTGCTGCACGTCCGCGAGCGGCAGGGGACGGAGGCCTTCCTCGCATACCCGTCCGTGCCCGGCGAGACCCTGCCGGTCGGCACGCCGGTGGTCGTGGTGGAGTACCAGCCGCCGCGCACGGTGTACGTCGCGCACGCGCTGGGCTGACTTCCCGTTTCCTTGACGCAGTCTTGACGATCCTGATGCGAAGTCAGGACGAAATGGCCTTCCCAACTGATCCGGTACAGGCGCAGAATCTCGTGCTGCCACCGCGTTCCGCGCCATCCTGCACAACAGAGCGCAGCCACGGAACGCCGGTGTGCCCTGAAGGGGGAACAGCCGATGCTGATCGGCATCGCGGGGGCCGTTGTGGCCACCATCGTCATTCTGATCGTGCTCTTCAAGCTCATGTGGCGGGTCGCCGAACCCAATGAGGCACTGATCATCTCCGGTTCCAAGCACCGCGCCGAGGGGGTCGCGGAGGGGCTCGGCTTCCGGATCGTCACCGGCCGGGGGACGCTCGTCACGCCCGGCGTCCAGGTGGTGCGCAAGCTGTCGCTGGACCTCAACGAGGCGGACCTGGACGTCGAGTGCGTGACGTCCCAGGGCATCCCGGTGCACGTCAAGGGCGTTGTGATCTTCAAGGTCGGCGACGACCCGGTGTCCATCGCCAACGCCGCCCGCCGTTTCCTGGACCAGCAGCAGATGATGGGCCACCGGGTGCACAACGTGTTCGCGGGCCATCTGCGCTCGATCGTCGGCGGGTTGACCGTCGAGGACATGATCCGCGACCGCGAGCGGCTGACCGGGGAGACCCGGGCGGCCTCCGGCTCGGAGATGGAGAAGCTGGGTCTGATCATCGACTCGCTGCAGATCCAGGAGATCCTCGACCCGACCGGCTACATCCAGAACCTGGCCGCCCCGCACGCGGCCGCCGTCATGCGGGATGCCCGCATCGCGCAGGCCGAGGCGGACCGGCGGGCCACCGAGGCGGAGCAGGAGGCCTTCGCCCGCAAGGCCGAGGCGACGCGTAACTCCGGCATCCAGCAGGCCGGTTACCAGGCCGAGCTGGAGACCGCCACCGCCCGTGCGATGCAGGCGGGCCCGCTGGCGCAGGCCGCCGCGCGCCAGGAGGTCGTGGTCCAGGAGACCAAGGTCGCCGAGCTGGAGGCGCACCGCAAGGAGCAGCAGCTGCAGGCGGACGTCCGCAAGCCGGCCGACGCCCGCGCGTACGAGACCCGCACCAAGGCCGAGGCCGACCGTGACGCCCGGATCTCAGCGGCGCAGGCGCAGGCCAAGGAGACCGAGCTCAAGGCCGGCGCCGAGGCGAACCGGGTGAAGATCGCGGCACTCGCCGAGGCGGAGGCGACCAAGGCACGCGGTCTGGCCGCCGCCGAGGCGACCAGGGCGACCGGTCAGGCGGAGGCCGCGGCGGCCGAGGCCAAGGGTCTGGCGGCGGCCGAGGCGGCGCGTGCGCAGGGTCTGGCCGAGGCCGAGGCGATCAAGGCCCGCGCGGCCGCGCTCGCCGAGAACCAGGAGGCCGTGGTCGCGCAGCAGCTCGCGGAGAACTGGCCTGAGATCGTCCGCGCCGGGGCCGAGGCCTTCGGGAACGTCGAGCACATGGTGCTGCTGAACGGCGCCGAGGGCATGGGCGAGATGTTCGCCAAGGCGCTGACCATGGGCGGTACCGGCCTGGGGCTGGCCCGCCAGCTGCTGGGTGCCATGAACCCCGCTCCGGCCGGCGAAGCCGAGGCGGCACCGGCGAGGCCGGTCAGCCAGGCGATTCCGGTGCAGGACAAGGCCTGAGCAAGCACTACCGCGCCCGCTCACCGTAAAGGTGGACGGGCGCGTTCGCGTCTCGGGCCGAGGCATTACGCGGCGGCCGGGGCGCCGGTCTCGGCGATGACCTGCTCGGCCAGGCGCTCGGCGAAGATGTTGCCGATCAGGATGCCCATCACGATCGCGCCGACCAGGAAGACGGTGCCCAGCCAGACCATGGTCTCCAGCGGCACGGTGTAGGCGCCGATCACCCTGGCGGCGCACTCGGTGACCAGGACGGAGCCCCAGGCCAGCGAGAAGTTCCGCTCCTGGCGGCGGAACGCCGCCGAGGTCGCGGCCAGCCCGTCCCAGGCGGCCGAGCGGGCCGCCTGGCCCTTGACGATGAAGGGCCGCAGACCGGCGGTCATCATCGGCCGCCCCGCGAAGGCCGAGACCAGGATCGAGACACCGATCACGCTGCTCACCGCCCCGTCCTTGGCGAGCATCAGCCGCGGGTCGCCGGCCAGCATGGAGAGCCCGATGCCCGCCACGTTGACGACCAGCATCAGGACCGCCAGCGCGTTCAGCGAGCGCTCCCGGAGGAGTTGGTGGACGGTGCGCACCGCCGGGACGACGCTGCTCAGGGTGAGCGAGGCGACCAGGCTCAGACCGAACACCGAGTGCGCCGCGTAGTAGGTGATCAGCGGCACCGCGATGTCGACGGCCAGCGGCCGCAGGTTCGCGAGCTTCTGCTCCGTGCCGCTCTCGTCCGCCGCGTTCCGGGTGATGACTGCCATGATCCGCTCCTCCGTGTCCGGTCTCCCGCTGTGACTCCAGAATCCCGTCCGGCCCGGGTCCGGCAGCAGTGTCTGCTGTCCGGGAAGCGGTATGACGGATGTCATGGTTGGGCTGATCGTCCGTCACTCCTGAGTACGCGTACTCAGGACCGGTGGCACCGGCGGGCGGAAGCATGGAGGCCATGGACCTCCAGATACCGAGAGTCGGCATCACCGGCGTCGGCGCATGCCTGCCCGAACAGGTGCTGACCTCTCAGCAGCTCCAGGACCAGGTGGCGGGCGGCAGCGGCCTCCGGCTCCCGGACCGGATGTTCGAGAAGGCCACCGGGATCGTCACCCGGCGCTTCGCGGCGGACGACGAGTACGCCTCGACCCTTGCCCTCGGCGCCGGCCGGCAGGCGCTGGCCGACGCCGGGTACCACCCGCTGGACATCGACCTGTTGCTCTACGCCTCCGCCACCCGGGACGTCTGCGAGCCCGCCACCGCCCACCTCGTCCAGGCCGAACTCGGCTCCCGTGCCCATGCCTTGGACGTCTCCAACGCCTGCAACAGCTTCGTCAACGGCATCGACCTGGCCCGCGCGATGATCCTGGCCGGCCGCGCCCGCCGGGTCCTGGTGGTGACCGGCGAGACGCCCAGCCGGGCGATGCGGCGCGACCCGAGCGGTCTGGCCGACTTCCGGGACGGCTTCGCGGGTTACACCTTCGGGGACGCGGGCGCGGCCGTCGTGGTGGAGCCGGTCGAGCGTGGCGGGATCGTCGACATCGAGACCGAGACGGCCTCCGAGCACTGGGCGGTCGGCGGCATCCCCGGTGGCGGCTCGCGGCACCCGCGCGGCGACGAGTACAGCTACTTCCGGGGCGGCGGCAAGGAGTTGCGCGGCGTCTTCGAGAAGATCGGCGGCGACATCCTGACCCGCGTGGCCGCCCGGACCGGGCTCGGCTGGGACGCGTACGCCCGGGTCCTGGTGCACCAGGTGACGGTGCCGTACCTGGAGCGCTTCGTGGAGCTGACCGGTGTGCCGGCCGAGAAGCTGGTGCTGACCGTGCCGGAGCTCGGCAATGTCGCCAGCGCCACGCTGGGTGTCCAACTGGCCAGGATCAAGCACGAGTTGTCGCCGGGCGACCGGGTTCTGCTGGTCGGCCTGGGCGGTGGGGTCAGTCTGATGACCATGGTCTGGGAGGTCTCGTGAGCACGCTCTGGGTGGTCATCCCCGCCTACCAGGAGGAGGCCAGGATCTCGGGCGCGCTGGGCGCGCTCGCGGCGCAACACGACCTGGACTTCAGGCTGTTGGTGGTCGACAACGCCTCCTCCGACCGCACGGTCGAGCTGGTACGGGACTTCGCCGCCCGGGCTCCCTTCCCGGTCGAGGTGCTGGTCGAGCCGGAGAAGGGCGTCGGCTGCGCCGTGGACACCGGCTTCCGGCACGCGATCGCCGCCGGCGCCGAGCTGCTCGCCCGTACCGACGCCGACTGCCTCCCGCAGCCCGGTTGGACGGCGGCGGCCCGCGCCGCGATGCTCCGCTCACGCGGGCTGGTCTGCGGCCGCATCGACGCCCGGCACGACGAGCACGGCCCGGTCGGCCGCGCGGTGTTCCGGACGCTGGTCGCGCTCGGCGCCGCCTTCGGGCGGATCCGGCCCGCCCACCACCGCAGGCACGGCTACCTGGTCCCGTACCGGATGCACGCCGGCAACAACATGGCGATCACCGCCGACCTCTACCTGGCGGTCGGCGGCATGCCCCGACGGCCCTCACCGACCGACCGGACCTTCATCAACCGCGTCCGCCGCCACACCACCGCCATCGTCCACTGCCGGGACATGGTGGTGCAGAACTCCACCCGCCGGATCCGGGCGTACGGAGTGCTCGGCACGGCCCGCTGGTACCTGGACCGCGGCAGCGGCGGGCGCGGCGTCGACCCACGCTGACCCTTCCCGCTCACTGACCCCGCGCTGACCTGGGAGTCCTCCCCATGCTGGACCAACTCGCGCACACCCTGCGCCAGGGCGCCGACCGCCCCGCCCTGCTCGGCTGCACCCGCAGCGGCGCCGAGCGGGTCCTGGTGCGCTGCGGCGAACTCGCCGACCTCGCCGACGGGTACGCCGCCGCACTGCACCAGCGGTACGGGCTCCGCACCGGGGACACGCTGGGCGTGGCCGTCCGGCCGGGCCCGCGTGCGCTCGCGGTGCTGCTGGCGGCGCACCGGCTCGGCGTCCGGGCCGCCGTGCTCGACCCGGCCGCCGGGCCCGAGGTACTGCTCGCCCGGCTGGCCCTCGCCCGGCCCGCGCTGGTCCTCGCCGACGCCACCGCGCAGGCGGTGGCCGGGTGGGCCCGGCCGCTCGCCCGGCGGGCCCGGCTCTCGCTGCCCGCACTGGCCGAGCTGGGCCCGGTGGCGACGGTCGGCCCGCGCTGGCCGGGCTGTGCCCCCGCGCTGAAGCCCGCCTCGGGGGCTGCCCCGGCCCGGTACGACGGGGACGGGGACGCGGTGATCGTCTTCACCTCGGGCACGACCTCCCGGCCCCGCGCGGTGGTCCACACCCGCAGCGGTCTGGCCGCCGGGATGCGCACCGTCGCCGGACTGGTCCGGCCGGGCGCCGGGGACGCGGTGCTGGGCGGGACCTTCTTCGTCCTGGTGCCGTCGCTGGCGGCGGGTGCGACGGTCGCCCTGCCGTCCCGGTCCCCGAGGACGCTCGACCGCCAGATCCGGCGGCTGCAGCCCCGTGAGACCTATCTGACCCCACCTCAGCTACGCGGCGTCAGCCGCTTCACCGGACGGGTCTGGACCGGCTCGGCGCCCGCGAGCGCCGAACTCCTCGGCCGGGTCAAGCGGGCCGGGGCCACAGAGGCCTGGGGCGTCTACGCGCTGACCGAGCTGTTCCCTGCCGCCGCCGTCGAGGAGGCCGACAAGGCCGCCTTCACCGGCGACGGCGACCTGCTGGGCCGCCCGCTCCCGGGCGTCGAGACCAGGCTCTCGGCCGACGGCGAGCTGCTGCTCACCGGCCCCGCCGCCCGCGACCGCTACCTCGGTGAGCAGCCGGACCCCTGGATCCGTACCGGCGACCGGGCCCGGCTGACCACGGACGGCCGGATCGTGCTGGCCGGCCGCTGCAAGGACATGGTGCTGCGCCGGGCGGAGAACATCTACCCGGGCCTCTACGAGCCGGCTCTGCACCTGCCGGACGTCGAACTCGCCGTCCTGGTCGGCGTTCCGGCGGGTGACGGCGACGAGCGGCTGGTCGCCCTCGTCCAGCCGCTGCCCGGCGCCGACCGACGGCGGCTCCGTACGGCCCTGGAGATCCCGCTGGCCCGGATGGGCAGCGCCCGCCCGGACGCGGTGCTCTTCGCCGACATCCCACTGGCCGGTCGCTCGCGCAAGCCGGACCGGGCGGCGGCATCCCGCCTCTGTGCACGGGAGTTGGCCCGGTGAACCTCGCCCGCAGCCGCGACCGCCAGGTCTACCTGCGCAGCCACCCCGTCCTGTTCGCCCTGCTGGCAGCCACCCGCCGCCGTCCGGTGGTCCGGCTCGGCCGGACGGTGCTGGTGCACGGGCCGGACGCGTACCGCGAGGTGCTCACCCGCGTTCCGCTGGACCGGACGGCGGCCGGGACCACGGGCGGCGCCGCGGCCGAACTCACCGACGGCGGGCTGCTGTTCGACCAGGAGGGCGCCGAGCACCGGGCCGCCCGCCGGGACCTCGCCACCGCGCTCGGCTCGGAGGGCGTGGCGCGGCTGCGGCCGGTCTGGCAGTCGGTGCTCCGGGAGCGGCTCTTTCCTGGGAAGGTGGTCGATCTCGTCCCGGTGGTGCGGGAACTGGCCGGAGCCACCGCCGCCGCACTGACCGGCAGCAGCGCCGAGCCGCTCGCGCTGGCCCTCGCGGCGTTCGACGCCGCCTCGGCCGCCGCCCGCGACCACCTGCCGGGCCTGCTGCCCCACCGCCGCGATCCCCGGGCCGCCGACCGGCTCAACGCCATGCTTCCGGACAGCCTGGACGCCATGCTGACCGTCGCGGCCGTGAACACCACGGTGGCCGCCCTTCCGCGCGCCGCCGCCTGGTGCGCCCGGGCCGGGCTCTGGCCCGAGGTCTCTGCCGAACTCGCCGCCGAGCTCCTGCGGTTGACCGCTCCCTCGCCGATCCTGCCGCGCGTCGCCGCCGCCGACGCCACGGTCGCGGGCTGCCCGATCCGGGGCGGCGACCGGCTGGTCCTGGTCGCCCGGCACGCCGCTGAGGGCCACCGTGCAGTGCCCGCCGACCCGGCATTCGCGCAACAGGCGGTCTTCGGCGCCGGGCCGCACGCCTGCCCGGGGGCCCAGCTCGCCCGCGTCCAACTCACCGACTTCCTGGCCGCGTTGGCGCCGTACCGCCCGGTGGTGGTACGCGCCGAGGTCGACCGCCGGTCCGCTCTGCCGGGCTACGCCTCCCTGCTCGTCCGAAAGGGCTGAACCCATGCGCATCGCCGTGACCGGCGCCAGTGGCTTCTGCGGCTCGCACGTGGCACGCGCCGCCGCCGCTCTCGGTGCCGAGGTGATCTGCCTCGGCCGCCGCCCGGGCCCGGTGGGCCGCCATGTCGTCTGGGACGCCGCGACCTCCGTGCCCGAGCTCGCAGGCGCCGACCTGGTCGTCCACTGCGCGGCGGCGGTCGGCGACCCCGCACCCGGTTCGCCCGCCGAGGCGGAGCAGTACGCCGTCAATGTGGCCGGCAGCGCCCGCCTGCTGGAGGCCGCCGCCGGCCGCCCGGTCGTCTCGGTGAGCAGCGCCAGCGTGTACGACCCGCGCCTCAGCCGCGCCCTGGTCCGCGAGGACCACCCGACCGCCCACGGCCACCTCAACGCCTACGGCCGCACCAAGGCCGCCGGTGAACGCCTCGCGCTGGCTGCCGGCGCCGTCGTGCTGCGCCCGCGCGCGGTGTACGGGCCGGGCGACCCGCACCTCGTCCCCCGACTGCTCGCGCGGGTCCGCCGAGGCGTGCTGCTGCTCCCCGGCCCCGACGTCCCGCTGAGCCTGACCGCCGTCCAGAACCTCGCCGATGCCTGCCTGGCCGCCCCCGGCTGGCCCGCCGGTGCGTACAACATCGCCGACCCGGCCCCGTACCGCCGCGAAGCGGCCGTCCGCCAGGTCCTGGACGCCCACGGAGTCCGCGCCCGCCTGGTCCATCTCCCGCGCCGCCCCGCCGAGTTCGCCGCCCGCCTCAGCCGCTCACCCGAGCTCACCCCGTACGCGGTCGACCAACTCGCCCGCCCGGTCGTCCTGGACACCGCCAAGGCCCAGCGCCAGGGCTGGGCACCACGCTGGGACCTCACCTCGGTGCTCGCCGGGCAAGCAGAAAGCGCCCGCACACCGCTGTAGCGGTGCACGGGCGCTCCCTGCCGCCCCCCGGCGTCAACTCCTGGCGGCCTTCTTCACCAGGATCACCACACCGGCCGCGAGGCCGACCACCACGAGGGCCTTGATCAGCAGGCCGATCAGCGAGCTCACCACGCCGACCACGAACCACACCAGGTTCCACGCGAGCACCAGCACGATGATCGGGACGACGATGTTGCGCACCCACGAGGGCAGCGACTTCCAGAGCTCAGCCATGTCCGTTCCTTCTCTCCCCTCGGGCCGGCGCCGGCTGCTCCGTCGCGTCCCGTTGCTTTCGATACTTCGATCGTACGGGCCTCGTACCTCGTAACCGAGGGCCGAGACCCCGGAGAGAACCCGGAGATCACCCCTAGACCCGCCCCAGGGGATCCCCCACCCGGGATGAGAACCGCGTGGCTATTCTCTGATCACCGCCCGCCCGACCACGTCCAACCTCAACTTCACCGCCGGCCGGACCGTCCCCAACCACGTCATCACGCCGCTGGGGAGCAACGGGAAGGCCGACATCTACAACTTCGCCGGCAACACCCACGTGTTCGCCGACCTCTTCGGCTACTTCACCAACGGCTGACGAGACACCGGTGCCCCCGTCCCCTGCCCCGGGGACGGGGGCACCGGCATGTGCGGCCTCAGACCGGCCAGGCCTCGCCGCGCCAGGCGGCGTCCCAGAACATCCACTCGTAGCGCGTGGTGGTGGTGAAGTGCTCGACCATCCGGCGTCGTTCCGCCGGGGAGATCTCCTCCCCGAGGCGGTCGGTCAGGGCGAGCACCCGGCGGACGACGGACTGGAACGCCTCGTCGCCGTACGTGGAGATCCACTTCGCGTAGAGCGGCTCGGGGGAGGACTTGGCGAGCAACTGCTCGCCGACCCGGGCGTAGATCCAGTAGCACGGCAGCACCGCCGCGACGGCCTCCGCGAAGGAGCCGCCGTAGACCGTGGCCAGCAGGTAGCTGGTGTAGGCGCGGGTGGTGGGCAGCACCGGCTCGGCCGCGGCCTCCTCGGCGGTCTCGCCGAACGCGGTCAGGAACTCGGCGTGCATGCCCTGCTCCGCCGCCAGCGCACCGATCGCGTCGTCGGCGAAGGCTCGAACGTCCTGCTCGCCGGGTGCCTTGGCGGCGCAGAGGGCGAGCGCTCGGGCGTAGTCGCGCAGGTAGTGGGAGTCCTGGATGACGAAGTGCCGGAAGGCCTCGCGCGGCAGGGTGCCGTCGGTGAGTCCGCCGATGAAGGGGTGGTCGAGGATCTCCGCATAGATCGGCTCGATGGCCGACCAGAGCTCGTCGGTGAGTGACACGGTGCCTCCAAAATGGTCCTCACGACCCTACCGACCGCAGCGGACCTGTCCCCGACCTGTTCAGTCCTCGGGCGGGGAGAAGACGACCAGCACCCGCAGTTCCTCGGTGATGTGGTGAAAGCGGTGCGGCACACCTGCGGGCACGTAGACCACGCTGCCCCGGCCGACGGTGGTGGTCTCGTCGCCGACGGTCAACTCGGCGCGACCGCTGATGATCTGGTAGATCTCGTCCTGGGCGTGCGGCGACTGGGTGTCCGTGTCGCCGGGCGACAGCGCGTACAGGCCGGCCGACATGTTCCGTTCCTTCAGGAAACGAAGGTACGCGCCCTGGTTGGCGGCCCGCTCCGCATCCAGCTGGTCCAGCCGGAAGACCTTCATGTACGCCGTCCCTCCTCATCCGGATGGGCACATTGAACAACATCCGGACGGGAACCTTCCCCCGGCCCCGCTGGCCTGCCACGATCCCGGTATGAAGAGTTTCGTGATCAAAACGCTCATCAACGCGGCAGCCATCTGGGTGGCCGCCTGGATCGTCAACGGCATCACCCTCACGGGGGGAGACTGGCAGCACAAGACGATCACGGTGCTCGCGGTGGCCCTGATCTTCGGAGTGGTGAACTGGCTGATCAAGCCGGTGGTGAAGCTGTTCTCCCTGCCCCTGTTCATTCTCACGCTCGGCTTGATCACTTTTGTGATCAACGCCCTGATGCTGTGGCTGACCTCGTGGGCCTCCGACAAGCTCAGCCTGGACTTCCACGTCGAGGGCTTCTGGTCGGCGCTGCTCGGCGCGCTGATCATCAGCGTGGTGTCCTGGGGCCTCAACCTGGCCTTCGGGGACGACGACTGATCCACCTGTGCGGGTGACCGATCCCTCGCGCGCACTCGATGGGCCCCCGCCCACAGCGGTGGGCCCATCCGCGCGTCCGGGCCCGGGCCCGGCGCGGAAGGCCGACCAATGTCAACCGGCGTCAACCCGCGTCAACAGACGTCAACCGGCGTTCTCGCAGCCCCGGCTGAGGATGTCGGCCAGCTGGGCGTCCAGCTCGCCCTCGGTGATCTCCTGGCCCATCGGCACCAGCCGGTCCGTCCGCGCGAGGAAGGCGATCAGCGGCGGCGACGAGGCGCGCATCACCGCGTCCCCGTCGGGGGAGTGCAGCACGATGCAGACGTCGGAGAGCTCCTCCCCGACGGGGTGGATGTGCACATCACCCTCGCCGGTCGGCCGGCTGATCCCGTCGAGCAGCAGCTCGCGCGCGAAGACCCAGGCCACCGGCTCGTCGCCGGGCAGGTGGAAGGTGAAGCGGACCGCAAACGGGTCGGCGGGGTCGTACTCGAGGTCGACCACGATGCGGAAGGAGAGCTCGTTCGACACCACGAGGTTCATGACCACGTGGCCCTGGACTGTGCTGTGCATGCGCCAGTACCTCTCGTCCTGCCCGGCCCGTGCGTGCTGAAGGTCCACCATCGGCCGGACGTGCAGTTCGCTGTAGTGGAACGGCGCCCTGGGAGGGCGTCCCTCCCGCCGTGCGGTGGCCGGCGGGAGTGCAGCTGAGTCTCTAGTTCTGTCCCCGATTCCCCGTTCAAAACCATCGTCCGAGAACGGGGGACGAAGGGGACAAGGTGCGCTTTTCACATAGTGAACGGATGCCTCTACGCGCCTATGGCCATGCCCAGCCCCCAGCCCGAGTCATTGCAAACAGGAGGGCACTCGGAGTACTTTGCTCCGCTGTGCCCGACTGGCGCTCATTGCAGCACAGGGCAGACACGCCTGCAATCATTCCGACGCGCACTATCTGCGAAAAACATTCGAATCGAAGGAGGATGTGTCCACGAGCTTGGAAGCCTCACGGACATACTGGCAGTCAACCTGACTATCGAAGATCTAGCGTCGCCATACCCATGCCTGCCGGACGACACCCCCGGGCACGCCGATTCAGCCGTTCGGCGGAACGAGATGCTCCTCTTCGTGCGTCCGTACGAGTTTCGGGGTAGGCGTGGCGCGGGAGAATCCCGCACAACGCTCGCGCCCCGGAGGTGGCCATGGCCGGCCCCGTTCGCCCCGTCGTCAAGCGCACCGCCAGGGCGATCCTGCTGGAGCTGGACCAGAACGACCCGCACGCCCCCGCCACCATCGTGCTGATCAAGCGCACCCGGCCCGGCTCGCACCCGTACTGGATCACCCCGGGCGGAGGGGTGGAGCGCGAGGACCGCACCGTGGTGGAGGCCCTGCACCGCGAGGTGGACGAGGAGCTCGGCGGCAAGGTCCAGGACGTGGTGCCCGTCTTCGTCGACACCGTGGCCCACTCGCACCACGAGGACGGCACCCTCGCCCACCCGCACGGGGTCAAGGTGCAGCACTTCTTCGTCTGCCGGCTCGCCTCGATGGACCTCGCGCGACGGCACGGGCCGGAGGTGGACGAGCCGAACGGCGAGTACGAGGTCGTCCGGCTGCCCTTCACCCGCGAGGGCGTGACCTCCGTCAACGTCGTGCCGCCGAGTCTGCGCGCCTATCTGGCCGCCAACATCGAGGGCGTCCGTGCCATGCTGGCGCCCGACCTCGCCTGAGCACTGAGCGTCGGGCACCGGCATCGGCACGTCCTCACCCTGCCGCCAGGTCACCGACCAGGTCGTGGTGGATCCGGGAGTGCGCCACCCCGGCGCCGAGCAGCGCCCGCGTCGCCCGCCGCACCATGGCCGCCGGGCCGCTCAGATAGGCCTCGCGGCCGTCCCACGGCCCGCAGGCCGCGGCCACCTCGGGCAGGTCACCCGTGAGCGTCTCCCCGCGCACGGCCCGTTCCTCCGAGACCACCGGGCGGACCGAGAGCCACGGGTGCCTGCGGGTGAGCCCTCGCAGCGCCTCCCACTCGTACAACTCCTCACGGCGGCGGGCACCGTAGAACACGTCCACCGACCGGCCGGCCGACCCGCACTCGGCCACCTCCTCCACCAGCGCGCTGATCGGTGCGATCCCGGTGCCGCCGCCCAGGCAGACCAGGTCGGCACCACTTCCGTGGTCCAGCACCATGCCGCCGGCGGCCGGTCCGAGCCGGAGCACGTCGCCGGGGGCGGCCCGGTGGACGAGCGCGTTGCTCACCCACCCCGCCTGCACGGCCTTGACGTGGAAGGTCAGCAGCCCGTCGGGGCGGGGCGCGGTGGCGAAGGAGAAGTGCCGCCAGACCCGCGGCCACCAGGGCGTCTCCACGGTGGCGTACTGCCCGGCGCGGTACGGGTACAGCTGGTCGGGTCGGACGGTCACCACGGCGATGTCCGAGGTGCGCCGCCGGTGCGAGACGACCTCCGCCTGCCACCAGGGCGGCGAGGACTTGGCGGCGGCCTCGGCCGCATTGATCATGATCTTCGCGACCAGTCCGTACACCCGGCGCCAGGCCAGCTCGGTCGCGGCGTCCCAGCGGCTGCCGCAGTACCGTTCCAACGCGGCGACCAGGCACTCCCCCACCGGGCCGTAATGACCGGTCAGCGTCCCGTACTTGCGGTGCCCCTGGCCGAGCCGGGTGAGGTACTCCGTCAGCCCGGCCGGGTCGTCGGCGCTGCGGGCCGCCATCAGCAGGGAGCGGAAGAGTCGGTCGCGCTGGACGTCCATCGCCGCCGGGAAGAGCGCCCGCACCTCGGGGTGGTGGACGAAGATCAGTGCGTAGAAGTGGGCGGTGGCCCGGTCGGCCACGGGCTCCACGACGGCCAGACTGGCCCGGATCAGTTCGATGTCACGCGCGGTGGGGGGCTGCTCGGCGGCCGCCCGGAGATCGGTGGCCGGCGGGAGCGCCTGCGTCTGCGGGGTGTTCTGCCCGAGGGTGTCCAGGGCCCAGGCCCGGCTCCAATGGTCGCCCGGCCCGGCCCAGTTCAGGCCGGGAGCATGGGTGAACATCGGCTCGATCGGAGGCGCGGGCAGGGCGGCCGGCGGGACGGCCGCCGGGATGGCCGGCGGACTGGTCGGCCGGGCGGGGATCGCCGGCTCCGAGGCCGCAGGACCCGGGACGGGGTCGAGCTCCGGTACGCGCGTCGGCACGCGCTCATACGCAGGAGTCGGCGCGGGGGACTCCGTCTGCGGCATCCCCGGCACGGCGGCCACCGCGACCGACCCATGCCCCGCCCGGACCCTCAACGAGGTTGACTTCACCGCGACTTGACGAGTGCCCAAGAGAATCGTTTCGCTTCCGGTCGTCCCTGCAACCACACCTGGCTTGTCTCTGCTGACGCCTTCGGTAGCGTGGCACGCCCAAACAGCTCATCCGACAAATCGCGCGAAGCCCGGACACCTGGGCCACCCGCGCGCTACGCTCGCCCGACCTATGGTCGCCTTGCGCAGTGGGCACACCACGCAAAGCGACCATCAGGCCGAGGCCCTACAGCTGCCGCAGCAGCATCCCGGGCTGCTCGACACAGTCCGCGACGAAGCGCAGGAACCCGCCCGCGGTGCCCCCGTCGCAGACCCGGTGGTCGAAGGTGAACGACAGCTGGGTCACCTGCCGTACCGCCAACTGGCCCTCGTACACCCACGGTTTGGCGATGATTCGGCCGACGCCGAGCATCGCGGCCTCGGGGTGATTGAGGATCGGGGTCGAGCCGTCGACGCCGAACACCCCGTAGTTGTTGAGCGTGAAGGTCCCACCGGTCAGCTCGGCCGGGGTGAGCGATCCGGCGCGGGCCGACTCGGTCAACCTGGCCAGCTCTGCACCGAGTTGCTCCGTCCCGAGCAGGTGCGCGTCGCGGACCACGGGGACGACCAGGCCGCGCTCGCTCTGCGCCGCGAAACCCAGGTGTACTGCGGAGTGCCGCCTGATGCCCGAACCATCGCTCTCCACACTGGAGTTCAGCTCGGGGAAGCGGGCCAGCGCGGCCGTGCAGATCCGCGCCAGCAGCGCCAGGACGCTCACCTTCGGCCCGGCCGAACGGTTCAACTGTGCGCGCAGCGCCATGAGTTCGGTCGCATCGGCGTCCACCCAGCAGGTCGCGGCAGGGATCTCCTGGTGGCTGCGGGTGAGCTTCTCGGCGACCGCCCGCCGCAGGCCGCGCATCGGCACCACCTCGGCGGCGGCGACAGGCGGAGCCACCGAAGCGGCAGGTGCGGCCACCGGACCGGCAGCCGCCACGGCCCGGTCCACATCCGCCCGCATGATCAGCCCGTCCGGCCCGCTGCCGGTGAGCCTCGCAAGGTCGATCCCGTGCTCACGCGCCACCCGCCGCACCAGCGGCGAGATCACCGGCACCACGGCCGGCGTGACCACCGCAGTACTTGCGGCAGCGCCCACCCGGCCCCGGCGCGCGCCCTTGGGCGTGTCCGCGACCCCGTACCCGACCAGCGGGCGTTCGACCGGGGCATCGGCGTCGGCGGCCGGTCCCCCGCTCGGCGAGACGGCGACCGTCACCAGCGGCGCCCCGACCGGGACCTCCTCGCCGGGCTCGCCGTACCTCGCGGTGACCACGCCGCCGTACGGGCACGGCACCTCGACGACCGCCTTCGCGGTCTCCACCTCGACCACCGGCTGGTCGACGGCGATCACCTCGCCGACCTCGACCATCCAGCGCACCACCTCGGCCCCGGTGAGTCCCTCACCGAGGTCGGGCAGGGTGAACTCTCGCACCACTGGCATCATCGTCAGTCCTCCCACTGCAGCCGGGCGACCGCGTCCAGGATCCGGTCCACCCCGGGCAGGTGGTGGTGCTCGAGCATCGGCGGCGGGTACGGGATGTCGAAGCCGGTGACCCGCAGGACGGGCGCGGCCAGGTGGTGGAAGCAGCGCTCGGTGATCCGGGCGGCGATCTCCGCGCCCGTCCCGCCGAAGCCGCCGGACTCGTGGACGACGACCGCCCGCCCGAGCGAGCGGACCACCTCGCAGACCGTCTCGTCGTCGAAGGGCACCAGCGAGCGCAGGTCCAGCACCGCGAGGTCCCAGCCCTCGGCCTTCGCCGCCTCCGCCGCCTCCAGGCAGACGGGCAGCGAGGGCCCGTAGGTGACGAGCACGGCCGAGCGGCCCGTCCGGCGCAGCACGGCCTTGCCGATCGGGTCCACACTCAGCGAGGGGTCCCACTCCGCCTTGCCCCAGTAGAGCCGCTTGGGCTCCAGGAAGACGACCGGGTCGTCCGAGGCTATGGACGCCCGCAGCAGCCCGTACGCGTCGGCAACGGTGGCGGGGGTGACGACGTGCAGGCCCGGCGTGTTGGCGTAGTACGCCTCGGAGGAGTCGCTGTGGTGCTCGACGCCGCCGATGCCGCCGCCGTAGGGGATGCGGATGGTGATCGGCAGCGGCATCCGGCCGGCCGTGCGGTTGCGCATCTTCGCGACGTGCGAGACGAGTTGCTCCATGGCCGGGTAGGCGAAGGCGTCGAACTGCATCTCGACCACGGGCCGAAGCCCGTACATCGCCATGCCGATCGCCGTGCCCAGGATGCCGGCCTCGGCGAGCGGGGTGTCCAGGCAGCGGTCCGGGCCGAACTCGGCGGTCAGGCCGTCGGTGATCCGGAAGACGCCGCCGAGCGCACCGACGTCCTCGCCGAGCACGTGCACCGTCGGGTCGGCCTGCATGGCGTCCCGCAGTGCGGAGTTGAGGGCCTGCGCCATGGTGCTGGTACGCAGGGACGTTGCTGTGCTCATCGGTTGTGCACCTCGGCCTCGGCGGCCAACTCGGCGGCGAGCTGCGCGGCTTGCTCGCGCAGCTGCGGGGTGGGCTCGGCGTAGACGTGGGCGAAGAGGGACATCGGGTCGAGCTCCGGATCGGCGTGGAACTCGGCGCGCATCCGGGCGGCGAGCGCCTCGGCCTCGTCGGCGGCCTCCTGGATCAGCTGGTCGTCCAGTACGCCGGCGGCCCGCAGGTGCCGCTCCATCAGCAGGATCGGGTCGTGCTCGCGCCAGGCGGCGACCTCAGCGTCCTCGCGGTAGCGGGTGGCGTCGTCGGCGTTGGTGTGGGCCTCGATCCGGTAGGTGAGGGCCTCGATCAGGGTCGGTCCGCCGCCGGTGCGGGCGTTCTCGACCGCTTCGGTGAGCACGGCGTGCACGGCGGGCGCGTCGTTGCCGTCGACCAGCCGGCCGGGGATGCCGTAGCCGACGGCCTTGTGGGCCAGGCTGGGCGCGGCGGACTGCTGGGTGAGCGGGACGGAGATCGCGTACCCGTTGTTCTGCACCAGGAACACCACCGGGGCGTGCAGCACGGCGGCGAAGTTGAGCGCCTCGTGGAAGTCGCCCTCGCTGGTGCCGCCGTCGCCGAGCATGGCCAGTGCGACCACCGGCTCACCACGCAGCCGGGCCGCGTGGGCCAGGCCGACGGCGTGCGGGGCCTGGGTGGCCAGCGGGGTGCAGAGCGGCGCGGTACGGGCGGCGCGCGGGTCGTACCCGGTGTGGGCGTTGCCGCGCAGCAGGGTCAGCGCCTCCAGCGGGTCGACGCCGCGGGAGACCACCGCGAGGGTGTCGCGGTAGCTGGGGAAGAGCCAATCGTCCACGCCGAGGGCCGTCGCGGCGGCGACCTGGCAGGCCTCCTGGCCGGTCGAGGCCGGATAGACGGCGAGCCGGCCCTGCTTGGTCAGGGTGGTGGCCTGCTGGTTGTAGCGGCGGCCGACCACCAGGCGGCGGTAGAGCTCGCGGAGCAGCTTCGGGTCGGCCTTGTCCAGCGCCGGGGTGCCGAGCACCCGGACGGGGGAGGCGTCCGGCAGCAGCGGGGCGGGGTCGGAGCGGGGGCCGGTCGCGCCGGGCAGCCATCCGGGGACGGCGGCCAGGTGTCTGTGATCGAGAACGGTCATCTCGGGCACCTCCAGAGGTGGGGGAGGGTGCAGCAGGGGCAGGGGTGATGCCGTGGTGCGCGAGGGGTGCCGGTGCTCGTCGCGAGGCCGATCCTCCCTACCGATTGTTCGGTTGTCTGTTCATTCTGGCCACAGCTCCGGCAAGGTGGTGGACAATCGGCCCGATCAGCGGTCGACTGGAGGCAGCATGTCCATTTCGGAGGGGTGGGGGGCCGTGTCGGCTGAACAGATGTCCAGGCTCGACCGCGTCGACCGGTCGATCCTGAGACTGCTCCAGCAGGACGGCCGGGCGTCGATACGCTCGGTCGCCGAGCGGGTGCATGTCTCCCGGGCCAATGCATATGCCCGGATATCCAGGATGGTCGACGACGGCGTGATCCGCGGCTTCACTGCACGCGTGGACCACGAGAAGGCGGGGCAGGGCGCGTCCGCGTACATCACCCTGAAGATCGTCCAGAACTCCTGGCGGACGGTGCGGGAGCAGCTGCTCGGGCTGCCCGGGGTGGCGCACATCGCGCTGGTGGGCGGCGAGTTCGACGTCCTGCTGCTGGTCCACACCGCGGACAACCACGCGCTGCGGGAGCTGGTGCTGGGGCGGATCCAGAGCATCCCGGAGGTACTGGGCACCCAGACCCTCCTGGTCTTCGAGGAGACCGACCAGGTCCCCCCTGTCTGACTGACCGCGACCGCCGGGCAAGCCCCAAGGGGCGCGGGGAACTGCGCGGGGCGGGAGGGCTCCGGCGTTCAGTCGCGGCAGGTCGTGCAGGTTGCTCCTCGAGTGCGGCTGGAGCTCTGGGTCTTCCGGCTTCGCGCAGGTCCCCGCGCCCCTTGAGGTTGCCCCTTGCCCCTCGGGTTGCCCTCGACCCCCGGGGTTGCCCCGCTCAGTGCGCCGCGCGCAGCCCGTCGAAGGCGAGGTGGACGACCGCCTCGGCGACGCCGTCGGCGGCCCTGACACCCGGCCGGTACCACTCCACGATGGAGTTGATCATGCCGAAGAGCAGCCGGGTGGCGAGCCGGGGCTCGACGTCCGAGCGCAGCTCGCCCGCGGCGACGGCCGCCCGGAGCAGCTCGGCCACCCGGTGGTCGAACTCCCGCCGGCGCTCCAGCGCCCACAGCTCGGTCGCGGTGTTGCCGCGCACCCGGAGCAGCAGCGTGACGTACGGCAGCTCGGCGAGCAGCACCTCGGCCGTCCGTCTGACCACGTGCTCCAGCCGGTCCACGGGGCGTCCGGTGCCGGCGGCGGGCTCGTCCAGGATGCCGAAGAGCGCGTCCAGCGCCCGGCCGACGGCGAGGTGGAGCAGCTCCTCCTTGCCGCGCACGTGGTGGTAGATCGAGGACTTGGAGATGCCGGCCGCCCGCGACAGGTCCTCCATGGAGGTGCCGTCGTACCCGCGCTCGTTGAAGACCTCGACCGTCACGGCGAGCAGTGACTCGACGGTGTACGCGGTGCGGGTGGTGTTCTCGGCCATACGAACGAGTATCCCCGGCGCCCTGGTGGAACGTCAGCCCGGGGCCACCGCCCTGCCACCACCCTGCCGCCGCCCGGACTCCGCACGGACCGTGCGCACACACTCACGCCACGGGAGCGGCATTGCCCGATGACGTAGGCTCGCGGGACAGTGTGAGGGCCAATGACGACAGGCGAAGCGACCGCGGGCGGGGACCATCCAATGAGCGCGATATCCCACACATCGGTGGATGAACGTTCGCAGGACGAGCAGCCCGAGAAGCCCGATCCCGAAGCCCCCGGCCGCACCCGGTGGACGAATGCCACGGCACGGCGGTTCGCCCCCGCCCTCGCGGCGTACGGCGTGGTGAAGCTGGTCGGCTTCCTCGTCTTCATGCGCCTGCTGGACGCCTCCGGGGACTTCCGCGCCAAGAACCCGCGGTTCGGCGGGGGTGCCCACTCCTGGGACGTCCTGCAGAGCTGGGACGGCTGGTGGTACGAGCAGGTCGCCGCCAACGGCTACCACCCGCAGCTCGTTCCGCTCACCGGCCAGTGGCTGACCCACGACCAGAACTCCGCCGCCTTCTTCCCGCTCTACCCCGGCCTGATGCGGCTGGTGTCCGACTGCACCGGCCTCGGCCTGTACGGCGCGGGCATGCTGATCTCGGTGCTCGCCTCGTTCGCCGCCGCCGCGGGCATCTTCGCGATCACCGCGAAGCTCACCGACCGGCGGACCGGGGTCATCGCCGCCGCGCTCTGGGGCGTCTTCCCGGGCTCGGGTGCCGAGTGGGCGGTCTACTCCGACTCGCTCTTCGTCGCGCTGGCCGCCTGGGCCTGCTACGCCGTGCTCACGCACCGCTGGCTCGCCGCGGGGGTGATCACCTTCGTCGCCGGGCTCAACCGGCCCACCGCCACCGCCCTGATCGCCGCCCTGGGCGTCGCCGCCATGGTCGCCCTGTACCGCGGCCGGGACGGCGTCACCGGCCCGCTCGCCGCCATGGTCATCGCCCCGCTCGGCCTAGCCGGGTACATCGTCTGGGTGGGCTGGCGGATGGGCGACCTGACCGGCTACTTCACCCTCCAGCGCGGTGCCTGGCTGCACTACTTCGACTACGGGAACCACACGCTGAACGTGCTGCGCGGGGTCCTCTACGGGCACACCGACTACCTGTTCTCGTTCCCGACCGAGGACCTGATCGGCGCGCTGCTGGTCTTCGCGGTGCCGGTGCTGACCGTGCTGCTGATCCGGCTGCGACCGCCGGTGTTCCTGGTCGTCTACACCCTGGTCACGGTCGTCCTGGTGCTGGGCAGCCAGCAGATCTTCGGCAACACCTCCCGCTATCTGCTGCCCGCCTTCCCGCTCCTCCTGCCGGTCGCGGTGGCGCTCCGCCGCCTGAGCCTGCCGTCGCTGGCGACCGTGCTGGGCTCGACCGCGATCGCGTCCGGCTGGTTCGCGGGTTACGTCCTCTTCGAGCTCGGCGTGCCGTAGGCCGCTGCGAATCCGTGGGCAGAAGCATCGGGATGGGGGCTTGTCCCGACCGATCGTTCGGTTACGCTGAGAGGTGTCCCGTCCGCCCCTTAGAGGAGCGCACCATGACCGCAGCGGCCGCTCACCCCTTCGTCGCCGAACTGATCGACCGTCACCAGGAGACGCTCTCCGGCGCCCTCGCCGCCTCCGCGTCACGCGACTACTGGTCGCCCTATCCCGAGTTCCCCAAGGCGTACGGCGAGACCGGGACGGAGGACGGCCGGGCCGCCTTCGAGGCCGTGCTCGGCAGCGTCTTCGCGATCGACGGCCAGCCGACCGATGGTGAGCTGGTCGGCGGCGAGTCCTCGCCGTACGGCATCGAGCTGGGCGTCAGCTACCCGCACGCCGAGGCCGAGGCGCTGATCGACGCGCTGCAGACGGCGCGGCCCGCCTGGGCGGCGGCCGGTCCGGCCGCGCGCGCGGCGGTCTGTCTGGAGATCCTGGCCCGGATCAACGCCCGCTCGCACGAGTTCGCGCACGCGGTGATGCACACCACCGGCCAGGCGTACGGGATGGCCTTCCAGGCCGGTGGCCCGCACGCCCAGGACCGCGGACTGGAGGCGGTCGCGTACGCCTACGCCGAGCAGACCCGCCTGCCGCAGAGCGCGAGCTGGACGAAGCCGCAGGGCAAGCGCGACCCGCTCAGCATGGTCAAGGAGTTCACCGTGGTGCCGCGCGGCCTCGCGCTGCTGATCGGCTGCAACACCTTCCCGACCTGGAACGGCTACCCCGGCCTGTTCGCCTCGCTGGCCACCGGCAACCCGGTGCTGGTCAAGCCGCACCCGCGCGCCACCCTGCCGCTCGCGCTCACCGTACGGGTCGCCCGTGAGGTGCTGACCGAGGCCGGCTTCGACCCCAACCTGGTCTGCCTGGCGGCGGAGCACGAGGGCTCGACCATCGCCCAGGTGCTGGCGGTGCGGCCCGAGGTGAAGATCATCGACTACACCGGCTCGACGTCCTTCGGCGACTGGCTGGAGAGCAACGCCAAGCAGGCCCAGGTCTACACCGAGAAGGCCGGCGTCAACACGGTGGTGATCGACTCCACCGACAACTACCGCGGCATGCTGGCCAACCTGGCCTTCTCGCTCTCGCTCTACAGCGGCCAGATGTGCACCACCCCGCAGAACCTGCTGATCCCGCGCACCGGCATCACCACCGAGGAGGGCGGCAAGTCCTACGACGAGGTGGTGACCGACCTCGCCGCCGCCATCGAGGGCCTGCTCGCCGACGACGCGCGGGCCGCCGCGATCCTGGGCGCCGTGGTCAACCCGGGCGTGCTGCAGCGCACCGTGCAGGCGGCGGGCGGCGAGTACGGCGAACTCGCCCTGACGCCGCGGGTGGTGACCTCCCCCGAGTTCCCGGCGGCCACGGTCCGGACGCCCGCGCTGATCAAGGTGGACGCCGACAAGCCGGACGACCGGGCGACCTTCCTGAGCGAGTGCTTCGGCCCGGTGTCCTTCGCGGTGGCCGTCGAGTCGGCGGAGGCGGCGGTCGAGCTGATGCGGCGCACCGTGCGCGAGCAGGGCGCCATGACGGCCGCCGGGTACACCGTGTCGCCCGAGGTCGAGGCGGCGCTGGTGGAGGCCTCCCTGGACGCCGGGGTCTCGCTCTCGCTCAACCTGACCGGCGGGGTGTACGCCAACCAGACGGCGGCCTTCTCCGACCTGCACGGCACCGGCGCCAACCCGGCCGCCAACTCGGCCTACTGCGACGGGGCGTTCGTCGCCAACCGGTTCCGCGTGGTCGAGGTCCGGCGGCACAGCTGAAAGACCGGTGGCCCGCTCCCCGGGGGAAGGGAACGGGCCACCGGAGTCTCAGCCGCAGCGGTAGAGCTGCTCGGACGAGCTCTGCTGCGTGGTTGTGGTTGTGGTTGAGGCGGTGCTGCCGTACTCGCTCGCACTGACGAGGGTGCAGCTGGAGGTCACGTACGACTCCAGGCCGGAGCTGCTCCGGCCGCCACCGCCGCCGCCCATGCCGCCACCACCCATACCGCCGCCCAGCAGGATGTAGTGCAACTTCCCCTGCTGCACCAGCAGTTTGAACCTGTCGAGCGTCATCGCCGGGTCCGAGCCGCTGAAGCCGCCGGTCGCGATGGCCGGCTTGCCCGTCTGCAGGATGATCTGCGCGGCGGAGGTGGCCCGCGAGGTCGCGACCAGCCAGGTGGCGCCGTCCTGGTGCTGTTCCAGGTACGAGATCATCTTGGAGTCGGCACCGCCCATACCGCCGCCGCCCATACCGCCGCGGCCGGCCATGCCGCTGCCACCGGCCATGCCTCCGGTCGGTGCACCGCTCTCACCCGTGGGCGTGCCCTCAGACCTGGTCCCGCCCGGGAAGCCTCCCTCGCCGTCACCGGGAGCCCGCATGCCTTCGGGAGCGGCTCCGCCACCCGGGAAACCACCCCGGCCGCCGCCACCGCCCATACCGCCGGGGCCGCCGCCCATACCGCCCATGCCGCCGCTCGACGGTCCGGCCGTCGGGTTGACGCCCTGCACTCCGCCGTCGCTCATCGGCGCCGCCGCGTACGCCGCGGGCCCGGCCAGCAGCGCGATCAGCGCCGCGCCCGCACCCGCCCCGTACAGCCGGCCCCGCAGCCGCGAGGCCCCGGCCGCCTTCTGGGCCCTGGCCGCGAACAGCGCCGCCACCGCGCCCACCGCGCCGACCAGCACCAGCAGCCACAGCCCGCCGTGGAAGGAGCTGTTGCGCCGCAGCAGCACCACCGCCCACACCGCCGAGGCACCTATGGCCAGCGGCAGTACGGCCGGCGCCCACTTCGGCCGCCGGGCCCGGAAGGCCCGCAGCAGCATCGCGCCGCCCGCACCCGCCGTCCCGGCGATGCCGGGCCCGAGCGCGGTCGTGTAGTACGGGTGGAACCCGCCGCTGCCGAAGCTGAAGACCACCAGGTGGATCACCATCCACCCGCCCCAGACCAGCAGCCCCGCACGCGGGGTGTCCGTCAGCGGCCGCCGGCCGCGCAGCACCAGCCCGGCCGCCAGGACCACCAGGGCGAACGGGATCAGCCAGGAGATCTGCGTCCCCAGGATCGAGTTGGCCATCCGCAGCAGCCCCGGCTCACCGCCGAAGTTGGCGCCGCCCATGCCGGTCGGCGAGTCGGCGCCGAGCACCCGGCCGAGGCCGTTGTAGCCGATCACCAGGTCCCAGACGGTGTTGTCCGAGCTGCTCCCGATGTACGGCCGGTCGGCCGTCGGCACCAGCGCGACGATGCCCATCCACCACCCGCTGGACACCACCAGCGCCGCACCCGCGACCAGCAGGTTGCGTACCCGCCGCCCCACGGACGGCCGAGCGCAGAGCGCGTACGCCAGCACCAGCGCCGGCAGCGCGACGTACCCCTGCAGCATCTTGGTGTTGAACGCGAAGCCGGTGGCTACCGCCGACCACACCAGCGGCATCAGCCGGCCGCTGCGGATGGCCTCCAGGCAGAACCACGCGCTGATCACCATGAACAGCACCAGCACCGGGTCCGGGTTGTTGTCCCGGTTGATCGCCGCACTGATCGGCGTGAGTGCCAGCACCAGGGCCGCGGCCAGCGCGGCCCGGTGGCCGAAGCTGCGGCGTACGGCACTGTAGAGCACGCCGACCGAGGCGACGCCGCTCAGCGCGATCGGCAGCAGCATCGGCAGCGTGCCGAAGCCGAAGACCCGGCAGGACACGACCATCAGCCAGAGCGCCACCGGCGGCTTGTCCACGGTGATGAAGTTACCGGCGTCCAGCGAGCCGTAGAACATCGCCGACCAGCTCTTCGTCCCGCTCAGCACGGCCGCCGAGTAGTACGAGTTGGCCTCGCCGCTGCTGCTGAGGTTCCAGCAGTACAGCACGGTGGCCAGCGCGAGGACGGCCCACATCGAAGGCCGCGCCCAGCGCGGTTCGTTGGGGTGGCCGAGGACCACCCGCAGGTACCAGGGTCGGTTCACCGGGCGGACCGCCGCTTCGACCGCTTCGGGTTGAAGACCCAGACCCGCAGCAGCAGGAAGCGCACCAGCGTGGCCAGCGCATTGGCCGCCACCAGCACGATCAGCTCACCGGAGTGCGCGGCGGACGGTCGCAGCAGGTGCAGCAGCCCGATCGCGCCGCTGCTCAGCGCCAGCCCGATGACGAAGGCGATCCCGCCCTCCACCTGGTGCTTCAGCGCGTCCTGACTGCCGGTCACCCCGAAGGTGAAGCGCCGGTTGGCGGCGGTGTTGGCGACGGCCGTGATGCCCAGCGCCAGTGCGTTGGCGAGCAGCGCCGGCATCAGCTGACGCATCCCCAGGTAGAGCAGCACGTACGCCAGGGTGCTGAGCGTGCCGACCACCGCGAAGCTCGCCAACTGCCAGCCCAGGCCTGGCGGGAGCTGTGCCTGCTGCACCCGCGAGGGCAGATCCGGCCGGGAGCCGGAGAGCGAGCGGCGGGCGACCCGCGCCATGCCCTTGAGGTCGTCGATCACCGTACGGACGATGTCCACCCGGCTGTCCGGGTCGTCCACCCAGTCCACCGGCACCTCGTGGATCCGCAGCCCGGAGCGCTCGGCCAGCAGCAGCAATTCGGTGTCGAAGAACCAGGCGTTGTCCTCGACCTCGCCGAGCAGCTGCTTGACCACGTCGGTCCGGGCGGCCTTGAAACCGCACTGGGCGTCGGAGAACTTGGCGGCCATGGTGGCGCGCAGCAGCACGTTGTAGGTGCGCGAGATGAACTCGCGCTTCGGTCCGCGCACCACCGCCGAGCCGCGGTGCAGCCGGCTGCCGATCGCCAGGTCGCTGTGGCCGGAGAGCAGCGGCGCGACCAGCGGGAGGAAGGCCTCGAGACCGGTGGAGAGGTCGACGTCCATGTACGCGACCACGTCGGCGTCGCTGTCGCCCCAGACCTGGCGCAGCGCCCGGCCGCGGCCCTTGAGGTCCAGGTGCACGGCCTCGACCTGCGGGATCTCGGCGGCCAGCGCGGCGGCCACGGCCCAGGTGCCGTCGATGCTCGCGTTGTCCGCGATGGTGATGCGGTACGGGTAGGGGAAGGTCTCGGAGAGGTACGCGTGCAGTCGGCGCACGCATCGCTCGACCGTGTGTTCCTCGTTGTAGACGGGGACGACCACCTCGACCAGCTTGGTCCGGACTTTCCCGTCTTCGGCAGGGAGGGGGCCGACCATCGTCGTGCCCCGCGTTGCGGGCTGTGTCATGCCAGCGAGATTCACAGTCCTCGATGGGGCCGCGATGATGGAAGCCTGAGAGCGGGCTGAGAACCGGCCCGCTCGCGAATGCTGTTCCGACCACCGGGAGATGGCAGATGTCCGACAAGCAGCTGACCTCCGATGTCGTGATCGTCGGCGCAGGGCCCACCGGGCTCCTGCTGGCCGGCGATCTGGCGACCGCGGGGCTGCGCGTGACGGTGCTCGAGAAGCGCGGCGCCGAGTCCAATCTGACCCGGGCGTTCGCGGTGCACGCTCGTACGCTGGAGCAGCTGGACGCCCGCGGCCTGGCCGACGACCTGATCGCCACCGGTACGGCACTCGGCTCGCTGCGGCTCTTCGGGCAGCTCCAGGTGGAGCTCGGCCGGCTGCCGACCCGGTTCCCCTTCGTGCTGATCACCCCGCAGTCCAACACCGAACGACTGCTCCAGGAGCGCGCGTTGAAGGCCGGGGCGACGATCCTGCGGGGCTCCGAGGTGGTCGCGCTGCGGCAGGACGGCCAGGGCGTCAGCCTGGACGTCCGGGCGGACGGCGCCACCACGACCCACCGGGCGACGTACGCGGTCGGTGCGGACGGCGTACGCAGTGCGGTGCGCGACCTGCTGGGCATCCCGTTCCCGGGGGAGTCGGTGATCAGTTCGGTGCTGCTCGCCGACGTACGGCTGGAGCGCGAGCCGGACGAGGTGCTGACGGTCGCCGCGAACGACGCGGGCTTCGCCTTCATGGTGCCGTTCGGCGACGGCTGGTACCGGGTGATCGCCTGGGACCGCGCGCGTCAGCTCCCGGACAGCGCGCCGGCGAGCCTGGCCGAGATCGTCGACGTCACCCGCACCGTGTTCGGCGAGGACTACGGTCTGCACGACCCGCGGTGGATGTCGCGCTTCCACAGCGACGAGCGGCAGGTGCCGAACTACCGCTCCGGCCGGGTCTTCCTGGCCGGGGACGCGGCGCACTGCCACTCCCCGGCGGGCGGCCAGGGCATGAACACCGGCCTGCAGGACGCCGCCAACCTGGGGTGGAAGCTCGCCGCCGCCGTCCAGGGCTGGGCTCCTGACGCCCTGTTGGACACCTACCAGACGGAGCGTCACCCGGTCGGCAAGGCGGTGCTGCGCAGCTCCGGCGCACTCGTTCGGCTGGCGCTGGCGGGCTCCGCCCCGGCCCGGGCGCTGCGCAGCGCGCTGACCTCGGTGGCCGGCCACCTGGGCCCGGTCACCGAGCACGGCACCCGTATGGTCTCCGGGATCGGCATCGCGTACCCGGCGCCGAAGGACTCGCACCACCTGGTCGGCCGCCGCATTCCCGACCTCCGCCTCGCGGTGGACGTGCCCGGCGGCCCGTCCCGGCTCCACGAGGCGCTGCGCGGCGGGAAGGCCGTGCTGATCAGCAACGACGAGCTGTCGGTGGCCGAGCCGTGGGCGGACCGGCTGGTGACGGCCGCGCCGGCCGACCCGCACGGCAAGCTCCGGGACACCGTGCTGCTGGTCCGCCCGGACGGCTACGCGGCCTGGGCCGCCGTGGACCCGAGCCGCGGCGAGCTGCGCTCGGCGCTGACCCAATGGCTCGGAACCCAGTGACTCGCCCTTCGGCTCAGGGCGCTAGCGAGTCGTGACCTTGTCGTAGTGCCGGGCCGCCTTGGCCCGGTTCCCGCAGACGGCCATCGAGCACCAGCGGCGGCGGCCGTTCTGCGATGTGTCGAAGAAGTGCAGGATGCAGGTCGGGTGGGCGCACGCCTTGATGCGGTGCGCCCCCTGCCGCAGCAGGCCGAGGTAGTCGTCGGCGGCGAGCCAGGCGGCCAGCCACTCGGGGCTGTCCACCTCCACCGTCTCGACCGGACCGGCCTCGGTGAGCTCCCGCCGCAGTCGGCCGTGCCGCAGCACCTCGTTGAGCGCGGCGAGTTCGGCCGGGCGCTGCTCCTCGGCGGCGCGGACCAGCTCACCGATGGCGGAACGCGTGGTGCGTACGGCCTCCAGGCCCGCCGCGTCCGCCGGGCAGCGCTCGGTGAGGCCTGCGGAGGCCAGCCAGATCTCGTATCCTGCGACGTCGGTGAGCAGGTCGTTGACGGGCGTGCCGCGCCAGCGGGTGTTGAGCAGATCGAGCGAGAGCGGTTCGCCGATCAGCGGGCGCGGGTCACGGGGGTCTGGCATGCGATCGAGTCTAACTCCGTTCCACCGGGACCATATTCACTGTATGGAGATTCCCGCATTCTGTTGATGAATCGAAATTCCACACTTGACTGTTTTTTAGCAACCAATTGCTTGGGCATGGCCCTATTCCTGAAAGTTTTCTGGGAAGTTCTGACAAGCGTTTTCGAACCCGGAACGCCCCACACTTTCCGGAGGAGCCCGTGCGACCCCGCTCGCTCGCCCTTGCCTCGGCACTTGCCGTTCTGCCACTGACCGTGGTGTCCCTGGGTGTCACCACCGCACAAGCCGCACCGATCCCCAACGCCTCCGCTTCCCGGGTGGCCCTGCCCAACACCGTGACCCCTGCGGTGGCCCGCTCGCAGAAGGTGGGTGACGTCGCCGCCGCCCAGGACATATCGGTGTCCGTCAGCCTCAAGCTGCGCAACACCGCCGATCTCGACCGCTTCCTCACCGCGGTGAGCAAGCCCGGCTCCCCCGAGTTCGGCCAGTACCTGACCCCGGAGCAGTTCAACGCCCGCTACGGCCCGACCCAGGCCTCGGTGGACCAGGTCCGCTCGTACCTGACCGCCCAGGGCCTGAGCGTCTCGTCCGTCAGCGCCAACCGCCAGGTGGTGAACGCGCACGGCTCCGCCGAGCAGATCGCCAAGGCCTTCGGCACGCACGAGAGCTCGTACGTCGACCCGCAGCAGAACCGCACCTTCTTCTCCAACGACGCCGCCGCCTCGGTGCCGGCCTCGCTGGCCGATGTGGTCCAGGGCGTCTCCGGCCTGAACAACCACACCGTGCGCACCAGCCGGATCGCCAAGCCGAACGCGTCGACCCCCCACGCGACGCCGAGCGGCTTCGGCCCGGCCCAGTACAACGGCGCCTACAACCTCAACAAGGTCGGCACCGACGGCACCGGCGTCACGGTCGCGCTCTGGGAGTTCGACGGCTACAAGTCGGCGAACCTGCAGACCTACGACACCCAGTTCGGCCTCTCGGGCCCGGCCGTCACCACCGTCTCGGTGGACGGCGCCAACTACGACAGCAAGCCGGGCGGCGGCCAGGGCGAGGTCGAGCTGGACAGCGAGATCGTCCGCGGCGTCGCGCCCAAGGCCACCCAGCTGGTCTACGAGGCCCCCAACAGCGACCAGGGCGAGATCGACATGGCCGCCAAGATCGTGGCGGATAACCGGGTCTCGGTCATCTCCATCTCCTGGGGCTCCTGCGAGCCGGACACCACGCCCTCCTCGATGACGGCCGTGGACAACTCCTTCAAGCAGGCCGCCGCCCAGGGCATCAGCATCTTCTCGGCGTCCGGCGACGACGGCTCCCGCGACTGCACCCGCTCGACCAGCGGCTCGTCCGTCAAGGCGGTCGACTTCCCGGCGTCCAGCCCGCACCAGACCGGTGTCGGCGGCACCAACCTCAAGGTCACCACCGGCAACGCCTACTCGTCCGAGAGCGCGTGGAGTACCGCAGGGGGCGGCGTCTCCACCCAGTTCTCCAAGCCGAGCTGGCAGACCGGTACCGGTGTCACCGGCACCATGCGCACCGTCCCGGACGTGTCCTCCAACGCGGACCCGGCCAGCGGCTTCGCGATCTACACCCAGGGCAGCAGCTCGGCCGGCTGGCAGGTCTACGGCGGCACCTCCGCCGCGGCCCCGCTGTGGTCCGGCTACGCCGCCCTCTTCAACCAGAAGGCGAAGGCGGCCGGCAAGGCCGTCCTCGGCGAGGCCAACCCGAAGCTGTACGCGCTGGCCAACGGCACCAGCTACGGCACCACGTTCCACGACGTGACCTCGGGCGCCAACCAGGACTTCTCCACCAAGACCGGCTACGACCAGGTCACCGGCTGGGGCACCCCGGTCGCCGACGCCCTGACCACCGCCCTGCTCGGTGACACCACGCCGCCGCCGTCGGGCGGCTGCACCGCCACCCAGCTGCTGGGCAACGCCGGCTTCGAGACCGGCACCGCCGCTCCGTGGACGGCGTCCTCCGGCGTGATCGACAACGGCACCGGCCAGGCCGCCCACTCGGGCTCCTGGAAGGCCTGGCTGGACGGCTACGGCAGCGCGCACACCGACACCCTGTCCCAGACGGTGAGCATCCCGGCCGGCTGCAAGGCGACCTTCAGCTTCTGGGTGCACATCGACACCGCCGAGACCGGCAGCACCGCGTACGACAAGCTCACCGTCCAGGCGGGCTCGACCACGCTGGCCACGTACTCCAACGTGAACGCCGCCACCGGCTACGTGCAGAAGTCCTTCGACCTGTCGGCCTTCGCCGGCCAGACGGTGACCATCAAGTTCACCGGCGTCGAGGAC
Organism: Kitasatospora atroaurantiaca; assembly: GCF_007828955.1. Classification (NCBI taxonomy): domain Bacteria; kingdom Bacillati; phylum Actinomycetota; class Actinomycetes; order Kitasatosporales; family Streptomycetaceae; genus Kitasatospora; species Kitasatospora atroaurantiaca. The sequence goes on along the minus strand of NZ_VIVR01000001.1, from coordinate 4,016,715 downwards.
TCCTCGCTGAAGACCAGCTTCGTGATCGACGACACGGCGCTCAGCATTTCCTGACACACATTCAGTACCGGTGCCGGTACGGGGCGTGCCCCCCGTACCGGCACCTCTGTTTCCACAATGTTTCAATATGCGCCGACCTGCGGAATCTTTGTCGTGACCACTGTCATATGTCCAGCTTGATGACGTAGCCTCTCGACCGTGCGTAGGGTTCCCACTGCTCGGTGACCAGATCCCGGCGCACATGCGCTGGGCTGCTCCCACCGAACTCGCCTGGTGGGGAAGGTATCCGCATGGGCTCACAGCAACCGCAGCACGCCGGTCGGCTCAGGCTCGTCGGCCAGCGCCGTGAAGGCCTGGACGTCGGCTCCGCGCGCGTCCCGGCCCGCGACGACACCGCCCCCGTGGCCGTGCCCGTCCCCGTACCCGCCTCGGCGGGGAGCTTCGCCGAGGCCCTGCACGCCGCGATCGAGGCCAGCGGCCTCAGCCTGGACCGGATCAGAGCCGCCCTGGCGCAACAGGGCGTCAGAGTGAGCATCACCACGCTGAGTTACTGGCGCCGGGGGCGCAGCCAGCCGGAGCGCGCCACCTCCCTGCGCGCCGTCCACCTGCTGGAAGAGCTGCTCGGGCTCCCGCACGCCGCCCTCTCCTCCCTGCTCGGCCCGCCCCGCCCGCGTGGACGCTGGGTGACCCCGGCCGTCTCCGACAGCCTCCGGGTGCAGGACGTCTGGCCCGGCGAGCGCGAGATGTACGACGTCTTCGCCGAGCTGGACGCGCCGCCGAGCGGCGAGCTGGAGCGGCTCAGCATCCACGACGCGTACTTCGTGGACGCCCAGCAGCGCGGCTACATGCTGCGGATGCGCCAGGTCGTCCGGGCCACCGTGAGCGGGGTGGCCCGCTGCCTGGTGGTGCACAAGGCGGACGACGAGGCGACCGGCTGCCCGGAGATCACCTCCGTCCGGCAGGCCCGGCTGGGCAGGGTCCGCCGCCGCCCCGAGATCGGGCTGCTGGTGGCCGAGCTGCTGCTGGACCGGCCGCTGGGGCTGGGTGACAGCACGGTCTTCGAGTACGAGGTGGAGATCCCGCCCGGCGATCCGACCACCAACTACGCGCGGTTCTTCGCGGTGCCGGTGCGCGAGTACGTGCTCCAGGTGCACTTCGACCCGTCCGCCGTGCCGGCGCACTGCGAGCGCTTCGACCGGGAGCCCGGCGAGGAGACCGACAAGCGCCGCCAGCAGCTGTGGATCGGCGCCTCGGCCAGTGCCCATGTGCTCGCGCCGGACCAGGCCCCGGGCCAGGTCGGTATCCGCTGGGAGTGGGAGTAGCTCCGTTCTAACCAGTAAGACATCCCGTAATGGTTGACGCCTCGTTCCTCTAACCCCTACTGTCTTCAGTACCGGTTAGTCGATACCTCACGGGAGCGTCCAGGCATGTCCAGCACCGTCACGGCTCCACTCCAGACCCTGCAGACCGGCCACATCGGTCTCAACGTCACCGATCTCGACCGCTCCACCGCCTTCTACCAGCAGGTCCTCGGCCTCGAGCCGGCCGGCGAGGGCACCGACCCCGAGCGCCGGTACGCCTTCCTGGCCCGCGAGGGCAAGCTGGTGCTGACCCTCTGGCAGCAGAGCACCGGCAGCTTCGCCACCGCGGGGCCCGGGCTCCACCACCTCTCCTTCCAGGTCGAGTCGCTCGCCGAGGTGCAGGCCGCCGAGCGGACCCTGCGCGAGCTGGGCGCCGAGTTCGCCTACGAGGGCGTCGTCCCGCACGGCGAGGGCTCGGCCTCGGGCGGCATCTTCTTCACCGACCCGGACGGCATCCGGCTGGAGATCTACACCCCGAAGGGCGTCGACGAGACCGCCGTCGCGCCCACCGCCGCCGCGCCGACCTGCGGTTTCTTCTAGGCCATGACCACCTACCACCGCGGCGAACGCGCCGTGCAACTGCGCGCGGGCGTACTCGACCGGGCGGACCACGCCGGGCGGTCCATCGGCAGCACCATCCCCGCCGTGGCCGCCCGGTTCCTGGCGGAGCGCCGGACGCTCGTGGTCGGCGCCGCCGACCCGGGCGGCCGGCTCTGGGCCACCCTGCTGAGCGGCGAGCCGGGATTCGTCCGGGCCGCCGACGAGCGCACCCTCGAGGTGGCCGCCCGCCCGGCACCCGGCGACCCGCTCGCGGCCGTACTGAGCGGCCCCGCCGAAGTGGGCACCATCGCGCTCGACCCGGCCGGCCGGCGCCGGATGCGGCTCAACGGCCGCGCCGTGCCGGACGGCCGGGGCGGTCTGGTGATCACCGCCGAGCAGGTGTACGCCAACTGCCCCAAGTACATCCAGCGGCGAAGCCCGCTCGATGCCCCGTCCCCCTCTCCCGAGGTGCGCTCGGAGGGCTCCCGGCTCTCGACCGCCCAGCAGCTGGCCGTCTCGACCGCCGACACCTTCTTCGTCGCTACGGCCGGCCCGGACGGCCGGGTCGACGCCTCGCACCGGGGCGGGAACCCGGGCTTCCTCGCCGTGCTCGGCCCCGACCGGCTGCGCTGGCCCGAGTACGCGGGCAACAGCATGTTCATGACCCTGGGCAATCTGGAACTCAACCCGGCGGCCGGCCTGCTGCTGCCCGACTGGGAGACCGGCTCGGCCCTGCTGCTCTCCGGCCGCGCCCGGGTCGACTGGAGCCTCCCGGAGGGCGGACGCGCGGTGGACTTCACCGTCGAGCGGGTCGTGGAGCTCGCCCATGCGACTCCGCTGACCTGGACCGAGCCCGAGTTCTCCCCCGCCAACCCGCCCGTCCCCGGAGCCGCCCGATGACCCCGCCGCCGAGGCCACCGAGCCTCACCACCGTCCGTTCCACCGCCTTCGCCGTCGCCGCCCTGCTGCTCCTGGTCGCGGTCGGCACGGTGCTGGACGAGCCGCTGCTCATCCCGCCGCTGGCCGCCAGCGCCGCCCTGGTGCACGGCGCACCGGGGCTGCCGCTGGCACAGCCGCGCAGTGTGATCGGCGGTCAGCTGCTCTCGGCGCTCACCGGCTTCGCCGTCCTGACGGCCGTCGGCAGCTCCCCCTGGGCGGCCGCCCTGGCCGGCGGACTGGCGCTGGGCGCGATGACGGCGGCCCGTACGCCGCACTCCCCGGCCGCGGCCACCGCCGTGATCGTGGTGCTGCAGTCACCCGCGGCCGCCCGCTTCCTGCCGCTGCTCGCGCTGGCCACCGCCCTGCTGGTGGCGGTCGGAATCCTGGCCGGCCGGGCCGGGCGTACGGCGGTGCGGTACCCGCAATACTGGTGAGTCGTCGTCAACAACCAGGGGGTAAGCACATGGACCAGGTCATCCTGCAGCCGGTCGGGCAGGTCGTCGGGGGACGGACCGAGCCCGAGGACGACGAGTGGGGTGAGGTCGCCGCCGTCATCCGGCTGGACGAGTCGCAGTTCACCACGGACGCGATCTCCGGACTGGAGGGCTACTCCCACCTGGAGGTGGTCTTCCACTTCCACCGGGTCGCCGTGGAGAAGATCGAGACCGGCAACCGGCACCCGCGCAACAACGAGCAGCTGCCGCTGACCGGCATCTTCGCCCAGCGCGGAAAGAACCGGCCCAACCGGATCGGAGTATCCCGCTGCCGTCTGGTGAAGACCGACGGACTGGACGTCCACGTGCTCGGGCTGGACGCGATCGACGGCACTCCGGTGCTCGACATCAAGCCCTACCTGGTGGAGTTCGGTCCGCGCGGAGAGGTCCGACAGCCGGGCTGGGCCACCGATCTGATGCAGCGCTACTACTAAGTCATATTTTGTTACGAACTTTCTGATATTTCGCCAGGCCACGGTGGAACAGATCCCCTCTGCTGAAGGACCCGAGGAGAGGCAGGGATGGACCGTGCTGATGGAGTTCACCGAGATAGAGCCGGACGACGACTGCATCTGCGGCGGTTGCACGGCCCGCCGCAGAGCCCGGCTGCACGCGGCGCGGCAGGAGGACGGCGGCCACCCGGCGGCACGGGGCGCCCGGCGCGCCGCCGTCCTGGTCGCGGCCGTCGGCACGGTGCTCGGCGGGGCGGCGGGCGCGACCGCCGCCCCGACACCGAAGCCCGGGGGCACCAACGCCGCGAGCGACACCCCACAGGGGGAGGTCAGCAGCCTGTACGGAGACGGCTCGGCCGCCCCGGTCCAGCGCTCGGCCGCCGCCACCACCCGCGCCGAGATCATGGCCCGCGCCCAGAGCTGGGTGGACCAGCACGTGCCGTACAGCATGAGCAGCCACTGGTCGGACGGCTACCGCCAGGACTGCTCGGGCTTCGTCTCGATGGCCTGGGGGCTGGGCAGCAGCCAGACCACCTGGACCCTGCCCGCCTTCGCCGACCGAATAGTCCGAAGCGAGCTCGAGCCCGGCGACATCCTGGTCTTCAACAACCCGGACAACCCGGAGGGCGGCTCCCACGCCGTGCTCTTCGGCGGCTGGACGGACTCCTCGCAGACCCGCTATGTCGCGTTCGAGCAGACCAGGCCCGCCACCATGAAGCGGATCACCCCGTACGCGTACTGGAACCACTCGGACTCGTACGTGGCGTACCGCTACCGGGGGCTGTCGAGCGCCGACGCGTTCTTCCCCGGTGCCGACAAGTTCGGGCCGGGGGCGCGCAACGAGTTCGTCAGGCAGCTCGGCGAGCTGCTGGTCCGGCGTGGCGGCGGCCGGTTCTACTCCGAAGGGCCAGACCCGAGTTGGGGCGACGCGGACCGACGGGCGACGGAGGCGTTCCAGCTCGCACAGGGCTGGCGCGGCAGCGAAGCCGACGGCCTCCCGGGGAAGGACACCTGGGACTTCCTGGTCAACGGCAAGGGCAAGGACATCCCGGCGCCCACCGCCAAGCCCGCGCCGCCGGCCGGCCCACCGGCGTTCCCCGGCGCCGACAGCTTCGGCTCCGGGCGGTCCAACGACGCCATCAGGCAGCTCGGCGAACAGCTGGTCAGGAAGGGCTACGGCCGCCACTACTCCGAGGGCCCCAACCCGACCTGGAGCGAGAGCGACCGCCGCAACGTCGAGGACTTCCAGCTCGCCCAGGGCTGGCGCGGCAGCGAGGCCGACGGCTACCCGGGCCCCCACACCTGGAGGCTCCTCTTCGGCTGAGGCCGAGCTTTCCCCGAAGCGCAACCATGCAGTGCCTCAGGGGCGCGGGGAACTGCGCGAGAAACCCTGCACCTCCGTAGAGGGCTGGTCGCGCAGTTCTCCCCCAGCCTTCGGCCGGGAGGTGCCCCCACGCGCCCCTGGGATGCCCAATTCCTATCGGTGCACCATCTGATCAGCCGTGCGCGCGGATCCACGCGTGCATGGCGATGGCGGCCGCCGCCCCCGCGTTGATCGAGCGGGTGGAGCCGAACTGGGCGATCGAGCAGACGGCGGTGGAGTGCCCCCAGGCCTCCTCCGTGAGCCCGGGACCCTCCTGCCCGAAGAGCAGGACGCACCGCTCGGGCAGCTCGAAGGTCTCGATCGGGACCGCGCCCGGCAGGTTGTCTATCCCGATGATCGGCAGGCCGCGCTCGGCCGCGAACGCGGCCAGGGTGGCCACGCTCTCGTGGTGCCGCACGTGCTGGTACCGGTCGGTGACCATCGCGCCGCGCCGGTTCCAGCGGCGGCGGCCGACGATGTGCACCTCCCCGGCCAGGAAGGCGTTGGCGGTGCGCACCACGGAGCCGATGTTGAAGTCGTGCTGCCAGTTCTCCACCGCGACGTGGAAGCCGTGCCGCCGGGTGTCCAGGTCGGCGACGATCGCCTCGCGGGTCCAGTAGCGGTACCGGTCGGTGACGTTGCGGCGGTCGCCCTGCGCGAGCAGCTCGGGGTCGTACTGAGGCCCGGCCGGCCAGGGCTCGGGGTGCGGGCCGACGCCGACCTCCCGGTCGTCCGGCACGAAGGCGTCGTCGTACTGCTCGCCCTCATGGGCCCGACCGATGTCACGTCCGCTGCTGCTCACGCTCCCGAGGGTACGGGGCGGCGCGGGCGGACCGCCTTCTCGAGGTCGCCGATCGCCGCCATCAGCAGCCGGGCACCGGCCCGGGCCACCTCGACGCGGTCGTCCCGCGGCAGCCCGGCGAGCCGGACCTCCCAGCGCTGGTGCGCCTCCCGCAGCCCGGAGAAGTCCACCGGCTGCCCGATCAGCAGGGCCGCCGCGGCGATGGCGGTGGCGTACCGCAGCTCCTCGGCGAACTCCACCGCGCCCGGCACCGGAGGGGAGTCCTCGGCCGGCAGATGAGCCTCCATCAGGACGGCGCTGCGTCCGAGCAGGCCGATCGCGGCACGGGCCCGGTCGATGTGTTTGCGGGACAGCTCGGGCAGCTGCGCCGAGTGCCGGACGGGCTCCTGGTCGGCCCGCTCCATCGCCTGCAGCAGCTCGGAGCGGGCCTCCCGGGAGTCGAGCAGCGCGGTGCGGACCTCGCGGGCCCCCTGCCCGGAAGGGTCCCCGAAGACCGTCAGCACGGCGGCCGCGTAACGCCCGGCGGCGGCCAGCCACTCGGCGAGCCGCTCGGCCAGCCGGGCGGTCTGCCAGGTGGGGAAGAGCGCATACGCGAGCAGCGCGACGGTCCCGCCCAGCAGGGTCAGCCCGACGCGCTCCACGGCGGTCTGCACCGGATCGCCCGACTGCAGGCCGAGCAGGAAGACCACGTACGAGGAGACGCAGGCCGTCATCACCGCGTACCCGGTGCGCAGCGTCAGGTAGGCGCCGCCGATGAAGACCACGGCCAGGGCGGCGGAGAGCCACTGGCCGGGGTCGAACAGCTGGACCACGGCGGTGCTGACCGCGACGCCGACCACCGTCCCGGCGAGGCGGGCGACACCGCGGCTGTAGGTCTGGGCGAAGTCCGGCCGCATCACCATCGCGGCGGTCAGCGGTGCCCAGTAGCCGTGGTGCAGCCCGGCCAGCCGGGCGACGAGATAGGAGACGGTGACGACGCCGGACAGCCGTACGGCGTGCTGGAAGACCGCCGAGTGGGGCTGGAGCTGTTGCCGGACTGCCTGCCAGGCGACCGGGACCACGCGGAACAGCGGGGGCCGGGCCAGGCCCTGGCCGACGACCGGACTGCTGACGGTGTCCTGGTCGCTCTTCTCGAGGGTGTCGGTGGCCCGGCGGAGCAGGGTGGTGAGCCGCCGGGCCGAGCGTCGGGCCGCGCCGGTGAGCGCCGGGCCGTCCTCCCTCGGCACCAGCGTGAGGGCCGGGGTGGACCTCGGCGCCCTGAGCGGATCGCCGGTCCGGACGGCACGGGCCACGGCGTCCATCGCCTCGGCGGCGGCGCCGAGAATCTCCCGGGCCCGGTCGCGTTCGGGGCCCTCGGCGGCGGCGCCGACCTTGGGATCGGCGAGGGCGGCCAGGGTCGGGCGGATCCGCTCGGCGATGCCGCGCAGGCCGCGCAGCTCGGGCGGGCGGCGCCTGGCCTGCCAGGGCGTCAGGGCGGCCGCGTGCCGGGCGACGATGAACGGCGCCGGGTCGACGTGCGCGGTCGGATCCTGGCGCAGCCGGCGGGCGTAGTGGGCGAGTTCGGCATAGGTGTCGGCGAGTGCGTCGCGCTGCGCCCGCCAGCTCTCGATCGGCCAGAGGGTGACGACCAGGGCCTGGACGGCGCCGCCGAGCGCGCAGATCAGACCGTGGCCGAGCGCGGTCGGCACGCTGACCGGCAGTTGGACGACGACCAGCATCACCGCGACCGTGGTGGCCGCCACCACCCCGCCGGTCGGCCCGATCGACCAGAGCATCCCGGCGCCGAAGGCCCAGACGGCGAGCAGGACGGGGAAGGCCCCCGGCACCCCGACGGCCAGGTAGCCGAGGAAGGTGCTGACGCCCAGTCCGATCCCGGCCGCGAGGGCCAGTGAGACGCGGGGGCGGAAGCTGCGCTGGAAGGTGGCGGTGCCGGCGATGAAGGCGCCCATCGCGGCCGAGGTGGCGAGCGAGGGTCCGGCGAGCGCGAGCGTGGGGAAGACCACCAGCGCCGCGGCGACCGCGCCGCGCAGGGCCCGCTTCGGGCTGCTGAGGGTCCGGTCGAGGGTCAGTCCGGTCCGTGCGGTGTCGCGCAGAGCCGCAGACCAGGACATACGTCGCAGTCTAGGGCGCCTGGCGGCCGATGAGGGCCGGCCACAGGGGCGTGCGGACCTGCGCGAGATCGGAAGGCAACGACCTGTGCCCTACCGCTTCGCGCAGTTCCCCGCGCCCCTGTCGTCGGCCCGCCGCCCCACGAGATCACTGACCCTGCGTCCCAGCCACAGCAGCGCGCCCGTCGGCAGGAACACCGCGTCCGCCGCGATCATCGCGAGCGAGAAGAACGGCAGCCCGAGCAGGACGGCGATGCTCAGGTGCTCGGCCACCAGCAGCGCCAGCAGCACGTTCTTCAGCCGGCGGTTGACCAGGGTGAAGGGGAACGCGACCTGCAGTATCACCGTGCCGTACGAGAGCAGGAAGACCAGCAGCAAGCTGGAGCCGATCAGCCCGGAGAGCCAGGGCCAGGGCGTGAAGTAGTCCAGGTGCAGCGGGTAGTGCAGCGCCGTGCCGTCCTGCCAGCGCGAGCCCTGCACCTTGTACCAGCCGGCCGTGGAGTAGATCAGCACCACCTGGGCGGCGATCACCAGCATCGCGCAGTTGTGCAGCATGTTCGCCAGCGCGTCCAGCACGGCCCGCAGCTCACCGTCCGGGCGCCACCGGTTGACGGCGTACCAGGCCGCGGCGGTCAGCCAGACCAGCCAGAGCAGGCCGGGCGGGCCGGCCGCCAGGGCGACCCCGAGCAGGACCCAAAGCCAGACGGTCCCCTCCCGGCCGCGGCGGGCGTCCAGCGACCAGACCCGGGCGCAGCGGGTGAGGACGAGGTAGATCGCCATCAGGTGGACGACATTGTCGCCGCCGTCGCCGACGAAGACGTTGCGGTTCTGCAGCGACAGCACCGTGACCATGAAGAGCGCACCGCTGGCCCTGGTCCGCCAGCCGAGCATCAGCAGCACCGCCGACACGATGGCCAGGTGGTACACCAGCTCGAACCAGAGCCGCCCGTGGTGCCAGGAGAGCACCGTGAAGGCGTGGTTCTCCGCGAGCAGCCGGGCCGCCAGCTGGTCGGACCACGGCGAGCGGTCGCCGTAGAGCACCCGCCGGTTGGGCCACTCGCGCAGCAGGAAGGCGGCCCAGGCCAGGCCGAAGCCGATCCGCACCACCGCTGCCTGGTAGGGGCCGAAGGCCCGTCCGGTGAAGGCGTCGAAGGCCCGCTGGAGACGGTTCGGCGTCCACTCGGCCTGCTCGGGTGCGGGGCCCGCCGGCTGGCGAGGGATGGCCGGGAGCAGCCGGCGACCGGTCTCCTGAGGCGTGCTCACCCGAGCCCCTCGTGGTCCGAGTCGTCCACCGGCCACCAGGGCAGCTCCCGGTACTGCACCTCGGTCGAGACCTGCTCCTGGCTCCAGCGCGGCGGAGCGACCTCGGCCGTCCCCGCCCGGAGCTGGATCTGCAGGATCCGCTCGCCGTCGGCCGTCCGCCCGAAGCGCTGCAGCGCGACCCGCTTGAGGTACTCCTCGGCGAGCTTGCCGCGCATGCCGGACGTGACGGTGCCGTCCTGGGCGGAGTGCGTGGAGTCGTAGAAGTCCCAGGCGCGGCGCAGCAGGTTCTGGTCCACGTGGCTGGGTGCCGGGTTCCCCCGGATCGCGGCGATGTCCTGCGCGGTCAGCCCGAGCCAGTCACGGGTGTGCACCTGGCCGTCGGGGGAGATGGTCTGCACCCGGGCGTCCACGGTGATGTTCTGCTGCAGCGGGTTGGGCGCGAACAGCTTCCAGTTCTGCTCGAACTCCGGGTAGACCACCTGGTCGACTTCCGACCGGTACCGCTGGGAGACCGCGTTGGACGGCGCGACGTGCAGGAAGAGCGCCGCCAGGAAGAGCCCGGTGCCGCCCAGCAGCAGCGCCCCGGCCGAGCCGAGCACGGTCAGCGCGGGAGTGGACCAGGTACGCACGGCGGTCTCCTCCCTCGGCGTGGCGGTGTGCCCGGTCATCCTGCCGTACCGGGCACACCCGCGAGGGGGAATCAGAGAACGAAGGCGTCCCGGCCGTCGCTGCTCACCATCGGCCGGCCGGCCGCCTCCCAGGCGAACATGCCGCCGTCCACGTTGACCGCCTCGCGGCCCTGCGCCACCAGGTACTGGACGACCTGCGCCGAGCGGCCGCCGACCCGGCAGAGCACGTACAGCTTCTCGTCCGGGAGCTCACCCATCCGGGCGATCACCTCGCCGATCGGGATGTGCAGCGCGCCGTCCACGTGCCCGGCGTCCCACTCGTCCTGCTCGCGGACGTCGAGCAGCGGGGCGTCGGCCGGGATCGAGGCGGCGTCGGTGGTGGGCAGCTGGGCGAACATCGTCTGGGTCTCCTGGGATTCGGGGCGGTCCCCACCATTGTCGTCGGTCAGCAGCCGTTCCAGCTCGCGCTGCCGCTCGGCGGCCTTGCCGAGCAGCTGCTCGGCCAGCTCCTCCAGCAGCCGGTCCGGCTCCTGCGGGGCGAGCCGCAGGAGCTCACCCATCGCGGTGTTCTCCAGCCGGACCTGTTCGGTGGCCAGCTGCCCGATCTTGCCGGTCAGCCACTCCAGGCGCTGGCGCAGCCAGGCGTGCCGGTCCGGGGCGTCCGGCGCGGGGGCGGCCTCGGGCGCGGTGGACCACTCCTCGGCCAGCTCCTCCAGGCTCTTGGTGTCGCCGTGCGCGTACGCCTCGTTGACCCGGGCGATGAACACCGAGCGGCGCTGCTGCTCGGCCGGGTCGGTGCTCAGGTCGGGGTGCGCGCGGCGGGCCAGGTCGCGGTAGATCCGCTGTGCCTCCTTGCCGGGGCGGACCCGGCGCGGGGGCTCGGGCTCCGAGGACTCCGACGGCATGCTGTCGAAGAGCGCGTCCAGGTCGGGCATGTCGTCCACCCGGCGGCGCGCCTCGGCGGCGGTGCGGATGTCCTCCGGGTGCCCGGTGCGGGCCGCGAGGGCCTCCGCGACGAGGGCGTCCAGCTCGTCCAGCCGGGCGTAGAGCGGGCCGAGCAGCTGGTGGTGGATCAGCGCGAAGTTGTCGATCTCGACCCGCAGGGTCTCGACATCGACCTCCAGCGTCAGCCAGGCGAGCTCGGCCGCGGCCACCTGCTCCTCCAGCCACAGCCGCTCGGGGTCGGTCCACGGGGTGGGGCTCTCTGCGCTCACCTGCTCGCCTTCATCCGGTACGGCTGTACGGCCTGCCACCCTACCCGGGTGCCGAGGGGTGAAACTGCTCGTCCGAACGGATGAACCAGGGGTACCGTCGAGCGCACGCAGAGTGACACGCAACTGATACTTACGAATCTCATCGATTCGCTATCAGTCCCGGCCCTCACCGTGCTTCGCTGGAAGACGCACAGCAGACCGCACCGCACACATGCCTGAGTACCGCACAGGTGCGGGGCGACGGACAGATAGGACACCCAGGAGCGGCCGGACACAAGGGAGCCACGGCGGCCAGGCGGGAGCAGACCGAATCCATGGTGGACCAGCCCAACTCCACAGCGAACAACTCGCCGGACGACCACCCCTCAGGAGTGGTCGCCCTGTTGCGCCTCGCCGCCGTCCTGATCGACCCGGACGGCCGGATCGCCCAGTGGAACCGGGCGGCCGAGGAGCTCTTCGGCCACCGCGCCGAGGTGGCCTGCGGCCGTACGGCCTCCGGGCTTCTCCCCGCCATCGAACCGCGCCCGGAGACGGCCGGCCCACGCCCGGCCGGCGGCGGCCGCCGCTGCGACGCCCTCGACACCCTGGACGACCTCACCCAGCTCGACCGGACCCCGTGGGCCGGCTCGATGGCCGTCACCGACCGCGAGGACCGGCTGCGCGACATGCTGTGGTGGGCCTACCCGCTCACCGAGCCCGTCGGGCGCAGCCTGCTCGTGCTGGCCGCCGACGCCCGGCCGCTGCGCTCCGCGGGCCCCCGGATCGCGCTGGGCGAGCGGCTGCTCCCGTACGCGGCGGCGCCCGCCTCGCAGGGCGGCTTCCACCGGGTGGCCGCCGCCTTCACCCCGGCCGGCCCGGCCGGGGCCGCCGCCCTCGCCCCGCTGCTGCCCAAAGGCTCGGACGAGCGCCAGCAGCGCCTGCTCGGGCAGCTCGCCGAGGCGGGGCTGCCCGCACTGTGGGTGGACGCAGCCACCAGGCTGCCGGTGCTGCCGTACGAGCAGACAGGGTCCGGGGTGGCCCGGATCGCGGCCGGTCTCGGCCGCCGCTACCCGACCGCGCAGCAGCGGGCGGTGCAGCCCAGAGCCGTCCGGCGGCCGCCCGAGGCGAGCCGGCCGGGGTCCGGGCCGAGCGCGATCGGGCTCCAGGTCCTGCCCGCCGCCGACGGCGTGGACGGCCCGAAGGCACCCGGCGCCGTCCCGGGCCCGCGCGAGGCCGCCTCCTCCCGGGGCGGCAACCCGCCCGCAACTCCGACCGGAAGCACCCGCCCGACCCCGGGAGGCCCCACCATCGAGTCCGCTGCCAACGGTCACGTCCCCGTCCGCGCCGCCGAGGTCCCCGCCCAGCCCGCCTCGCCCTCCCCCGCCGTCGAGGTGCTGACCAGCAGTCAGGCCGGCGAGCAGCTGGCCCTGCTGAGCGACGTCGGCAGCAGCGTCGGCACCACCCTCGACCTGGACACCACCGCGCGCGAGCTGTGCCAGGTGCTCGTCCCCCGGGTCGCCGACTTCGCCTGCGTGGACCTGCTGGACGGGCTGATCTCCGACTCCGAGCTGCCGGTGGGCCGCCCGCACGACGCGACCATGCTCCGCCGGGTGGCCCGTTCGTTCAACGCCTCCTCGGGCAGCTGGGACCACGTCCTGGAGGAGGGATCGCTGCTGGCGATGCCCCGCTCCACCCCGCCCGGGCTGGCGCTGCAGGAGAACCAGCCGGTGCTCGTGCCCGTGATCAGCCCGGACGTCGCGGTGGACTACGCGGCCTCACTGGGCGGCCCGAACCTCGTCCCGGTGGTGGTCGGCCGCTCGATGCTGGTGCTGCCGCTGTCGGCCCGGGGCACCGTCCTCGGCATCCTCAAGCTGCTGCGGCTTCCCGACCGGGCACCCTTCGACAAGAGCGACGCCGCCACCCTGCGCGAGCTGGCCGCCCGCGCGGCGCTGTCGCTGGACAACGCCAGGCTGCACCGGGCCGAGTCCAAGGTCGCCACGACCCTGCAGCGCTCCATGATCCCGACCCGCCCGCCGAAGATCCCCGGCGTGCAGATCGCCCACCGGTACATGCCGGGCGACCGCCGCGCCGAGGTCGGCGGCGACTGGTTCGACGCCATCCAGCTCCCCGGCAGCCGGGTCGCCCTGGTGGTCGGCGACGTGATGGGCCACGGCCTGCACTCGGCCGCCGCGATGGGCCGCTTCCGTACCGCGATGCAGACCCTCGCCGCCCTGGACCTGCCCCCTGGCCAGCTGCTGCGCCACCTGGACAACCTGGCCCACAAGCTCGGCGACGACCACCTGGCGACCTGCCTCTACGCGGTCTACGACCCGATCAACCGCACCTGCGAGCTGGCCAGCGCCGGCCATGTGCCGCCGGTGCTGGTGCATCCGGACGGCACGGGCGAACTGCTGGAGATCCCGGCCGGCGCGCCGATCGGGGTCGGCGGCGTCCCGTTCGTCGCCAAGAAGATCGACGTCTCCGACGGCTCCATGCTGGTGCTCTGCACCGACGGTCTGGTCGAGGTCCGGGGCGGGGACATAGGAGCAGGCCTGGCCGCGCTGTGCGGCAACCTGATCGACCCCAAGCAGACCCCGGAGGAGGCCTGCGACGTCGTGCTCGACCGGCTCCACTCGGACGACCGGCAGGACGACATCGCCCTGCTGGTGGCCCGCTTCGACGGCGTCGCGCCGACCGAGGTGGCCACCTGGGAGCTGGCGGTCGCCACCGCCGAGGTCCGGCGGGCCCGCGCGCTGGTGCGCGAGCAGCTCGCGGCCTGGCAGCTGACGGCGCTCACGGACACCGTCGAGCTGCTGGTCAGCGAGCTGGTGACGAACGCCGTCCGGGTCGCCAGGGACCACGTCCAGCTACAGCTGATCCGGGTGGACAAGCTGCTGGTCGAGGTCAGCGACGACAACCACAACCTGCCCTCGCTGGAGCCCTCCGAGGAGCTGGACGAGGACGGGCGCGGTCTCAATCTCGTGAGCAAGCTCGCCGAGCGCTGGGGCACCGCCCGCAAGGCCGTCGGCAAGGTGGTCTGGTTCGAGATGGGCCTGCCCCGGAGCTGACTTCGGGACCTGAGCCAGTTGCACTGTCAGGGGCGCGGGGAACTGCGCGAGATCGGAAGGTGACGGCCTGCTGCCTCCGGCTTCGCGCAGCTCCTCGCGCCCCTGTTGTGGTTGCTCGGTTGCGAAAGCTACCGGCGCTACGGCGTGACCGCGCCGGCCGTCCGGCGGCGGGCCTCGGTCGCGACCGAGGTCGCTGCGCCGACCCCGGCCAGCACCCGTGGCCAGAGGTCGCCGAAGACCTCCACCGAGACGGCGATCAGCACCGCGAACAGCAGCGCGACCACATGCTCCAGGCCCGCCAGGTTCGGCAGCACGACCGCCTCGACGACCATCACCACCGCCACCGTTCCCCCCGTCCACCACGCCCGGCAGCGGAAGGCGATGCAGACCGCCAGCGCCACCACGGCGGCCGACGGCCCGGTGTCCCGGACGTACCCGACCCAGCTCGGGAAGCCGAAGAGGTGGTCGGGACCGATCGCGACACCGATCCGGGCGAACAGCGTCCCGGCCAGGGTGCAGACGTACGCGACCACCAGCGTCAGCCGCTTGCCGAGCACGATCTCGGCGACCCCGAAAACCACGAAGACCTGGGCCAGCGCGCCCCAGACCGGCAGGTCGAGAGCCGGCACGTAGAGCGAGAGCGGCGTCCGCAGCAGCGAGACGTCGAGCGGGAGCGAGGCCCTGACCACCCCGATGTGGGTGACGAAGCGCTCTCCGCCGGGGAGGTGCTGGACGATGCTGAACAGCAGGATCAGGAGCGTCGCCGTCGTCGCCAGTGGAACGGCCGCGAAGCGCTTGCGCGCGACGTGCTCCCGGACGGTTGCGAACAATGCCCCCCACTCGGCGACAGCGGCCCTCCTGGCGTAGGCCAGCGTCCCCTCTCGCGCGCCCCCCGCGTGGGTCATCTGCTTCACGACTGACGCTCCCCGTTCGCTCCCTCTTGGAAACTACGCCCGTGCGCTCATGATTCCGCGAGGCACTACATCCACAGTAGGCATCGGCTAAACACAATGCCTCAGCTTCAATGCCGAATCGCGGATCATCCTGAAGGGGGAGAGAGAACCCCGGATACCCCCCGCTCGTCCGAAGACACTCCTCCGTACGAGTCGGGCGATTTGTCACCCAAATGGGTATTCGGGCAGGTCAACCGGGTTATTCCGAAACCCGGTCGGCTGCCCTCCGCCCCCCGGCGGAGGGACTACCCCTTCCCACTGCGTTCCGCCACCGGCAGCCTGGACGCGTCCGCCGAAGCGGTGGCCCGAACGTGTCGGCGACGGAACAGAGCGGGGAGACTCGGCGCGGTGATGAATCCCTCGGCACGCGCGCTCGCGATGCCGATCCGGGGAATCTCACTGCTCTTCTCGAACAGCAGATAACGCGGCTCCCAGATCGGGCGATACTTCGCATTGGCCCGATAGAGGGATTCGATCTGCCACCAGCGGGAGAAGAAACCGAGCACGGAACGCCACAGGCGAAGGACGGGGCCCGCCCCGAGCTTCGAACCGCGCTCGAAAACCGAGCGGAACATCGCGAAGTTCAGCGAGACCCGTTCCAGCTCGACCTCCTTCGCGCGCTGCAGCAGCTCGATCACCATGAATTCCATCAGGCCGTTCTCGGTGTCCCGGGCCCGGCGCATCAGGTCGAGCGAAAGGCCGGTGGCACCCCACGGCACGAAACTCAGCAGCGCCTTGAGCTCACCGTCCCCGTCGTGGCACTCGAGCATCACGCAGCGGCCGTCGTCCGGATCGCCCAGCCGGCCCAGCGCCATCGAGAAGCCGCGTTCCGTCGCGCCGTCCCGCCAGTGGTCCGCCTTGGTGACCAGCTCGCCCATCTCGCACTCGGGGATGTCCTCGTGCCGGCGGATCCGCACCGTGTACCCGGCCCGCTTCACCCGGTTGTACGCCTGGCGGACCACCCGCATGGCCCGGCCCTCCAGCGAGAACTCGTCCAGCTCGACGATCGCCTCGTCACCCAGCTCCAGGGCGTCCAGGCCGTGCCGGGCGTAGATCACCCCTGCCTCCTCCGAGGCGCCCATCACGGCCGGCACCCAGGCGTGCTCCCTGGCCTCCGCCAGCCAGCAGTCGATCGCACCCGGCCAGGCCTCCGGGTCCCCGATCGGGTCTCCCGAGGCCAGCGACACCCCGCCGAGCACCCGGTACGCCACCGCCGCCTTGCCGCTCGGCGAGAAGATGACGGCCTTGTCCCGGCGCAGCGCGAAGTACCCGAGTGAATCCCGCCGGCCCTGGCGGTCCAGCAGCTCCCGGAGCCTGGTCTCGTCCGCCGGCGTCAGCAGCTCCTGCCCGCGCGGACTGCGGAAGGCCACGTACAGCACCAGCAGGAAGAGCACCGCACCCATGGCGTTGATGACCGCGTTGACCCAGGTCGGGACGGCGATCACGTCGATGACGTGCTCGCTCGGCTGGACGGTGACCATACGGGCGATGGCGTAGAGGAAGCGGTCGCCGAAGTTCGCGCCCCCGATGGTGTTGGTCGCGCCGACCAGCGTCGCGCCGATCCCGCCGCCGACGGCCAGGCCGATGAGACCGGCGGCCACCGCCGTCTTCGGGTTGGAGGGGTCGCCCTTGGAGGTGAACTCCCGGCGGCCGACCAGCAGTGCCAGCAGGAACAGACCGGTCAGGATGACCGAGAACAAGTTGAAGCCGTGCCGGACGAAGTTGTCGCCCTTCAGGACCACGTAGCCCACGAACGTCAGCCCGCTCAGCCCCAGGTTGAAGATCCACGCTGCCCGCTTGCGCCGCCGCATCGCCACCGCCAGGACCAGCGAGAGCAACGCCGAGGTCAGACCGGCGGTCAGCAGATAGGGGGTGAAGTACTCGCCCTCGTTGTGGGTCTGCACCTGGTCGCGGAACGGCACCGCCAGTACCGCCACCAGGTTGAGCAGCGCGAGCAGCCGGAGGTACCAGACGGTCGCCGAAGCGGCCCGCGGCCGCCAGCGCGCGAGCGCACTCGCAGCGGCACCGGGGCGCTCGGCGGGAACGGCAGAGGGCTCCGGCTTCTCAGTGGAGGACACAGCTCAATTCCAAACGATCAGATGTGGGGGCGCATCCGCACGGCGCCCGGGGCGCCTGGCCGGGCCGCAGCAGCCGGGAATCCGATCTGCCCGTGCCGTAGGGGGCGCCGCTTTCCATGGTTGCTCACCGAAGATGAGAATTACGTGAACCAGGTAGCCGATTCCGACCCCCGCCGATCGGCGGGGGTGGCCTCCCTCGGGCCGCTGCCGCCCGGCTTCCCACCTGGGCCTAGGCTCGACCCCAGCCCACCCCGCATCCACGAGGAGAGACCATGACGCCGATCCGCGTACTGATCGTGGACGACGAGATCCTGGTCCGCTCCGGCCTCGGACTCATCGTCGGCTCGTCGCCCGATCTGGAGGTCGTCGGCGACTGCTCCGGCGGCCAGGCCGAGGAGAAGGTGGCCGAGCTGCGTCCCCACGTGGTGCTGCTGGACATCCGGATGCCCGACCTGGACGGCATCTCCGTGCTGCGCCGGCTTCGCGCCCTGCCGCACCCGCCGGCCGTGGCCATGCTCACCACCTTCGACACCGACGAGTACATCGGCACCGCGCTGCGGATCGGGGCGGCCGGCTTCCTGCTCAAGGACACCGCACCCGACCAGCTGGTGCACGCCGTCCGGGTGCTCGCGGCCGGCGGCAGCATGCTCTCCCCCACCGTCACCCGCACCGTGATCAGCGGCTACGTCGAGGGCGGCGGCCCCGACGCGGAGGCCGCCTCGCTCACCCGCGGCCTGACCGGCCGGGAACTGGACGTCCTCGCCCTGCTCGGCGAGGGCCTGTCGAACGCCGAGATCGCCGACCGGCTCTTCCTCGGCACCGGCACCGTGAAGGACCACATCAGCGCGATCCTCGGCAAGCTCGGCGCCGCCAACCGCGTCCAGGCCGCCGTGGTCGCCAACCGCGCCGGTCTGGTCCGCAGCACCGAGCAGCCCGACGCATGACCGAGGCCCGAAGCACGCCCGAGACCCGAGGCACGAGCGAGACCCGAGGCGTGACCGAGACCCCGGGCACGACCGAGGTCCGCCCGTCCAGAAGACTGCCGTCCTGGCTCACCGCGCCCTGGCTGATGCTGCTGCTGCCCGTCCTGCTGGCCGCCCTCGATGCCGCACTGGTCGCCAGGGACGCCGCCTGGTGGGAGCTGGCCCTCTCCGGCCTGGCCACCGTGGTGCTGCTGCTGCGCAAGCGCTACCCCGTCCTGGTCCTGCTGCTGACCCTGCCCGGCAGCTTCTTCAACTTCATCTGGATCGCGCCGATCACGGCCGTCTACTCGGTGGCCGCGCACTACGCCCGACTGCGCGTCACCGCGCTCTGTGCCACCGCCTTCGCGCTGGTCGAGTTCTTCCACTGGCCGCTCTCGGACCACCCGCTCGCCTTCGACCGGGACAACGCCCTCTACGCCATCCAGTGCGTGATGCTCGCCGCCGGGCCCGCCGCGCTCGGCCTGCTCGCCCGCACCAGACACGAGCTCGCCGTCCGGTTGGACGAGCTGACCAAGGGCCAGCAGCGCGAGAGCCGGCTGCTGGCCGAGCGCGTCCTCGCCACCGAACGGGCCAGGCTGGCCCGCGAGATGCACGACGTGGTCTCCCACCAGGTCAGCCTGATCAGCATCCAGGCCGGCGCACTCCAGGTCAGCACGGGCGAGCCGGCCGCCAAGGAGACCGCGAGGACCATCCGCGAGCTCTCCGTCCGCACCCTGGAGGAGCTTCGGCAGATGGTCGGCGTGCTCCGCGCGGCCGGCATGCGGCAGGACGCGCCGCTCGCCCCGCAGCCCCGCCTTGCGGACCTCTGCAAGCTGATCGAGGGCAGCGGGCTGACCGTCACCACCGCGCTGAACCCGGGCGACCGCCCCTGGCCGGAGGCGGTCGAGCGGGCCGCGTACCGCACCGTCCAGGAAGCCCTCACCAACATCACCAAGCACGCCCCCGGCGCCGCCGTGGAGGTGCGGCTCTGCACCCGCGGCACCCGCCTGCTGGTCGAGGTCCGCAACGGGCCGCCCCCACTACGGCCCGGCCCGGCCGACACCCTCCCCGGCGGCGGCCACGGCCTGGTCGGCCTGCGCGAACGCGCCCAGCTGCTCGGCGGCTCCCTGACCGCCGCGACCACGCCGGAGGGCGGCTTCGTGGTCCGCGCCGAGCTTCCGGCCGCGGGGGAGTGACCGGAACGCGGGACGGCGCCCTCCCCACCGGGGGAGGACGCCGTCGGCCGGTCGCGGTTCATCTGCTGTAGTAGCCGAAGAGGTCCACGACCACGTGCGCGGTGCCCGGGCTCGAGACTGCGAGGTCCACCGCACCGTTCCTGACCGGGACGGTCACCAGGTTGGCGATGGTCTGGCCGCCCGACCAGTTGAGGTTCGAGGACCCCGGACGGGTGGTGTAGCCGGGCCAGGCGTTCAGGTAGCCCGGTGCGGTCGTACCGGTCACCGTGACGTTGAGGACCACCGAGGTCGCACCGGCCAGCACCCCGCGGTCCAGCGCCAGGTGGACGACCTGCCCGTTGGCCAGCGCGGCGGGAGCGGGAGCCCCCAGACCGCTACGGGTGTCCATCAGCCGCTTCGGACCGGCGTTGTGGAACCTGCCGCCCGAGGCGCTCTTGGTGAAGTACCCGAAGACGTCCGCGACGATGTCGACCGGCGCCGGGCTGCCGTTGAAGAACCTCACCCGTCCGTCGGCGCTCACCGGCACGATCACCAGGTTGGGCACGGTCTGGTTGGCCACCCAGTTGAGGTTCGACGAAGCCGGCTGCGGCTTGTCCGACGGCCAGGCCGTCAGATAGCCGCCGCTGCGGCCACCGGTCACCGTGGTGTTGAGGACGACCGCGGTGATGCCGGAGGCGGGCAGGCCGGACACGCCGGCGATCCTGAGATCCAGGGTCTGCCTGCTGCCCACCTGGGCCTTGGCCGCCCCGGTGCCGTCGCGGGTGTCGAGGAGCCGGGCCGGGCCGGCCGGGGTCAGCGTCGAGCCCGTGGTGTCGGCCTTGTAGTAGCCGAAGACGTCCACCACCAGGTCGGTCGGCGCGGCACTGCCGTTGAAGAGGTTCACCTTGCCGTCGCCGCCGACGGGGACGGTGACCAGGTTGGGGACGTCGCTCCCGGCGACCCAGTTGAGGTTCGAGGAGGTCGGCTGCGCCTTCCCCGACGGCCAGGCCGTCAGGAAGCCGGCCCCCTCGGTACGGGTCACCGTGACGTTCAGCACCACCGCGGTCACGCCCGAGGCGGGCACACCGCCACGGCCTGCGACCGGCAGCGACTTGGTGGCACGGCCCGCGACCTTGGCACCGGTGCTGCCGACCCCGCCGGGCCGGGTGTCCAGGAGGCGGTCCGGCTGGACCGGGTTGTAGGTGCCGGCGGGCTGCTCCGGCAGGCCCTGGCAGAGCGCGTCGATGACGCCGCGGCCCTTGGGGGCGCCGAGCCCGGTGGCCAGGTCGTAGCCCGCGGCGGCCTGGTACTTGCCGCCGGTGTTGCCCGAGATGGTCAGGTTGTTGTCGCCGACGGTCACGTCGGTGAACACCGAGGTGTTGCCGGCCAGCCGGTGGAGCGCCGGGTTGAGGTAGCCGACCGGCCCGTTGGCGGCGCAGCCGAGGGAGGTGTTCGCGTCGGCGATCAGCGCCGCCCAGAGCGGGGCCGCGGCGCTGGTACCGCCGATGACCGCACCGTGCGTCACGTTCTCCTCGTCGACGTGCGTGAAGACCAGGTACCCGTGGTACGGGTCGGACAGCGCGGATACGTCGGGTACCTGACGGCAGGTCTGCCCGGCGGCGGCGCCGCAGGCGTTGCTGTAGCCGGGGGCGTGGGTGGCGTTCCACGGGAAGAGCGTGTCGCTGAGCTTCCAGCCGGTGGAGACGCCACCGCCACCCGCGCCGTAACCGTCGTTCCAGACCTCGACCGGGCCGGGGAACTTCCCGAGGCCGCTGTGCGAGGTGCCGCCGATCCCCGTCGCGTACGGCTGGGACGCCGGGTCGTCCACGCTCAGCAGCGCGTCGTGCCCTGCCACGTCGGACGGGTAGCAGCCGGTGGAACCGGAGTCGCCCGAGGCCACCACCACGGACTGGCCCTGGGCCGCGGCCTGCTGGAGGGTGAGGTTGAGCGCCTGCAGGCGGCTGTCCGTCCGCTCGGCCTCGCAGCGGCCCCAGCTGACCGAGAGCACCTGGGCCCGGTTGTCGTCGACGATCCGCTGGTAGGTGCCGAGCACCCCGGTGCCGCTGTTCTCCCCCTGGTAGACCAGGATCGAGGCGCCCGGAGCGAGACCGGCGACCGTCTCGACGTCGAGTGCGGTCTCGCCGCCCTCACCGTTGTCCACGTCCGGCGGGCCGTCGGTACCGCTGACCCGGATGTTGGCCACGGAGGTCCTGGTGCCGTTGCAGGACTGGTAGTTGGCCACGGCCCTGGAGTCGTAGTTCTCCAGCGAGAGGATGGCCACCGTACTGCCGGACGCGCCGTCGGCGAGCCCGTTCAGGTCGTACGCCGTGGCCAGGGCGCCCGAGCTGTAGTAGTCGGTGCCGTCGGTGTAGCCCGCATCCACCATCGTGGAGACCCAGCCCGGGCAGAGCTTCGGGCTCGCGCCGATGTTCTGCGGCCGGTCGCCGTTGCGCGCCATGGAGTTGAGCAGCGGGACGGTCTTCTTCCGCACGCTCCTCGGCTGCAGCCGGACGGTGGTGTCCAGACCCACCACGGCGGCGACCGCCTTGGCGAGGTCCCCGCGTACGGCGGGCGCCTCGGTGTTGCTGAAGCCGGTCGAGCCGTCCGGCAGCCGGTAGCCGACGAGGTGGGTGTCGAAGGCCTTCTCCGCCTCGGCGACGGTGGCGCTGACCGGGATCGTCAGGCCGTTGGCCCCGATCTCTCCCGGCCTCAGGCCCTTGTCCCTGAGCGCCTTCCGGACGCTCTCCGCGGTGGCCGGGTCGGCGCCGAAGCGGCTGCCGAACTGGCCGGTTCCGAGGTAGTGGCGGTACTGCGGCGAGCCCGGGTCCGAGACTGCGGCGATGAAGCTCTGCAACTCGCCCGGGTCACGCGGCTGCAGGGTGACGGTGAGGTCCAGCCTGGTGTCGCCGCTCGGAGCGGCGGTTCTGACCGCCCCGGCGGGTGCGGTCGGCGCCGGGCCGATGCGCTGCGGCGCCAGGGTCTCGGCCTGTGCGGTGACGGCGGTCGGCAGGCCTGCGCCCGCGACCACGGCGGCGGTGACAGCGACCAGAGCGGCCGCGCGTCCGAGTAACTGCATCCGTGTCCTCCTCGGGATGACTGAATGCGCAAGGAAGAAATTCCGGATGACTCAACCCCCGGCGGACGGACCCGAGTTGACCCCCCATCTCGGCCCGATTCGGACACTCGCCCACCACGTCGATCCGAATTTCCGATAAAAGTTCTACCAGTAACCCGACACCCCTGTAGGCGAGTTGGCGATAAACGAGGAGCGGCGCCCTCCCCCGAAGGGGAGAGCGCCGCTCCAGAAACTGATGAGCGATCAGTTGCTGTAGTAGCCGAACAGGTCGGCGACCACCTGGGTGGTCCCGTTGCCGAAGGCAGCGAGGCTCACCTTGCCGTCCACGACCGGGACGGTCACCAGGTTGGCGATGGTGGTGCCCGCGGTCCAGTTCAGGTTGGACGCGGTCGGACGGGTCTGGCCGTACGGCCACACCGTGAGGTAACCGGAACCGGTGGTGTCCGTGACGGTGACGTTGAGGACCACCGAGGTGGCCTCCTTCGGCACGCGCCAGTTGTTCTCGGTCATCTCCAGGTTGAGCACCTGGCCGTTGGCCAGCGGGGCCTTCAGGTCGGTACGGGTGTCCACCTGGCGCATCGGGCCCGCGGTGTGGAACTTGCCGCCGGTGACCGAGTCCGAGAAGTACCCGGCGATGTCCACGACGACGTTGGAGCCCCACGGGCTGCCGTTGTAGAGGTTGACCTTGCCGTCCGCCCCGACCGGCACGATCACGGCGTTCGGGATGGTCTGGCCGGCGCTCCAGTTGAGGTTGGAGGCGAGCGGACGCGTGGTGCCCGAGGGGTACGCGGTGAGGTAGCCGGGACCGACGGTGTCGGTGATGGTGACGTTCAGGACCGCGGCGCTCACGCCGGAGGCCGGAACGCCGGCCTGGCCGCCGACCTGCAGCGCGACCTCACCCTTGCCGGCCAGGTTGGCCTGCTTGGACGAGTCGCGGGTGTCCAGGAGGCGGGTCGGGTTGATCGGCTTGAGCTGCGAGCCGGCCTCGGTGGTGGAGTAGTAACCCTGGACGTCCGCCACGAAGTTCACGTTGCCCGGGCCGCCGTTGAACAGGCTGACCTTGCCGTCCGCGCCGAGCGGCACGGTGACCAGGTTCGGGATGGTCTGCTTCGCGGTCCAGTTGATGTTCGAGGACAGCGGGCGCGCGGCACCGTGCGGGTACGCGGTGAGGTAGCCCCACGCGGTGGTGTCCGTGACGGTGACGTTCAGGACCACGGCGCTCACGCCGGAGGCCGGAACGCCGGCCTGGCCGCTGACCTGCAGCGCGACCTCGCCCTTGGGGCCGACGATCGCGCCACTGCGGGTGTCCAGGATGCGGCTCGGCGCGAGCGGCTTGAAGGTCGCGGACGGGAGGCAGACCTTGTCGATGACCTGGGCGGCCTTCGGGGTGCCCAGGCCGGTCGCCATGTCGTAACCGGCCGCAGCGGCGTACAGACCGCCGTGGTAGCCGATGTCGTTGTTGCCCGAGGTGATGTCACGCAGCGGGCTCTGCCCGGCGCGCGCCGCCTGGTACAGCGGGTGGTTCAGCAGACCGACTCGGCCGGAGCACTTGCCCGACGAGTTGGCGTGCGCGGCGACGGCCGCCCACAGCGGGGCCGCGCCACTGGTGCCGCCCATGATCGTCCAGTAGTTGTCACCGGTCGCGATGACGTACCCGGTGGCCGGGTCGGCGACCGCGGCAACGTCCGGGCTCTGCCGGCAGGTCCGCCCGCTCGGCGCGGAGCAGAAGCTGTTGGTGAAGCCGGGGCCGGTGAAGCCCGCCTGGAAGTTGTAGCTGTCGCTCAGCTGCCAGCGGGTGATGCCGCCGCCGCTCGCGCCGCCGCCGTGGTTCCAGACCTTCTCGGACGGGTTGGCCACGCCGGTCAGCGTGGTGCCGCCGACGCCGGTGACGTACGGCTGGCCGGACGGGTCGTCCGCGCTCAGCCGGTTGGGGTTCTCGATGCCCAGGTTGTGGCAGGAGCTCGAACCGTAGTCGCCGGAGGCGGCGACGACGCTCTGGCCCTGCAGCGCGGCCTGGAGGAAGATGTCGTGCTCCGCCGACAGGTCACTGCCCGCGACGACCTGGTCGCAGACACCCCAGCTGGAGGAGATGACCTGGGCGACGTTGTCGTTGACGATCTTCTGGTAGGTCGCCTGCACCTGCTGGTCGGTCGCGGTGGTGTAGTCCGGGCCCTGGTAGACCAGAACGTCCGACTTCGGCGCCAGACCCACGATGGTGTCGATGTCGAGAGCCGACTCGACGCCCACGTCGTTGTTGTTCGGCGTGGCCTGCGTACCGGCGTCGACCTTGACCCGCTTCACGGACGCGCTGGTGCCGTAGCAGCTCTGGAAGGTGTTGACGGCCGCGTCCGAGTAGTCCTCGAGCGCGAAGATCGCGACCGTGGTGCCGGCACCGCCGTCGCTCAGGTTGTTCAGACCGTAGACCGAGGCGAGCGAGGAGGCACTGAAGTAGTCCGTGCCCTCGGTCACGCCCCAGCGCGTGTTGAGCTGGTCCTTGGTCGACTGGCAGAGCTGCGGGTAGGCCGCCTCGGCCCGGGAGCCGACGGCACCCTTGGCCTGCGGGGTCACCTGGACGCCCTTGCCCTTGATGTGGTTGCTGTGCGCCCGGGCCAGGCCGTTGAGGCCGACCACGCTGACGACAGAGCCGGCCACGTCGCCGCGGAGCGCCGGGGCGGTGGTGTTGAGGTAGCCGGTCGAGCCGTCGGCCAGCTTGTAACCCGCGAAGCTGGTGTCGAAGGCCTTCTTGGCAGCCGCCACGGTGGTGTGCACCGGGATGGTCAGACCGTCCGCGCCGAGCGCGCCCGGCGTCAGGCCCTGGTCCTTCAGCGCCTGGGTGACCTTGGCCACCGTCGCCGCGTCGGCGCCGAAGCGCTGGGCGAACTCGCCGGTCCGCAGGTACTGGCGGTACTGCGGCGAGGTGCTGTCCGAGACCGCGTCGGCCAGCTGCTTGGCGCCCTCGAGGTCGCGCGAGCGCAGGTGGATGCTGAGGTCCAGCGGGGTGTCACCCGCCGGGTCGGCAACCTTCACGGCGCTGCCGGGCACGTTCGGCACACCGCCGACGCGCTGCGGGGAGAGCGTCGCGGCCTGGGCCGTCATGACGGTCGGCAGGCCGGCGCCCGCTACGAGGGCCGCGGTGGCGACGACAAGGGTGGTCGCACGTCCGAGTGACCCTCTTATTCGTGGTGTCCGGGTGGGACCCAACGGGTCGAGCATCCGCGTTCTCCTTGGGATGACTGCATGCGGAAAGAGCAGGAATTCCGGACAGATAGCCGCAATCACGGCCATAAGACAAAGGCGTGACGCACCGCTGCCAGCGATGCGCCAGAAGCTCAACCCCCCACGGACAACCCCCTGTGGAGAGACCCGAGTTGCCGTCATCGCGACTAAATCGGACATATCTCCGGACTGTCGAACAGAATTCCTGAGAGACGTTTTATCAGCCCGCACCGACACGGATCGTTCGGGGGCGCCCACCGTTGCCAACCGGTGACCTGGGTGAACGGCAGGAGACTCGGGGTCAGACAAAAAAGCCCCGCAGATCCGAAGATCTGCGGGGCTTCGCTGTGCGCGAGGGGGGAGTTGAACCCCCACGCCCTTTCGGGCACTGGAACCTGAATCCAGCGCGTCTGCCTATTCCGCCACCCGCGCATGGGTGTTGTCGTAGATGCTAGCCGATGTTCCGACCCGCTCCCAAGTCGTTTCCGACTGCTTGCTGGTCTTCCGTCCGGCTCCCTCTCGGGCGCCCCTTCCGACATGGAAAACAGTAGCACGACCTCCCGGTCACCTACGAATCCCTTCCTCCGACCCCCTCGGACGGGCCGGAGCGATCGGGTGACCGAAGGGTGAGCATGCCCTTCACCGGGTAGCCCTGGCTTGCCACCATCGATCCGCAGGTACGGCCCTGTGCCCAGGCTCACCCCTTGGCACCACACGCTCCGGGAACCGTACGGATGGCCCGGGCGTGGATACGATCAGTACGGAAGTACCGCAATCAGGCCCCGGAAGCAGGGCCGGACCGAAGCCCTTGGAAGGGGGTGCCCCGTGGGAGTCCTGAAGAAGTTCGAACAGCGGCTCGAGGGTCTCGTGAACGGCACCTTCGCCAAGGTGTTCAAGTCCGAGGTCCAGCCCGTGGAGATCGCCGGAGCGCTGCAGCGCGAGTGCGACAACAACGCCACCATCTGGAACCGCGACCGCACCGTGGTGCCCAACGACTTCATCGTCGAGCTCAGCCCGCACGACTACGAGCGCCTCAGCCCGTACTCCGGCCAGCTGGGCACCGAGCTCGCCGGCATGGTGCGCGAGTACGCCGAGGCCCAGCGGTACAGCTTCATGGGCCCGCTCCAGGTCAATCTGGAGCAGGCCGACGACCTCGACACCGGCCTCTACCGGGTGCGCAGCCGCACGCTGGCCGCCGAGGAGCCCCAGCGCCCGGCCGCCCCGCCGCCGGCCCAGGCCGGCTACGGCCGGCCGCCCACCTCGCCCGCTCCCGGCGCGCCGTGGCAGCAGCAGGGCGCGGGCCCGTACGGTGCGCCGCCCCCGCCCCCGGCGCCGCCCGCGGTGCCCCCCACGCCCCCGGCCGCCGGCGGCAACGTCCGCCCGTTCCCCGGCGCGGGCCACTCCGGCGCGGCCACCAGGCGCTGGATCGAGGTCAACGGGACCCGCCACCAGATCACCGGCAACGCCTGCGTCCTGGGCCGCTCCACCGAGGCCGACGTGCGCATCGACGACCCCGGGGTCTCCCGCAAGCACGCCGAGATCCGGCCCGGTACGCCCGCCATGGTGCTCGACCTCGGCTCGACCAACGGCATCGTGGTGGACGGACAGCACACCCAGCGCGCTACGCTCCGCGACGGCTCCAGGATCGTCCTGGGGAGCACCACCATCGTCTACCGACAGGTCGAAGGGTAGAGCGGGCCACCTATGTCAGAACTGACCCTGACGGTCATGCGGCTGGGATTCCTCGCCGTGCTGTGGCTGTTCGTCATCGTCGCGGTGCAGGTGATCCGCAGCGACCTGTTCGGCACCAAGGTGAACCCGCGCTCCGCGCGGCGCACCGCCGCGGCCCCCGCCACCGGGCCCGGCCGGCCGGCCCAGCAGGCACCCCAGACCGCCGCGCAGCCCCGGCAGCGCCGCGGCGCCCCGACCCAGCTGGTGGTCGTGCAGGGCTCGCTGGCCGGCACCACCGTCGCCCTGCAGGGGCAGACCATCACGCTCGGCCGCGCGCACGACTCCACGATCGTGCTCGACGACGACTACGCATCCTCCCGGCATGCCAGGATCTACCCGGATCAGACTGGGCAGTGGACGGTCGAGGATCTAGGCTCCACCAACGGCACCTATCTGGACCGGCAGCGGCTCACCGCGCCGACACCGCTCCAGCCGGGAATGCCGATCCGTATCGGCAGGACCGTCATCGAACTGCGGAAGTAGTAGGCGCATGAGGGACAGCACCCCGTCCAAGACCAGCCGGGAGCGAGGCTGCGACGCTGCCGCTCCCGTGCGCGCCCGTTCCCAGAGGGGGGCCAGGTCCGCATGACTCTCGTGCTTCGCTTCGCCGCCGGTTCCCACAAGGGCCTGATCCGGGAGGGCAACGAGGACTCCGGCTACGCCGGGCCGCGGCTGCTGGCCGTGGCCGACGGCATGGGCGGCGCGGCGGCCGGCGAGGTCGCCTCCTCCGAGGTCCTCGGCTCGATCGTCCGGCTGGACGAGGACGTCCCGGGCGCCGACCTGCTCACCCTGCTGAACGACGCGGTGCAGGGCGCCAACGAGCGCCTGCGCCAGATGGTCGAGGAGGATCCGCAGCTCGAGGGCATGGGCTGCACCCTCACCGCGATGCTCTGGACCGGCCAGCGGATGGGCCTGGTCCACGTCGGCGACTCCCGCGCGTACCTGCTGCGCGACGGCTCCCTCAGCCAGATCACCCAGGACCACACCTGGGTGCAGCGCCTGGTCGACGAGGGCCGGATCACCCCGGAGGAGGCCGAGACCCACCCGCAGCGCTCCCTGCTGATGCGCGCGCTGGACGGCCGCGGCCAGGTCGAGCCCGACCTGTCGATCCGCGAGGTCCGGGCCGGCGACCGCTATCTGATCTGCTCGGACGGCCTGTCGGGCCCGGTCAGCCACCAGACCCTGGAGGAGACGCTCGGGAGCTTCTACTCCCCGGAGCAGACCGTCCAGGAGCTGATCCAGCTCGCCCTGCGCGGCGGCGGCCCGGACAACATCACCTGCATCGTCGCCGACGTGATCGACGTCGGCGCCACCGACACCCTGAGCGGCCGGCTGGCCGACATCCCGGTCGTCGTCGGCGCCGTCGCGGACACCCCCCCGCCGACCGCCACCGACCACAGCATCCTGAACACCCCGGCCGGCCGCGCCGCCGGCCTCGGCCGCGCCCCGCAGGGCCCCCAGGGAGCCTTCGGCCCGCCCAGCGGCTACGACGGCGCCACGGCGGGCTTCGGCCCGGCGGAGGGCTACGGGGAGCCGCAGGGAGCCTTCGGCGAGCCGTACGGCACCTTCGGCGGCGCCGAGCAGGCGTACGAGGACTACGACGGCGAGGACGCACCGCGCCGCAAGGGCCGCTGGCTCAAGATCTCGCTCGCCGTCACCGTCACGCTGGGGCTGCTCGGCGGCGCCGGGTACTTCGGCTGGCGCTGGACCCAGGGCCAGTACTACGTCGGCGCAGACGGCGACGTGGTCGCCGTCTACCGCGGCATCAACCAGAACCTGGCCGGCCTGAACCTGTCCTCGGTCTACCAGCAGTACGGCGACGTCGAGCTCAAGTACCTCCCGGCCTACCAGCGCACCCAGGTCACCAAGACCATCCAGGCCAAGAGCCTGGACGACGCCCGCGAGCAGGTGAAGAACCTCGGCGCCCAGGCGGCGGTCTGCAAGAAGGTCTCCGAGGGCGCCAAGGCCCCGCAGGCCCCGGCCGCGACCCCCACCCCGGGCGCGACCGGCAGCACCGTGACCAACGCCGGCTACCGCACCGCCGGCTCGCCCAGCCCGGCCACCACCATCCCGGGCCAGGCCACCGGCAGCCCGACCACCACCAGCCCCACCACGGGCACTCCTGCCACCGGCAACCCCGGCACCACACCGACCCTCACCGAGCAGGAGCAGTCCATGGCTGCCAACTGCCCGGCCCAGTAACACCGACCCGTAGCGGGTCCTCAGCCGTCGGGGAGCGGCCTACACGTGAGCACCTTTGACCTGAGCAGCAGCAGTCCGAACAACGGCGGTCCGAACAGCGGCGGTGCCGCGCGCCCCAGGCGCCGGGAGAACACCACGATCACCCCGCAGGGCGCGCCCAACCGCCGCAACACCGAGCTCGCCCTGCTGGCCTTCGCGGTGGTGCTGCCGATGTTCGCGTACGCCAACGTCGGGCTCGCGCTGGACAAGCAGCTCCCCACCGGGATGCTGAAGTTCGGCCTCGGCATGGGGGCGCTCGCCCTGGTCGCACACCTGGTGATGCGCCGGTTCGCGCCGTACGCCGACCCGCTGCTGCTGCCGCTGGCCACCCTGCTCAACGGGCTCGGCCTGGTCATGATCTGGCGGCTCGACAAGGCCGGGAAGCTGCTCGCCAACAACGCCGACGCCGCGCCGAACCAGCTGATGTGGTCCGGCCTGGGCGTGGCCCTCTTCGTCGGCGTCATCATCCTGCTCAAGGACCACCGGATCCTGCAGCGCTACACCTACATCTCGATGGCCGTCGCCCTGGTGCTGCTCGCCGCACCCGCATTCTTCCCGGCCCGGAAGCAGGACTTCGGCGCCAAGATCTGGATCCACCTCGGCAGCTTCTCGATCCAGCCCGGCGAGTTCGCGAAGATCATCCTGACCGTCTTCTTCGCCGGCTACCTGATGGTCAAGCGGGACGCCCTGGCCCTGGCCAGCCGCCGCTTCATGGGCCTCTACCTGCCGCGCGGCCGCGACCTCGGGCCGATCATCGTGGTCTGGCTGATCTCCATCCTGATCCTCGTCTTCGAGACCGACCTGGGCTCCTCCTTCCTCTTCTTCGGCCTCTTCGTGGTGATGCTCTACGTCGCCACCGAGCGCACCAGCTGGATCGTCTTCGGCCTGCTGATGTCGATCGGCGGCGCCGCCGTGGTCGCCTCCTCCGAGTCCCACGTCAAGACGCGCATCGACGCCTGGCTCGACCCGATGGCCGCCTTCGCACCCAAGCCGCCGCAGGGCTCCACCGAGCAGATCGGCCAGACCCTGATGGCCTTCGGCTCCGGCGGCGTCACCGGCTCCGGCCTCGGCCAGGGCCGCTCGTGGCTGATCCAGTTCGCCGCCAAGAGCGACTTCATCCTCGGCTCCTTCGGCGAGGAGCTCGGCCTCACCGGCATGATGGCGCTCTTCGTGCTGTACGGCCTGGTCGTGCAGCGCGGCCTGCGGACGGCCGTCGCCGCCCGCGACCCCTTCGGCAAGCTGCTCGCCGTCGGGCTCTCCTCCGCCTTCGCCCTGCAGGTCTTCGTGGTGGCGGGCGGCGTCACCGGCCTGATCCCGCTGACCGGTATGACCATGCCCTTCCTGGCCCAGGGCGGTTCCTCGGTGGTCGCCAACTGGGCGCTGATCGCCGTGCTGCTCAAGATCAGCGACAGCGCCCGCCGCCCCGCCGCCGACCCCGCTCCTGCTCCCGGTCCTGCGGCGGAACCGAACCGGGCTGCTCAGGCGTGAAGAATCGTACGGTTCAATCCGACCAACTGACAGGAAAGAGGAGGGGACCCGACCAGTGAACAAGCCCATCCGCCGGGTCTCGATCTTCTGCCTGGTGCTCATCCTGGCCCTGATGATCCGGACCAACTGGGTCCAGGGCGTCCAGGCCGACGCCTGGGCGAGCAACAGCCACAACGACCGCAACAAGTACGACCGCTACGCCTACCCGCGAGGCAACATCATCGTCGGCGGCCAGCCGGTCACGAAGTCCGACTTCGTCAACGGCTACCGCTACAAGTACAAGCGCGCCTGGGTCGACGGCCCGATGTACGCCCCGATCACCGGCTACTCCTCGCAGGCCTTCGGGACCAGCCAGCTGGAGTCGCTGGAGGACGGCATCCTCTCCGGCACCGACTCCCGGCTGTTCTTCCGCAACACCCTCGACATGCTCACGGGCAAGCAGAAGCAGGGCGGCGACGTGGTCACCACGATCAACGCCAAGGCCCAGAAGGCCGCCTTCGAGGGGCTGGGCGACAAGAAGGGCGCGGTCGTCGCCATCGACCCGCAGACCGGCGCCATCAGGGCCCTGGTCTCCACGCCCTCGTACGACCCGGGGCGTTTCGCCGGCACCGGTGCCGAGGACAGCAAGGCCTGGACGGACCTCAACGCCGACGCGAACAAGCCGATGCTCAACCGCGCGCTGCGCGAGACGTACCCGCCCGGCTCGACCTTCAAGCTGGTCACGGCGGCGGCGGCGTTCGAGAACGGCAGGTTCCAGAGCGTCGAGGACACCACCGACACCCCCGAGACCTACCTCCTGCCGGGCACCAACACCCCGCTGAAGAACGCCAGCGCCACCGAGCCCTGCGCCGGGGCCACCGTGAAGACCGGCATGGACTTCTCCTGCAACACCGTCTTCGGCAAGATCGGCGCCGATCTCGGCCGGGACAAGCTGCGCGCGCAGGCCGAGAAGTTCGGCTTCAACAACGCGCAGATCGACGTCCCGATCCGGGCCGTGCCCAGCTACTACCCCAAGGGCTCGTCCCCCGACGGCACCGCGATGGACGCCATCGGCCAGCACGACACCCGGGCCACCCCGCTGCAGATGGCGATGGTCGCCGCGGCGATCGCCAACAACGGCAGCCTGATGCAGCCGTACCTGGTCGAGGAGGAGCGCGCTGCCAACCTCACCACCATCTCCAAGCACTCCGAGCACCAGCTGAGCCAGGCCGTCAGCCCCGCCACCGCCCAGAAGCTGCAGCAGCTGATGGAGAGCGTGGTCAAGAACGGCACCGGCACGAAGGCCCAGATCGACGGCGTCACGGTCGGCGGCAAGACCGGCACCGCGCAGCACGGCCAGGACAACAGCGGCCTGCCGTTCGCCTGGTTCATGTCCTATGCCAAGGGCGCCGACGGCCAGCAGATCGCGGTCGCGGTGGTGGTCGAGGACGGCGCGGCGGAGAGCAGCGAGATCAGCGGCGGCGGAATCGCGGCCCCGATCGCCAAGCAGGTGATGGAGGCGGTGCTCGGCAAGTAGCCCCCGGTTACGGGCGCTCTCTTGTCACAATGGGACCTTCACGGTCGATACCGGTCTGGTCTCAGCTGGCGGCCTGTTCCGGCTGTCTCAGGTTGGACCGGTAGCGTATCCGCAAGCAGCGGGTGTGCCCGCCGCTCACCCATGGCCCCGGCCGTGGGGCCGACGTCACAGAACCAACCGTGGCTGCGGCAGCGTCCAACAGAGCGTGCGGGGACACCTACGTCACATCCTCACCAGCCGGTGAGGGAGAGGGTCGGAACTATGGAAGAGCCTCGTCGCCTCGGCGGCAGGTACGAGCTCGGCGGCGTCCTCGGGCGCGGCGGCATGGCCGAGGTGTACCTCGCCCATGACACCCGGCTCGGCCGTTCCGTCGCAGTGAAGACGCTCCGGGCCGACATGGCCCGGGATCCGTCGTTCCAGGCCCGCTTCCGCCGCGAGGCGCAGTCCGCGGCGTCCTTGAACCACCCCGCGATCGTCGCCGTGTACGACACCGGCGAGGACTACATCGACGGCATCTCCATCCCGTACATCGTGATGGAGTACGTCGAGGGCTCCACGCTGCGTGAGCTTCTTCACTCCGGGCGGCGGCTGCTGCCCGAGCGCGCGCTCGAGATGACCATCGGCATCCTGCAGGCGCTGGAGTACTCGCACCGGGCCGGCATCGTGCACCGCGACATCAAGCCCGCGAACGTGATGCTCACCCGGCAGGGCAACGTCAAGGTCATGGACTTCGGTATCGCCCGCGCGATGGGTGACGCCGGCATGACGATGACCCAGACCTCGGCCGTCATCGGCACCGCCCAGTACCTCTCCCCCGAGCAGGCCAAGGGCGAGACGGTCGACGCGCGGTCCGACATCTACTCCACCGGCTGCCTGCTCTACGAGCTGCTCGCCGTGCGCCCGCCGTTCGTCGGCGACTCGCCGGTCGCGGTCGCGTACCAGCACGTCCGCGAGGAGGCCCAGCCGCCGTCCGCGTACGACCCCGAGCTGCGCCCCGAGATCGACGCGATCGTCCTGAAGTCCCTCACCAAGGACCGCGACTACCGCTACCAGACGGCCGACGAGATGCGCGACGACATCGAGCGCTTCCTCGACGGCCTCCCGGTCGCCGCAGCCCAGCAGGCCGCCGCCTTCGGCATGGGCGCCGCCGGCTACGGCTACGACCAGCAGGGCTACGCCGCCCAGCACGACCCGTACGGCCAGACCAACCTGCTCCCGCAGCAGGGCGCGGCCGGCCCGACCACCATGCTGCCGCCCGTCGGCTCCCAGCAGCCCGGCTACGGCTACCAGGAGGACGGCTACGGCGGTTCGGGCGGCTCCGGCGGCGGGTACGACGACGGCTACGACCGGGGCGGACGGCGGCAGGAACCGAAGAAGAACAACACCTCCTGGATCATCCTCGCCGTCGCGGCGGTGCTGGTCCTGGTCGGCGCGTACTTCGTGGTGGACGCCATGACCCAGCCGGGCGGCGCCGGCGGCTCCACGGTCAGCGCCCCGAACCTGGTCGGGCAGACCCTGGCCGACGCACAGGCCAAGGCGAAGAACCTGAACGACAAGCTCCAGGTCGTCGCCGGCGATCCGATCAAGTGCCCGGACGCCAACATCAAGCAGGACCAGATCTGCACCCAGGATCAGGCCGCCAACTCCAAGATCGCGTCCGACAGCACGATCAAGGTCCACCTCTCCTCCGGCCCGGTCACCTCGGCCGTGCCGGACGTCACCGGCAAGGCGAAGGACGTCGCGACCGACCTCCTCACCAAGGCCGGCTTCGTCATCGGCAAGACGGAGTACCAGGCCAGCGACGCGGTCGACCAGGACAAGGTCATCTCCCAGGACCCGACCGGCAACGCCGCGGCCGGAGCCACCGTCAACCTGGTGATCTCCTCCGGCCAGACCAAGGTGACCGTCCCGGGTGTCGTCGGCCAGACCGTCGACACGGCCCGCCAGCAGCTCGAGGGTCTGGGCTTCCAGGTCGTCACCAAGGACGCCCCGGCACCGGACGTGAGCAAGGTCGGCATCGTCGCCGCCCAGGACCTGAAGGCCAACTCCAAGGCCCCCAAGGGCGCCACGATCACACTGACGGTCTACAAGACCCCGGACAAGGTCCAGGTCCCCGACCTCAAGGGCAAGACCGTCAAGGAGGCCACGGCCGCCCTCAGGGCCCTGCACCTGGAGTGGACCTTCAGCGGCGCCGGCAGTGACAGCAACAACATCGTCTTCACCACCTCCCCCGGGGCGAACAACCTCGTCGACGCCGGTTCGAGCGTTCAGCTCTTCACGATGCCCGGCAAGGGCGGCGGTTCCACTCAGCCCCCGAACAACTGACGGCTGATCACCACGGCGAAGGGGGGCTGCGATCGCAGCCCCCCTTCGGCGTTCCCGTCGGGCTTCCCGCTACGGGCGCCGGCGGGTCCGGCGCCGCCTGCCCGGCCCGGGGGAGGCGAGCATCGAGCACAGCATGTCCACCCGCCCGCCCATGCTCCGGACCGCGCAGCCGGTGTCCGCCACGCGCACGCTCATGGACGCGATGAGCTCCCGCTCCAACTCCAGCTGCCGCACCAACGCCGCGTTGGCCTCCCGCAGCTCCCGGAGCTCGTCCCGCACGGCGAGGGCGGCCCGCTCGGCGATCTCGGCCACCATTGCCTCCGGCCACCGGCCGGCGCTCTCGGCGGGCCGCTCGGCGAGGTCCAGCAGATGCGCCCGCACCTGCCGGGCCACCTCGCTGTCCCGCAGCAGCATCGCCACGTTCAGGACGGCCCGGCGGGGGAAGACGGTCAGGCCGCGCCCCGGCGACTTTCTAGTGGTCATGTTGACCACTAGAAAATCCTGCAGGTCAGCGCCCTTGAGAAGGGCCATCCCGCTCTCGCGCAGCTCCTCGCGGTGGCGCCGGACGACGCTGTTCACCGCCTCCTCGTGGACGCCGAAGTAGTCGGCCACCATCCGGGTCGTCACATGCACCCCGTCCGGCAGCAGCCGCAGCGCCTTGACCTTGTCGAGGGCCTCCGTACGGCCCACCAGGGTGCCGCGCATGGTCCGGGACTCCAGAAGTACGGCTTCGTGGTTCATCGTTCGCCTCGCCCGTCGTCAGGCACCAGGAAGACCCTGGCCCACCCACCTGTGCTGACCTGGCAAACGACCTTGGCGCTGACGCGTCACCTTCCCGGTCGAGCGCACGGGATCACCGACCCGGCGTGCAACGCCCTCCCCGCGCCCACCGCTCCCGGCTTGTCCACAGCCTGTGCAGAGAGCAGAGACTTCCCCAGCGGTCAGGACTCCTCGGCGACCCGCAGCACCAACTTCCCCACCGTACGCCCGGTTTCGCCGAGCTCGTGCGCCTTCGCCGCCTCCGCCAGCGGCAGTACGGCGGCCACCTCGGCCCGCAGCTGCCCCGACTCGACCAACTCGGCCACCGCCAACAGCGCCCGCCGGTCCGGTTCGACCAGCATGAAGCCGGCCCGGATGCCGCGCTCGGCCGCCACGGGGACCAGCGCGTCGTCCTTCGGGTGCGTCAACGAGACCAGGGTGCCGCCGTCCCGCAGGACCGTGAGCGAGCGCTCGCTGTAGTCCTCCCCGACGGTGTCCAGCACCATGTCCACCTCGGCGACCACCGTCTCGAAGGCAGCCGCCGTGTAGTCGATCACCTCGTCCGCGCCGAGCCCCCGGACGAACTCGTGCTTGCCCGCACTCGCCGTGGCGATCACGTACGCGCCGAGCGACTTGGCGATCTGCACCGCGACGTGCCCGACCCCGCCCGCCGCCGCGTGGATCAGCACCCGCTGGCCCGGCCGCAGCTCCGCCCGGTCCACGAAGGCCTGCCAGGCCGTCAGTGAGACCAGCGGCAGGGCCGCCGCCTGCACATGGTCGATCCCGGCGGGCTTGTGGACGAAGTGGCGGGCCGGGGCGGCGATGAACTCCGCGTACGCGCCCAGCAGCCTCGGGAACCCCGCCATCCCGAACACCTCGTCGCCGGGCTGAAAGAGCGTCACCCCGAAGCCGACTGCCTCCACCACGCCCGAGACGTCGTAGCCGAGCACGAAGGGCAGTTCCCGGCCCGTGGCCACCCCGCCCCAGGACCGGGTCTTCCAGTCCGTCGGGTTGACCCCGGCCGCGTGCACCCGTACCAGGATCTCCGTCGGCCCCGGCTGCGGCCGGTCGCGCTCGACCACCCGCAGCACCTCGGGGCCTCCGAACTCGTCCTGGCTGACCGCCCGCATCCGCTGAACCGTCCCGCTCGTGCCACTCGTCCCGCTCATCACCAGCTCCTCTCGAAGGGATCTTCAGCCTCGCGCCGGAAGCCCGCCCCGACGAGTGGCCGGATGGACAAGGAGTGAGAGGATCCGGCCATGCATCGTGTCGTCGTCCTCGCCCTGCCCGGTGTCATCCCCTTCGAACTCGGCATCCCGCACCGGCTGTTCGGTAACGCCTACAGCCTGGACGGCAAGCCCCTCTACGAGACCGTCACCTGCAGCCTGGACGGCCGGCCGGTCCGCACCGACGCCGACTTCACCCTCGCGGTCGACCACGACGCGAGCGTCATCGCCGACGCGGACACCCTGATCATCCCGCCCAGCCACCACGACAGCCCCGTCCTGCGCACCGGCGAAATCCCCGAACCGGTGGCCCGGGCCCTGGCCTCCGTCCGTCCCGGTGCCCGGCTGGTGTCGATCTGCACCGCGTCCTTCGTGCTGGCCGCCGCCGGCCTGCTCAAGGGCCGTACCGCGACCACGCACTGGTACTACACCGAGCAGTTCGGCCGGCTCTTCCCGGACGTCCGCCTCGACCCCGACGTGCTCTTCGTCGACGACGGCGACATCCTCACCTCGGCCGGCGCGGCGGCCGGCGTCGACCTCTGCCTCCACCTGGTCCGCCGCGACCACGGCAGCGAGGTCGCCAACGGCGTCGCCCGCCGCTGCGTCGTCCCGCCGTGGCGCGAGGGTGGCCAGGCCCAGTACATCCGGCGGCCCGTCCCCGCCCCCGCAGAGGCGGACACCGCCGCCACCCGGGACTGGGCCCTGCAGCAGCTCCACCGCCCCATCCCGCTCGCCGAGCTGGCCGCCAGGGCCGGGATGAGCGTACGGACCTTCAGCCGCCGCTTCCTCGCCGAGACCGGGCAGACCCCCGGCCGGTGGCTCACCGCCCAGCGGGTGGAGCTCGCCCGCCGACTGCTGGAGTCCAGCGACCTGCCGGTCGACCAGGTCGCCGAGCGGTCCGGCTTCGGCAGCGGCTCCTCGCTGCGCCAGCACCTGGCCGCCGCCCTCGGGGTCTCCCCCGCCGCGTACCGCCGCACCTTCCAGGGCAGCCCTCAGCGCAGCTCCGGCGGCGGCGTCCGGCGGGCGTCGACCGCGTCCACCCGGACCAGACTCCCCCAGACCGCCATCCGGTAGCGCGAGGTGTAGACCGGCGTGCAGGTGGTCAGCGTGATGTACCGCCCCGGCTTGTCGTAGGGCGACCCGGCCGGGACGGGCGCGATCACGCCCGTGTCGTACTGGGAGGTCTGCGGCAGCGTGCCGTCGACCCGGTAGACGTACCAGCTGTCCCTGGTCTCCACCACGACCGCGTCGCCGGGCCCCACCTGGTCGAGGTCGTGGAACTTGGCGCCGTGGCCGTCCCGGTGGGCCGCCAGGGCGAAGTTGCCGGTCCCGTCCCAGGGCATCGCCGAGCGGTACGGCTCCTGGTAGACCCCGGCCACGCCCTCGTTCAGCACCTCCGGGCCGGTGCCCATCCGGATCAGCACCTGGTAGTCGCGCCCCATGGCGGGCACGTGCAGAAAGCCGACCCCGTCCCCGGCCGCGTAGACCGGCGGCGGCGCCGCGGGCGCGGACGCCGCGGCGGATGCCGCAGGCGCCGCCGGGGCCGACCAACTGCCGCGCAGCCGCTCGGCCTCCCGCCCTGCCCTGCCGTCCGCGACCAGGTCGGTCCACCACAGCGAGTACCCGACGAAGAGCGCCAGCACCAGCCCCACCGTGATGAAGAGCTCGCCGACCGCCCCGAGCACCACCGCCGCCCGGCCGCGCGGGCGCCGGCGATGCCGCCGACGCTCTCGGTCCGAAGGCCCGTCCTGCTCGTTCTGCACGCCGCCTCGCCTCTTGCACGCCGGTGCGATGGTGCCTGAGGCCTAGGTGCCGGTCAGCGCAGCGGGCTGCCCCTGACTCCTCGGCCGTTCATCGACCATCTTGCCAAAGACGATCAGCCGTCCCCGGGCACTGAACTCGGGTGTGCATGTCGTCAACGTGATGTAACGACCCGGCTGGGTGAACGGTGACCCCTTGGGGACCGGTTGAATCACCGTCACGTTGGACGGCGGCGTCTCCGGAATGCCGCCCGCGACCTCATAGGTGTAGTACGCCGTCGCGGTCTCCACCACGATCTTGTCCCCGGGCACCAGCTGCCCGATCTTGCGGAACGGCTGGCCGTGCGTCGTACGGTGCGCGGCGATCGCGAAGTTCCCCGTCCTGTCGGCGGGCATCGCCGTCCCCGTGTAGTGCCCGACCAGCCCCTTGTCGAGCACCTGCTGCTTCTGGGTGCCCTCGGCGATCGGGTACTTCAGGTCAAGCTTCGGGATGTACAGGATGGCGAAGCCCTTGCCCGGCTCGAAGGCCGCGACGGGCTTGCCGGACGCCGTCGGGGCGGGCTGCCGGACCGCCTGGCTCCACTGCCGCTCCAGCTGACTGCGGGTGCCGTCGGCGGAGGCGTCTGCCTGCACATTGGTCCACCACAGCTGGTACGAGACGAAGAGCAGCATCACCAGACCGAGGGTGATGAAGACTTCGCCGACCAGGCGCGCGGCGACCACGGTCCTGGACTCCTTGGGCCGGGGCCGGGGAGGCGCGGCGGACCGCCCGCTCGCCCGGCGCCGGCCGCTGCCCGAGCGCAGCGCCGTCCGCCCCTGAGCGGCCCGCCGCCGCTCCGCGCGGCCACCGGAGGCGGCGGCCTCGTCCGGCACCGCTGTGACCGCCCGCAGCTGCATCGTCTGCTCGCTCGCGAGCCAGGGATGCTCCTGGGCCGGCTCGTACACGCCCCAGTCGCCCGGTTCGGCTCCCGCCTGCGCGCCCCCCTCCGGGCGAACCGCCGTCATCCCGTCAGCCCCGGCCGATCACCGGAGCGAGCCCGGCCGAGCGGCCCACCGCCTCCGGGAAGCCGCACTCCGCCAGCCAGTTGGCGAGCATCCGGTGCCCGCCCTCGGTCAGCACCGACTCCGGGTGGAACTGCACGCCCTCGACCAGCAGCTCACGGTGCCTCAGGCCCATGATCACGCCGCTCTCGGTCCGGGCCGTCACCACCAGGCCGTCCGGCACGGTGCCGGGCTCGACGGCGAGCGAGTGGTACCGCGTCGCCGTGAGCGGCGAGGGCAGGCCGTCGAACACGCCGCCGTCCTCGTGCGTCACCGACGAGGTCTTGCCGTGCAGCAGCTCGGGCGCCCGGTCGACCACCGCGCCGTACGCCACCGCGATCGACTGCAGGCCGAGGCAGACGCCGAACAGCGGCAGGCCGATGCCCGCGCAGTGGTGCACCATCTCGATGCAGACGCCCGCCTCCTCCGGCGCGCCGGGCCCGGGGGAGAGCAGCACCCCGTCGAACCCGGTGTCGCCGTCGCGGCGCACCGCGTGCTCGACGGTCACCTCGTCGTTGCGCACCACCTCGCAGGTGGCGCCCAGCTGGTAGAGGTACTGGACGAGGTTGAAGACGAAACTGTCGTAGTTGTCGACGACGAGGATCCTGGGCGAGCTGCCGGCGGAGGTCATACGCGCGCTACTCCTGAAGGTGCTGGGCTGGCAGATGGGGCGGGTGGACCGGCTCAGCCGGCGCCGCCTTCGTCCACCGTGACGTCACCGAAGGGCAGCAGCGGTTCCGCCCACGGGAAGACGTACTGGAACAGGACGTAGACCACCCCGAGAACGAGCAGCAGCGCGAGGATCGCCCGGACGAGCGCGTTCCCCGGCAGATGCCGCCAGATCCAGCCGTACATGGTGCTCCTCGAGGTTTCAGGTCGGAGTCAAGACTAGACCGCGCCGCGCGCCCGGCAGGCGACAATCACGGCTCCGCCCGCGCGCTACTCCCCGGTGGCGTACCGCAGGTCGACCGTGCCCGAGTACCCCGGCACCGTCATGTCGGCGTTCTCCTGCACCTTCCAGCCCAGCCCGTACGCCGCGACGTACTGCAGGTAGTTGGCGATCGTCGGGTCGGCGTCCACCGCCGCCCGCAGCCTGTCCGTCTTCCCCACCGCCCTGATCACGTACGGCGGCGAGTAGACCCGGCCCTGCAGCAGCAGGGTGTTGCCGACGCAGCGGACGGCGCTGGTTGAGATCAGCCGCTGGTCCATCACCTGGATACCCTCGGCGCCGCCCCGCCACAGCGCGTTCACCACGGCCTGGATGTCCTGCTGGTGGATCACCAGGTCGTTGACGCCGGGCTCGGGGATGCCGGGCAGGCGCGCGGTGGCCCCGGGGGGCGCGTCGTTGAGTGTGACGATCAGCCCGGGCCCCTTCAGCGCCGTCAGGCCGGCCTGCTGCTGGAGCGCTCTGAGCTGGGCGACGTCGGACGGGCTCTGCCCCTGCTGCTTGGCCAGCTCGTCGGCCCGGGCCTGCAGCTCGCCCAACTGCTGCTGGGCCTGTTGGTTCTGGGTGCTCCGCTGGCGTATCACGTCGCTGAGCCGGAGCAGCGAGTTGTCGGTGCGCAGGGAGGTGCCGCGGGCGGTCTCCGCGCTGATGTAGAAGAGCAGTCCGGCCAGTGCGAAGACGGCGCAGGTCAGGGCACGTCCGACAATTCGGGTGCCGCGGCCGCGCTCGGCGCCGGGGCGTTTGGGAATCGTGGAATTCGGCACCGTACCCTTATCTCCTTAAGACCCGGCGAGCCACTACGCTAACGGACGCCGGTGGCATGTGCGGAGCGCCCTGTCCGGTACGCCCGCAGGTTCGCCTGCGGAAGTGCCGACCGATCGCCCCGTACGGACCGGTCCCCACCGCCGCCCGCCCCCCGCTGCACCCTGCGCGGTCACAGCGCATCGACAGGAGATCCCCTCGTGCCGAAGTCTCGACTCCGCAAGAAGTCCGACTACACCCCGCCGCCGGCGTCGACGACCGCGGTGAAGATCAGCTCCGGTCGCACCTGGGTGGCACCCCTGATGCTGGCGCTGTTCCTGATCGGGTTGGTGTGGATCGTCACCTACTACGTGACGAGCGGCAGCTGGCCGGTCAGCAGCTGGGGCAACTGGAACATCCTGGCCGGTTTCGGCTTCATCGCGGCAGGGTTCGGCGTCTCCACCCAGTGGAAGTAAGCCCCCTCTGAGCTGCTCCTGAGCACCGCTCCGGTCCGGTGGCCGAAGCGGTGCTCGGGCATGCCCGGGGTCGGCTCCAGCCGGGCCCGTAGCGTCGGACCGTATGTTTATCCACACAGTTATCCACACTGGGGAAAAGTCCGCCCAGCCTGTGGATAACTTGTTCGTCGGCCGCTGTGCGACCACTCACCCGGTTGCGCGAGAACCACAGCTGGACGCGCGTAGAGGCACCCTTCGCCGACCGCCCGCCCCATCAGCTGTGCACACCCCTGCGCACGCTGTGGACAACGGCGCGCCCGGCATGCCGGGGCGCCTCGGCTCACACCCCGAGGCGCGCGGTCTCCACAGCCACGATCACCAGGACCAGGACCAGCATTCCGGCCACCGTCAACGTCTGCACCACGTTCCGGTGCGCCCGGGGGGCGTACATCATCCCCACTCCGGTGACGGCCCCGGCCACCAGCCCGCCGACGTGCGCGCGCCAGTCGATGAGCGGCACCGAGAAGCTGATCACCAGGTTGAAGACCAGCAGCGCGACCACCGGACCGAGCGGCAGACGGTTCGCGCGGAACAGCACCGCGGTCGCCCCGAGCAGCCCGAAGATCGCCCCCGAGGCGCCCACCGAGTACAGATTGCCGCCGGTGACCAGATAGGCGAGGGCATTGCCGGCCAGCCCGGACACCGCGTACAGCGCCACGAAGCGCAGCCGGCCCAGGACCCGCTCCAGCTGCGGCCCCAGCACCCACAGCGAGATCATGTTCATGATCACGTGCAGCGGCCCGTTGTGGACGAAGACCGCCGTCACCAGCCGGTACCACTCGTCCGGGCCGGTGGCCACGCCCGCCGGGGCGTAACTGGCGTTCCCGGTGAAGCTGTACATGCCGAGCAGCAGCCGCCACTCCGGGTGGACGTACTGGGTGAGCACGAAGACCACCAGGTTGATCCCGATCAGGATCTTGGTGACCAGCGCGTCGTCCCCGGCCGGCTGCCCGCCGAACCGCGTCGTCGCCCGCCGGACCTCCTGGTTGCCGCCGCGCACGCACTCCGGGCAGTGGAAGCCCACCGAGGCGTTCACCATGCACTCCGGACAGATCGGCCGCCCGCAGCGGGCGCAGGCGATACCCGTCTCCCGCTCGGGGTGCCGGTAGCAGCCGGGCAGGCCGCCGTGGCCGCCGTTGCCGCCGTCGGGCTGCGATCGGGCCGGCTCGTCGGGAAGCATCCGGGGGTCCCTCCTCATGGACTGATCCCGGCGGCGCCACCGCGTACGGGGCGCCGCCGGGACCGCCAAGGCTACTGCGAGGCCGTCAGCCGCGCTTGATCTCCACGGACTCGATCACGACGTCGTTGACCGGGCGGTCGCCGCGGCCGGTCTGGACGGCGGAGATCTCCGACACGATCTTCTGGCTGGCCGGGTCGAGGACCTCACCGAAGATGGTGTGCTTGTTGGTCAGCCAGGCGGTCGGCGTGACCGTGATGAAGAACTGCGAGCCGTTGGTGCCCGGGCCGGCGTTGGCCATGGCCAGCAGGAACGGACGGTCGAACGCGAGGTCCGGGTGGAACTCGTCGGCGAACTTGTAACCCGGGCCGCCGGTGCCGGTGCCCAGCGGGTCACCGCCCTGGATCATGAAGTCGCTGATCACACGGTGGAACACGGTGCCGTCGTAGAGCGGCTTGTTGGACTTCTCACCGGTACGGGGGTGCGTCCACTCGCGGGTGCCCTCGGCCAGCTCCACGAAGTTCGCCACCGTCTTCGGGGCGTGGTTCGGGAAGAGCTTGATGACGATGTCGCCGCGGTTGGTCTTCAGGGTGGCGAACAGTTCCTCGGCCACGGGGTGCCTTCCTATCTACCTATGTCACTGACGCCACAAATCATCCCACGACCCGTCCGCGGGCGGGCAGCGCGCCGTGGCGCGTGCCCCGGGACCCCGCAGACGGCCCAACCCGGCGCGCCAAGGAACAAATAGGCATGCATGATCTCGAATCAGGTGGAAATGTGCATACAGGACGCCACCGAGGAGGAGAATCTCGTGACCCGTTTGGACTCAGCTCGTGAAACGGCCGGCAGGACCAGGGACACTCTCGCGCCCTATGCCACCACCGCCAAGGAGACCGCACAGCACTACGCGGACGAGGCCAAGCAGCGGCTCGGCCCCACGCTGGAGGCGCTCGGCCCCAAGGTCGGCGCGGCGAGCGCCCACGCCAGGACCGGCGCTGCCCAGGCGG
Source organism: Kitasatospora atroaurantiaca (assembly GCF_007828955.1). Classification (NCBI taxonomy): domain Bacteria; kingdom Bacillati; phylum Actinomycetota; class Actinomycetes; order Kitasatosporales; family Streptomycetaceae; genus Kitasatospora; species Kitasatospora atroaurantiaca. The sequence continues at coordinate 3,972,570 of NZ_VIVR01000001.1, read as the reverse complement.
CCCAGACCGCCAGGCTCCAGTACGTCAAGCACGTGGCGCCGCAGCTCGAACACGCCTTCTCCGCGCTGCCCCCGCACACCCAGGAGACCACGCTCAAGGCCGTCCACCGGGCGCAGGAGGCCGCGCTGGCCGCCAAGCACTCCGCGGCCAAGGCCGCCGAACAGGCGAGGACGGCCGCCGATCAGGCCAGGAGCACCGTCGTCCCCAAGGTCACGGTCGCCGTCGAGGGAGCCCGGTCGACGATCGCGCCCGTCGCCCAGGAGGCCCAGCTGCGCGGCGCCGCGGCCCTGACCGCGCTGCACGGCCACGTCAGCGCCGACGAGATCAGCCAACTCGCCGCCAAGAACATCAAGAGGGAGCAGCGCAACCACTGGGCCACCGGCCTCGCCGTGGCGGGCACCATCGCGGTCGGCACCGGCGTCATCGCCTGGCAGTGGTGGCGCAAGCAGTGCAGCCCCGAGTGGCTGGTCGAGCCCCCCGCCTCCCAGAGCCCGTCGAACAACGACCGCAAGCCCGAGGGCGAGCCCCGCCCCGGCGGCTCCCACGCCTCGAGCGCGGCGGGCGGCGACACGCTCCTCAACGGCTCGGTCCCCCGCGAGCAGCAGGGCGACAACCCGGGCGGCAACCCGGGCGGAAACCCGGGCAGCAACCCGGGCGGCCACGCATCCGGCTCCACCCCCAAGCCCAACCCCGCGCCCGGCAAGCCCGCCCCGGACGACCGCCCCAAGCCCCACGACCCGCGCAAGCCGCACTGACGACCGCAGCGCACGAGAACGACGGACGCCCCGGACCGATCGGTCCGGGGCGTCCGTGCACGTGGAGCTTAGGAGACTCGAACTCCTGACATCTGCCTTGCAAAGGCAGCGCTCTACCAACTGAGCTAAAGCCCCGTGCGGTTTGCTGCGCACTAGCGTACCCGCTCTTCCCGAAAATCTTGAGCGGGATTCGAGCCGGCCCCGGCCACTAGGCCCTGTCTGACAATTCGCGCCGGATCGGCGCGCGGCGGTGGGCGCCCGGCTGGGCGTGCCGGCGGGTCGGTCTCGTACTGGGTCGTACTTGGCCGATCCGCCGGTGCGTCCAGGCGGGATGCCCAGCGTCGTGCGCCCGGCGGGAATTGTCAGACAGGGCCTTGGGCCAGGGCCGGCCCACAGGGGCTGCGGGCAGCCCCCGAAAGATCGTCCGGTGTCTCAGCGGGCGCCGGCGGGGACCGGGTCGGTCGCCTCGGTCCACAGGTCCTGCTCGGCACGGTCGGCCTGGACCTGTGGACCGAGGCGACCGACCCGGTCCCCGCCGGCGCCCGCTGAGACACCGGACGATCTTTCGGGGGCTGCCCGCAGCCCCTGTGGGCCGGCCCTGGCCCAAGGCCCTGTCTGACAATTCCCGCCGGGCGCACGACGCTGGGCATCCCGCCTGGACGCACCGGCGGATCGGCCAAGTACGACCCAGTACGAGACCGACCCGCCGGCACGCCCAGCCGGGCGCCCACCGCCGCGCGCCGATCCGGCGCGAATTGTCAGACAGGGCCTAGTGGCCGGGGCCGGCTCGAATCCCGCTCAAGATTTTCGGGAAGAGCGGGTACGCTAGTGCGCAGCAAACCGCACGGGGCTTTAGCTCAGTTGGTAGAGCGCTGCCTTTGCAAGGCAGATGTCAGGAGTTCGAGTCTCCTAAGCTCCACGTGCACGGACGCCCCGGACCGATCGGTCCGGGGCGTCCGTCGTTCTCGTGCGCTGCGGTCGTCAGTGCGGCTTGCGCGGGTCGTGGGGCTTGGGGCGGTCGTCCGGGGCGGGCTTGCCGGGCGCGGGGTTGGGCTTGGGGGTGGAGCCGGATGCGTGGCCGCCCGGGTTGCTGCCCGGGTTTCCGCCCGGGTTGCCGCCCGGGTTGTCGCCCTGCTGCTCGCGGGGGACCGAGCCGTTGAGGAGCGTGTCGCCGCCCGCCGCGCTCGAGGCGTGGGAGCCGCCGGGGCGGGGCTCGCCCTCGGGCTTGCGGTCGTTGTTCGACGGGCTCTGGGAGGCGGGGGGCTCGACCAGCCACTCGGGGCTGCACTGCTTGCGCCACCACTGCCAGGCGATGACGCCGGTGCCGACCGCGATGGTGCCCGCCACGGCGAGGCCGGTGGCCCAGTGGTTGCGCTGCTCCCTCTTGATGTTCTTGGCGGCGAGTTGGCTGATCTCGTCGGCGCTGACGTGGCCGTGCAGCGCGGTCAGGGCCGCGGCGCCGCGCAGCTGGGCCTCCTGGGCGACGGGCGCGATCGTCGACCGGGCTCCCTCGACGGCGACCGTGACCTTGGGGACGACGGTGCTCCTGGCCTGATCGGCGGCCGTCCTCGCCTGTTCGGCGGCCTTGGCCGCGGAGTGCTTGGCGGCCAGCGCGGCCTCCTGCGCCCGGTGGACGGCCTTGAGCGTGGTCTCCTGGGTGTGCGGGGGCAGCGCGGAGAAGGCGTGTTCGAGCTGCGGCGCCACGTGCTTGACGTACTGGAGCCTGGCGGTCTGGGCCGCCTGGGCAGCGCCGGTCCTGGCGTGGGCGCTCGCCGCGCCGACCTTGGGGCCGAGCGCCTCCAGCGTGGGGCCGAGCCGCTGCTTGGCCTCGTCCGCGTAGTGCTGTGCGGTCTCCTTGGCGGTGGTGGCATAGGGCGCGAGAGTGTCCCTGGTCCTGCCGGCCGTTTCACGAGCTGAGTCCAAACGGGTCACGAGATTCTCCTCCTCGGTGGCGTCCTGTATGCACATTTCCACCTGATTCGAGATCATGCATGCCTATTTGTTCCTTGGCGCGCCGGGTTGGGCCGTCTGCGGGGTCCCGGGGCACGCGCCACGGCGCGCTGCCCGCCCGCGGACGGGTCGTGGGATGATTTGTGGCGTCAGTGACATAGGTAGATAGGAAGGCACCCCGTGGCCGAGGAACTGTTCGCCACCCTGAAGACCAACCGCGGCGACATCGTCATCAAGCTCTTCCCGAACCACGCCCCGAAGACGGTGGCGAACTTCGTGGAGCTGGCCGAGGGCACCCGCGAGTGGACGCACCCCCGTACCGGTGAGAAGTCCAACAAGCCGCTCTACGACGGCACCGTGTTCCACCGTGTGATCAGCGACTTCATGATCCAGGGCGGTGACCCGCTGGGCACCGGCACCGGCGGCCCGGGTTACAAGTTCGCCGACGAGTTCCACCCGGACCTCGCGTTCGACCGTCCGTTCCTGCTGGCCATGGCCAACGCCGGCCCGGGCACCAACGGCTCGCAGTTCTTCATCACGGTCACGCCGACCGCCTGGCTGACCAACAAGCACACCATCTTCGGTGAGGTCCTCGACCCGGCCAGCCAGAAGATCGTGTCGGAGATCTCCGCCGTCCAGACCGGCCGCGGCGACCGCCCGGTCAACGACGTCGTGATCGAGTCCGTGGAGATCAAGCGCGGCTGACGGCCTCGCAGTAGCCTTGGCGGTCCCGGCGGCGCCCCGTACGCGGTGGCGCCGCCGGGATCAGTCATGAGGAGGGACCCCCGGATGCTTCCCGACGAGCCGGCCCGATCGCAGCCCGACGGCGGCAACGGCGGCCACGGCGGCCTGCCCGGCTGCTACCGGCACCCCGAGCGGGAGACGGGTATCGCCTGCGCCCGCTGCGGGCGGCCGATCTGTCCGGAGTGCATGGTGAACGCCTCGGTGGGCTTCCACTGCCCGGAGTGCGTGCGCGGCGGCAACCAGGAGGTCCGGCGGGCGACGACGCGGTTCGGCGGGCAGCCGGCCGGGGACGACGCGCTGGTCACCAAGATCCTGATCGGGATCAACCTGGTGGTCTTCGTGCTCACCCAGTACGTCCACCCGGAGTGGCGGCTGCTGCTCGGCATGTACAGCTTCACCGGGAACGCCAGTTACGCCCCGGCGGGCGTGGCCACCGGCCCGGACGAGTGGTACCGGCTGGTGACGGCGGTCTTCGTCCACAACGGGCCGCTGCACGTGATCATGAACATGATCTCGCTGTGGGTGCTGGGGCCGCAGCTGGAGCGGGTCCTGGGCCGGCTGCGCTTCGTGGCGCTGTACGCGGTGTCCGGGCTGGCCGGCAATGCCCTCGCCTATCTGGTCACCGGCGGCAATCTGTACTCGGTGGGCGCCTCGGGGGCGATCTTCGGGCTGCTCGGGGCGACCGCGGTGCTGTTCCGCGCGAACCGTCTGCCGCTCGGTCCGGTGGTCGCGCTGCTGGTCTTCAACCTGGTGATCAGCTTCTCGGTGCCGCTCATCGACTGGCGCGCGCACGTCGGCGGGCTGGTGGCCGGGGCCGTCACCGGAGTGGGGATGATGTACGCCCCCCGGGCGCACCGGAACGTGGTGCAGACGTTGACGGTGGCCGGAATGCTGGTCCTGGTCCTGGTGATCGTGGCTGTGGAGGACCGCGCGCCTCGGGGTGTGAGCCGAGGCGCCCCGGCATGCCGGGCGCGCCGTTGTCCACAGCGTGCGCAGGGGTGTGCACAGCTGATGGGGCGGGCGGTCGGCGAAGGGTGCCTCTACGCGCGTCCAGCTGTGGTTCTCGCGCAACCGGGTGAGTGGTCGCACAGCGGCCGACGAACAAGTTATCCACAGGCTGGGCGGACTTTTCCCCAGTGTGGATAACTGTGTGGATAAACATACGGTCCGACGCTACGGGCCCGGCTGGAGCCGACCCCGGGCATGCCCGAGCACCGCTTCGGCCACCGGACCGGAGCGGTGCTCAGGAGCAGCTCAGAGGGGGCTTACTTCCACTGGGTGGAGACGCCGAACCCTGCCGCGATGAAGCCGAAACCGGCCAGGATGTTCCAGTTGCCCCAGCTGCTGACCGGCCAGCTGCCGCTCGTCACGTAGTAGGTGACGATCCACACCAACCCGATCAGGAACAGCGCCAGCATCAGGGGTGCCACCCAGGTGCGACCGGAGCTGATCTTCACCGCGGTCGTCGACGCCGGCGGCGGGGTGTAGTCGGACTTCTTGCGGAGTCGAGACTTCGGCACGAGGGGATCTCCTGTCGATGCGCTGTGACCGCGCAGGGTGCAGCGGGGGGCGGGCGGCGGTGGGGACCGGTCCGTACGGGGCGATCGGTCGGCACTTCCGCAGGCGAACCTGCGGGCGTACCGGACAGGGCGCTCCGCACATGCCACCGGCGTCCGTTAGCGTAGTGGCTCGCCGGGTCCTTAAGGAGATAAGGGTACGGTGCCGAATTCCACGATTCCCAAACGCCCCGGCGCCGAGCGCGGCCGCGGCACCCGAATTGTCGGACGTGCCCTGACCTGCGCCGTCTTCGCACTGGCCGGACTGCTCTTCTACATCAGCGCGGAGACCGCCCGCGGCACCTCCCTGCGCACCGACAACTCGCTGCTCCGGCTCAGCGACGTGATACGCCAGCGGAGCACCCAGAACCAACAGGCCCAGCAGCAGTTGGGCGAGCTGCAGGCCCGGGCCGACGAGCTGGCCAAGCAGCAGGGGCAGAGCCCGTCCGACGTCGCCCAGCTCAGAGCGCTCCAGCAGCAGGGCCGGCCTGACGGCGCTGAAGGGGCCCGGGCTGATCGTCACACTCAACGACGCGCCCCCGGGGCCACCGCGCGCCTGCCCGGCATCCCCGAGCCCGGCGTCAACGACCTGGTGATCCACCAGCAGGACATCCAGGCCGTGGTGAACGCGCTGTGGCGGGGCGGCGCCGAGGGTATCCAGGTGATGGACCAGCGGCTGATCTCAACCAGCGCCGTCCGCTGCGTCGGCAACACCCTGCTGCTGCAGGGCCGGGTCTACTCGCCGCCGTACGTGATCAGGGCGGTGGGGAAGACGGACAGGCTGCGGGCGGCGGTGGACGCCGACCCGACGATCGCCAACTACCTGCAGTACGTCGCGGCGTACGGGCTGGGCTGGAAGGTGCAGGAGAACGCCGACATGACGGTGCCGGGGTACTCGGGCACGGTCGACCTGCGGTACGCCACCGGGGAGTAGCGCGCGGGCGGAGCCGTGATTGTCGCCTGCCGGGCGCGCGGCGCGGTCTAGTCTTGACTCCGACCCTGAAACCTCGAGGAGCACCATGTACGGCTGGATCTGGCGGCATCTGCCGGGGAACGCGCTCGTCCGGGCGATCCTCGCGCTGCTGCTCGTTCTCGGGGTGGTCTACGTCCTGTTCCAGTACGTCTTCCCGTGGGCGGAACCGCTGCTGCCCTTCGGTGACGTCACGGTGGACGAAGGCGGCGCCGGCTGAGCCGGTCCACCCGCCCCATCTGCCAGCCCAGCACCTTCAGGAGTAGCGCGCGTATGACCTCCGCCGGCAGCTCGCCCAGGATCCTCGTCGTCGACAACTACGACAGTTTCGTCTTCAACCTCGTCCAGTACCTCTACCAGCTGGGCGCCACCTGCGAGGTGGTGCGCAACGACGAGGTGACCGTCGAGCACGCGGTGCGCCGCGACGGCGACACCGGGTTCGACGGGGTGCTGCTCTCCCCCGGGCCCGGCGCGCCGGAGGAGGCGGGCGTCTGCATCGAGATGGTGCACCACTGCGCGGGCATCGGCCTGCCGCTGTTCGGCGTCTGCCTCGGCCTGCAGTCGATCGCGGTGGCGTACGGCGCGGTGGTCGACCGGGCGCCCGAGCTGCTGCACGGCAAGACCTCGTCGGTGACGCACGAGGACGGCGGCGTGTTCGACGGCCTGCCCTCGCCGCTCACGGCGACGCGGTACCACTCGCTCGCCGTCGAGCCCGGCACCGTGCCGGACGGCCTGGTGGTGACGGCCCGGACCGAGAGCGGCGTGATCATGGGCCTGAGGCACCGTGAGCTGCTGGTCGAGGGCGTGCAGTTCCACCCGGAGTCGGTGCTGACCGAGGGCGGGCACCGGATGCTCGCCAACTGGGCTGGCGGAGTGCGGCTTCCCGGAGGCGGTGGGGCCGCTCGGCCGGGCTCGCTCCGGTGATCGGCCGGGGCTGACGGGATGACGGCGGTTCGCCCGGAGGGGGGCGCGCAGGCGGGAGCCGAACCGGGCGACTGGGGCGTGTACGAGCCGGCCCAGGAGCATCCCTGGCTCGCGAGCGAGCAGACGATGCAGCTGCGGGCGGTCACAGCGGTGCCGGACGAGGCCGCCGCCTCCGGTGGCCGCGCGGAGGCGGCGGCGGGCCGCTCAGGGGCGGACGGCGCTGCGCTCGGGCAGCGGCCGGCGCCGGGCGAGCGGGCGGTCCGCCGCGCCTCCCCGGCCCCGGCCCAAGGAGTCCAGGACCGTGGTCGCCGCGCGCCTGGTCGGCGAAGTCTTCATCACCCTCGGTCTGGTGATGCTGCCTCTTCGTCTCGTACCAGCTGTGGTGGACCAATGTGCAGGCAGACGCCTCCGCCGACGGCACCCGCAGTCAGCTGGAGCGGCAGTGGAGCCAGGCGGTCCGGCAGCCCGCCCCGACGGCGTCCGGCAAGCCCGTCGCGGCCTTCGAGCCGGGCAAGGGCTTCGCCATCCTGTACATCCCGAAGCTTGACCTGAAGTACCCGATCGCCGAGGGCACCCAGAAGCAGCAGGTGCTCGACAAGGGGCTGGTCGGGCACTACACGGGGACGGCGATGCCCGCCGACAGGACGGGGAACTTCGCGATCGCCGCGCACCGTACGACGCACGGCCAGCCGTTCCGCAAGATCGGGCAGCTGGTGCCCGGGGACAAGATCGTGGTGGAGACCGCGACGGCGTACTACACCTATGAGGTCGCGGGCGGCATTCCGGAGACCGCCGCCGTCCAACGTGACGGTGATTCAACCGGTCCCCAAGGGGTCACCGTTCACCCAGCCGGGTCGTTACATCACGTTGACGACATGCACACCCGAGTTCAGTGCCCGGGGACGGCTGATCGTCTTTGGCAAGATGGTCGATGAACGGCCGAGGAGTCAGGGGCAGCCCGCTGCGCTGACCGGCACCTAGGCCTCAGGCACCATCGCACCGGCGTGCAAGAGGCGAGGCGGCGTGCAGAACGAGCAGGACGGGCCTTCGGACCGAGAGCGTCGGCGGCATCGCCGGCGCCCGCGCGGCCGGGCGGCGGTGGTGCTCGGGGCGGTCGGCGAGCTCTTCATCACGGTGGGGCTGGTGCTGGCGCTCTTCGTCGGGTACTCGCTGTGGTGGACCGACCTGGTCGCGGACGGCAGGGCAGGGCGGGAGGCCGAGCGGCTGCGCGGCAGTTGGTCGGCCCCGGCGGCGCCTGCGGCATCCGCCGCGGCGTCCGCGCCCGCGGCGCCGCCGCCGGTCTACGCGGCCGGGGACGGGGTCGGCTTTCTGCACGTGCCCGCCATGGGGCGCGACTACCAGGTGCTGATCCGGATGGGCACCGGCCCGGAGGTGCTGAACGAGGGCGTGGCCGGGGTCTACCAGGAGCCGTACCGCTCGGCGATGCCCTGGGACGGGACCGGCAACTTCGCCCTGGCGGCCCACCGGGACGGCCACGGCGCCAAGTTCCACGACCTCGACCAGGTGGGGCCCGGCGACGCGGTCGTGGTGGAGACCAGGGACAGCTGGTACGTCTACCGGGTCGACGGCACGCTGCCGCAGACCTCCCAGTACGACACGGGCGTGATCGCGCCCGTCCCGGCCGGGTCGCCCTACGACAAGCCGGGGCGGTACATCACGCTGACCACCTGCACGCCGGTCTACACCTCGCGCTACCGGATGGCGGTCTGGGGGAGTCTGGTCCGGGTGGACGCGGTCGACGCCCGCCGGACGCCGCCGCCGGAGCTGCGCTGAGGGCTGCCCTGGAAGGTGCGGCGGTACGCGGCGGGGGAGACCCCGAGGGCGGCGGCCAGGTGCTGGCGCAGCGAGGAGCCGCTGCCGAAGCCGGACCGCTCGGCGACCTGGTCGACCGGCAGGTCGCTGGACTCCAGCAGTCGGCGGGCGAGCTCCACCCGCTGGGCGGTGAGCCACCGGCCGGGGGTCTGCCCGGTCTCGGCGAGGAAGCGGCGGCTGAAGGTCCGTACGCTCATCCCGGCCCTGGCGGCCAGCTCGGCGAGCGGGATGGGGCGGTGGAGCTGCTGCAGGGCCCAGTCCCGGGTGGCGGCGGTGTCCGCCTCTGCGGGGGCGGGGACGGGCCGCCGGATGTACTGGGCCTGGCCACCCTCGCGCCACGGCGGGACGACGCAGCGGCGGGCGACGCCGTTGGCGACCTCGCTGCCGTGGTCGCGGCGGACCAGGTGGAGGCAGAGGTCGACGCCGGCCGCCGCGCCGGCCGAGGTGAGGATGTCGCCGTCGTCGACGAAGAGCACGTCGGGGTCGAGGCGGACGTCCGGGAAGAGCCGGCCGAACTGCTCGGTGTAGTACCAGTGCGTGGTCGCGGTACGGCCCTTGAGCAGGCCGGCGGCGGCCAGCACGAAGGACGCGGTGCAGATCGACACCAGCCGGGCACCGGGACGGACGGAGGCCAGGGCCCGGGCCACCGGTTCGGGGATTTCGCCGGTGCGCAGGACGGGGCTGTCGTGGTGGCTGGGCGGGATGATCAGGGTGTCCGCGTCGGCGATGACGCTCGCGTCGTGGTCGACCGCGAGGGTGAAGTCGGCGTCGGTGCGGACCGGCCGGCCGTCCAGGCTGCAGGTGACGGTCTCGTAGAGGGGCTTGCCGTCCAGGCTGTAGGCGTTACCGAACAGCCGGTGCGGGATGCCGAGTTCGAAGGGGATGACACCGGGCAGGGCGAGGACGACGACACGATGCATGGCCGGATCCTCTCACTCCTTGTCCATCCGGCCACTCGTCGGGGCGGGCTTCCGGCGCGAGGCTGAAGATCCCTTCGAGAGGAGCTGGTGATGAGCGGGACGAGTGGCACGAGCGGGACGGTTCAGCGGATGCGGGCGGTCAGCCAGGACGAGTTCGGAGGCCCCGAGGTGCTGCGGGTGGTCGAGCGCGACCGGCCGCAGCCGGGGCCGACGGAGATCCTGGTACGGGTGCACGCGGCCGGGGTCAACCCGACGGACTGGAAGACCCGGTCCTGGGGCGGGGTGGCCACGGGCCGGGAACTGCCCTTCGTGCTCGGCTACGACGTCTCGGGCGTGGTGGAGGCAGTCGGCTTCGGGGTGACGCTCTTTCAGCCCGGCGACGAGGTGTTCGGGATGGCGGGGTTCCCGAGGCTGCTGGGCGCGTACGCGGAGTTCATCGCCGCCCCGGCCCGCCACTTCGTCCACAAGCCCGCCGGGATCGACCATGTGCAGGCGGCGGCCCTGCCGCTGGTCTCACTGACGGCCTGGCAGGCCTTCGTGGACCGGGCGGAGCTGCGGCCGGGCCAGCGGGTGCTGATCCACGCGGCGGCGGGCGGGGTCGGGCACGTCGCGGTGCAGATCGCCAAGTCGCTCGGCGCGTACGTGATCGCCACGGCGAGTGCGGGCAAGCACGAGTTCGTCCGGGGGCTCGGCGCGGACGAGGTGATCGACTACACGGCGGCTGCCTTCGAGACGGTGGTCGCCGAGGTGGACATGGTGCTGGACACCGTCGGGGAGGACTACAGCGAGCGCTCGCTCACGGTCCTGCGGGACGGCGGCACCCTGGTCTCGTTGACGCACCCGAAGGACGACGCGCTGGTCCCCGTGGCGGCCGAGCGCGGCATCCGGGCCGGCTTCATGCTGGTCGAACCGGACCGGCGGGCGCTGTTGGCGGTGGCCGAGTTGGTCGAGTCGGGGCAGCTGCGGGCCGAGGTGGCCGCCGTACTGCCGCTGGCGGAGGCGGCGAAGGCGCACGAGCTCGGCGAAACCGGGCGTACGGTGGGGAAGTTGGTGCTGCGGGTCGCCGAGGAGTCCTGACCGCTGGGGAAGTCTCTGCTCTCTGCACAGGCTGTGGACAAGCCGGGAGCGGTGGGCGCGGGGAGGGCGTTGCACGCCGGGTCGGTGATCCCGTGCGCTCGACCGGGAAGGTGACGCGTCAGCGCCAAGGTCGTTTGCCAGGTCAGCACAGGTGGGTGGGCCAGGGTCTTCCTGGTGCCTGACGACGGGCGAGGCGAACGATGAACCACGAAGCCGTACTTCTGGAGTCCCGGACCATGCGCGGCACCCTGGTGGGCCGTACGGAGGCCCTCGACAAGGTCAAGGCGCTGCGGCTGCTGCCGGACGGGGTGCATGTGACGACCCGGATGGTGGCCGACTACTTCGGCGTCCACGAGGAGGCGGTGAACAGCGTCGTCCGGCGCCACCGCGAGGAGCTGCGCGAGAGCGGGATGGCCCTTCTCAAGGGCGCTGACCTGCAGGATTTTCTAGTGGTCAACATGACCACTAGAAAATCCTGCAGGTCAGCGCCCTTGAGAAGGGCCATCCCGCTCTCGCGCAGCTCCTCGCGGTGGCGCCGGACGACGCTGTTCACCGCCTCCTCGTGGACGCCGAAGTAGTCGGCCACCATCCGGGTCGTCACATGCACCCCGTCCGGCAGCAGCCGCAGCGCCTTGACCTTGTCGAGGGCCTCCGTACGGCCCACCAGGGTGCCGCGCATGGTCCGGGACTCCAGAAGTACGGCTTCGTGGTTCATCGTTCGCCTCGCCCGTCGTCAGGCACCAGGAAGACCCTGGCCCACCCACCTGTGCTGACCTGGCAAACGACCTTGGCGCTGACGCGTCACCTTCCCGGTCGAGCGCACGGGATCACCGACCCGGCGTGCAACGCCCTCCCCGCGCCCACCGCTCCCGGCTTGTCCACAGCCTGTGCAGAGAGCAGAGACTTCCCCAGCGGTCAGGACTCCTCGGCGACCCGCAGCACCAACTTCCCCACCGTACGCCCGGTTTCGCCGAGCTCGTGCGCCTTCGCCGCCTCCGCCAGCGGCAGTACGGCGGCCACCTCGGCCCGCAGCTGCCCCGACTCGACCAACTCGGCCACCGCCAACAGCGCCCGCCGGTCCGGTTCGACCAGCATGAAGCCGGCCCGGATGCCGCGCTCGGCCGCCACGGGGACCAGCGCGTCGTCCTTCGGGTGCGTCAACGAGACCAGGGTGCCGCCGTCCCGCAGGACCGTGAGCGAGCGCTCGCTGTAGTCCTCCCCGACGGTGTCCAGCACCATGTCCACCTCGGCGACCACCGTCTCGAAGGCAGCCGCCGTGTAGTCGATCACCTCGTCCGCGCCGAGCCCCCGGACGAACTCGTGCTTGCCCGCACTCGCCGTGGCGATCACGTACGCGCCGAGCGACTTGGCGATCTGCACCGCGACGTGCCCGACCCCGCCCGCCGCCGCGTGGATCAGCACCCGCTGGCCCGGCCGCAGCTCCGCCCGGTCCACGAAGGCCTGCCAGGCCGTCAGTGAGACCAGCGGCAGGGCCGCCGCCTGCACATGGTCGATCCCGGCGGGCTTGTGGACGAAGTGGCGGGCCGGGGCGGCGATGAACTCCGCGTACGCGCCCAGCAGCCTCGGGAAACCCCGCCATCCCGAACACCTCGTCGCCGGGCTGAAAGAGCGTCACCCCGAAGCCGACTGCCTCCACCACGCCCGAGACGTCGTAGCCGAGCACGAAGGGCAGTTCCCGGCCCGTGGCCACCCCGCCCCAGGACCGGGTCTTCCAGTCCGTCGGGTTGACCCCGGCCGCGTGCACCCGTACCAGGATCTCCGTCGGCCCCGGCTGCGGCCGGTCGCGCTCGACCACCCGCAGCACCTCGGGGCCTCCGAACTCGTCCTGGCTGACCGCCCGCATCCGCTGAACCGTCCCGCTCGTGCCACTCGTCCCGCTCATCACCAGCTCCTCTCGAAGGGATCTTCAGCCTCGCGCCGGAAGCCCGCCCCGACGAGTGGCCGGATGGACAAGGAGTGAGAGGATCCGGCCATGCATCGTGTCGTCGTCCTCGCCCTGCCCGGTGTCATCCCCTTCGAACTCGGCATCCCGCACCGGCTGTTCGGTAACGCCTACAGCCTGGACGGCAAGCCCCTCTACGAGACCGTCACCTGCAGCCTGGACGGCCGGCCGGTCCGCACCGACGCCGACTTCACCCTCGCGGTCGACCACGACGCGAGCGTCATCGCCGACGCGGACACCCTGATCATCCCGCCCAGCCACCACGACAGCCCCGTCCTGCGCACCGGCGAAATCCCCGAACCGGTGGCCCGGGCCCTGGCCTCCGTCCGTCCCGGTGCCCGGCTGGTGTCGATCTGCACCGCGTCCTTCGTGCTGGCCGCCGCCGGCCTGCTCAAGGGCCGTACCGCGACCACGCACTGGTACTACACCGAGCAGTTCGGCCGGCTCTTCCCGGACGTCCGCCTCGACCCCGACGTGCTCTTCGTCGACGACGGCGACATCCTCACCTCGGCCGGCGCGGCGGCCGGCGTCGACCTCTGCCTCCACCTGGTCCGCCGCGACCACGGCAGCGAGGTCGCCAACGGCGTCGCCCGCCGCTGCGTCGTCCCGCCGTGGCGCGAGGGTGGCCAGGCCCAGTACATCCGGCGGCCCGTCCCCGCCCCCGCAGAGGCGGACACCGCCGCCACCCGGGACTGGGCCCTGCAGCAGCTCCACCGCCCCATCCCGCTCGCCGAGCTGGCCGCCAGGGCCGGGATGAGCGTACGGACCTTCAGCCGCCGCTTCCTCGCCGAGACCGGGCAGACCCCCGGCCGGTGGCTCACCGCCCAGCGGGTGGAGCTCGCCCGCCGACTGCTGGAGTCCAGCGACCTGCCGGTCGACCAGGTCGCCGAGCGGTCCGGCTTCGGCAGCGGCTCCTCGCTGCGCCAGCACCTGGCCGCCGCCCTCGGGGTCTCCCCCGCCGCGTACCGCCGCACCTTCCAGGGCAGCCCTCAGCGCAGCTCCGGCGGCGGCGTCCGGCGGGCGTCGACCGCGTCCACCCGGACCAGACTCCCCCAGACCGCCATCCGGTAGCGCGAGGTGTAGACCGGCGTGCAGGTGGTCAGCGTGATGTACCGCCCCGGCTTGTCGTAGGGCGACCCGGCCGGGACGGGCGCGATCACGCCCGTGTCGTACTGGGAGGTCTGCGGCAGCGTGCCGTCGACCCGGTAGACGTACCAGCTGTCCCTGGTCTCCACCACGACCGCGTCGCCGGGCCCCACCTGGTCGAGGTCGTGGAACTTGGCGCCGTGGCCGTCCCGGTGGGCCGCCAGGGCGAAGTTGCCGGTCCCGTCCCAGGGCATCGCCGAGCGGTACGGCTCCTGGTAGACCCCGGCCACGCCCTCGTTCAGCACCTCCGGGCCGGTGCCCATCCGGATCAGCACCTGGTAGTCGCGCCCCATGGCGGGCACGTGCAGAAAGCCGACCCCGTCCCCGGCCGCGTAGACCGGCGGCGGCGCCGCGGGCGCGGACGCCGCGGCGGATGCCGCAGGCGCCGCCGGGGCCGACCAACTGCCGCGCAGCCGCTCGGCCTCCCGCCCTGCCCTGCCGTCCGCGACCAGGTCGGTCCACCACAGCGAGTACCCGACGAAGAGCGCCAGCACCAGCCCCACCGTGATGAAGAGCTCGCCGACCGCCCCGAGCACCACCGCCGCCCGGCCGCGCGGGCGCCGGCGATGCCGCCGACGCTCTCGGTCCGAAGGCCCGTCCTGCTCGTTCTGCACGCCGCCTCGCCTCTTGCACGCCGGTGCGATGGTGCCTGAGGCCTAGGTGCCGGTCAGCGCAGCGGGCTGCCCCTGACTCCTCGGCCGTTCATCGACCATCTTGCCAAAGACGATCAGCCGTCCCCGGGCACTGAACTCGGGTGTGCATGTCGTCAACGTGATGTAACGACCCGGCTGGGTGAACGGTGACCCCTTGGGGACCGGTTGAATCACCGTCACGTTGGACGGCGGCGTCTCCGGAATGCCGCCCGCGACCTCATAGGTGTAGTACGCCGTCGCGGTCTCCACCACGATCTTGTCCCCGGGCACCAGCTGCCCGATCTTGCGGAACGGCTGGCCGTGCGTCGTACGGTGCGCGGCGATCGCGAAGTTCCCCGTCCTGTCGGCGGGCATCGCCGTCCCCGTGTAGTGCCCGACCAGCCCCTTGTCGAGCACCTGCTGCTTCTGGGTGCCCTCGGCGATCGGGTACTTCAGGTCAAGCTTCGGGATGTACAGGATGGCGAAGCCCTTGCCCGGCTCGAAGGCCGCGACGGGCTTGCCGGACGCCGTCGGGGCGGGCTGCCGGACCGCCTGGCTCCACTGCCGCTCCAGCTGACTGCGGGTGCCGTCGGCGGAGGCGTCTGCCTGCACATTGGTCCACCACAGCTGGTACGAGACGAAGAGCAGCATCACCAGACCGAGGGTGATGAAGACTTCGCCGACCAGGCGCGCGGCGACCACGGTCCTGGACTCCTTGGGCCGGGGCCGGGGAGGCGCGGCGGACCGCCCGCTCGCCCGGCGCCGGCCGCTGCCCGAGCGCAGCGCCGTCCGCCCCTGAGCGGCCCGCCGCCGCTCCGCGCGGCCACCGGAGGCGGCGGCCTCGTCCGGCACCGCTGTGACCGCCCGCAGCTGCATCGTCTGCTCGCTCGCGAGCCAGGGATGCTCCTGGGCCGGCTCGTACACGCCCCAGTCGCCCGGTTCGGCTCCCGCCTGCGCGCCCCCCTCCGGGCGAACCGCCGTCATCCCGTCAGCCCCGGCCGATCACCGGAGCGAGCCCGGCCGAGCGGCCCACCGCCTCCGGGAAGCCGCACTCCGCCAGCCAGTTGGCGAGCATCCGGTGCCCGCCCTCGGTCAGCACCGACTCCGGGTGGAACTGCACGCCCTCGACCAGCAGCTCACGGTGCCTCAGGCCCATGATCACGCCGCTCTCGGTCCGGGCCGTCACCACCAGGCCGTCCGGCACGGTGCCGGGCTCGACGGCGAGCGAGTGGTACCGCGTCGCCGTGAGCGGCGAGGGCAGGCCGTCGAACACGCCGCCGTCCTCGTGCGTCACCGACGAGGTCTTGCCGTGCAGCAGCTCGGGCGCCCGGTCGACCACCGCGCCGTACGCCACCGCGATCGACTGCAGGCCGAGGCAGACGCCGAACAGCGGCAGGCCGATGCCCGCGCAGTGGTGCACCATCTCGATGCAGACGCCCGCCTCCTCCGGCGCGCCGGGCCCGGGGGAGAGCAGCACCCCGTCGAACCCGGTGTCGCCGTCGCGGCGCACCGCGTGCTCGACGGTCACCTCGTCGTTGCGCACCACCTCGCAGGTGGCGCCCAGCTGGTAGAGGTACTGGACGAGGTTGAAGACGAAACTGTCGTAGTTGTCGACGACGAGGATCCTGGGCGAGCTGCCGGCGGAGGTCATACGCGCGCTACTCCTGAAGGTGCTGGGCTGGCAGATGGGGCGGGTGGACCGGCTCAGCCGGCGCCGCCTTCGTCCACCGTGACGTCACCGAAGGGCAGCAGCGGTTCCGCCCACGGGAAGACGTACTGGAACAGGACGTAGACCACCCCGAGAACGAGCAGCAGCGCGAGGATCGCCCGGACGAGCGCGTTCCCCGGCAGATGCCGCCAGATCCAGCCGTACATGGTGCTCCTCGAGGTTTCAGGTCGGAGTCAAGACTAGACCGCGCCGCGCGCCCGGCAGGCGACAATCACGGCTCCGCCCGCGCGCTACTCCCCGGTGGCGTACCGCAGGTCGACCGTGCCCGAGTACCCCGGCACCGTCATGTCGGCGTTCTCCTGCACCTTCCAGCCCAGCCCGTACGCCGCGACGTACTGCAGGTAGTTGGCGATCGTCGGGTCGGCGTCCACCGCCGCCCGCAGCCTGTCCGTCTTCCCCACCGCCCTGATCACGTACGGCGGCGAGTAGACCCGGCCCTGCAGCAGCAGGGTGTTGCCGACGCAGCGGACGGCGCTGGTTGAGATCAGCCGCTGGTCCATCACCTGGATACCCTCGGCGCCGCCCCGCCACAGCGCGTTCACCACGGCCTGGATGTCCTGCTGGTGGATCACCAGGTCGTTGACGCCGGGCTCGGGGATGCCGGGCAGGCGCGCGGTGGCCCCGGGGGGCGCGTCGTTGAGTGTGACGATCAGCCCGGGCCCCTTCAGCGCCGTCAGGCCGGCCTGCTGCTGGAGCGCTCTGAGCTGGGCGACGTCGGACGGGCTCTGCCCCTGCTGCTTGGCCAGCTCGTCGGCCCGGGCCTGCAGCTCGCCCAACTGCTGCTGGGCCTGTTGGTTCTGGGTGCTCCGCTGGCGTATCACGTCGCTGAGCCGGAGCAGCGAGTTGTCGGTGCGCAGGGAGGTGCCGCGGGCGGTCTCCGCGCTGATGTAGAAGAGCAGTCCGGCCAGTGCGAAGACGGCGCAGGTCAGGGCACGTCCGACAATTCGGGTGCCGCGGCCGCGCTCGGCGCCGGGGCGTTTGGGAATCGTGGAATTCGGCACCGTACCCTTATCTCCTTAAGACCCGGCGAGCCACTACGCTAACGGACGCCGGTGGCATGTGCGGAGCGCCCTGTCCGGTACGCCCGCAGGTTCGCCTGCGGAAGTGCCGACCGATCGCCCCGTACGGACCGGTCCCCACCGCCGCCCGCCCCCCGCTGCACCCTGCGCGGTCACAGCGCATCGACAGGAGATCCCCTCGTGCCGAAGTCTCGACTCCGCAAGAAGTCCGACTACACCCCGCCGCCGGCGTCGACGACCGCGGTGAAGATCAGCTCCGGTCGCACCTGGGTGGCACCCCTGATGCTGGCGCTGTTCCTGATCGGGTTGGTGTGGATCGTCACCTACTACGTGACGAGCGGCAGCTGGCCGGTCAGCAGCTGGGGCAACTGGAACATCCTGGCCGGTTTCGGCTTCATCGCGGCAGGGTTCGGCGTCTCCACCCAGTGGAAGTAAGCCCCCTCTGAGCTGCTCCTGAGCACCGCTCCGGTCCGGTGGCCGAAGCGGTGCTCGGGCATGCCCGGGGTCGGCTCCAGCCGGGCCCGTAGCGTCGGACCGTATGTTTATCCACACAGTTATCCACACTGGGGAAAAGTCCGCCCAGCCTGTGGATAACTTGTTCGTCGGCCGCTGTGCGACCACTCACCCGGTTGCGCGAGAACCACAGCTGGACGCGCGTAGAGGCACCCTTCGCCGACCGCCCGCCCCATCAGCTGTGCACACCCCTGCGCACGCTGTGGACAACGGCGCGCCCGGCATGCCGGGGCGCCTCGGCTCACACCCCGAGGCGCGCGGTCTCCACAGCCACGATCACCAGGACCAGGACCAGCATTCCGGCCACCGTCAACGTCTGCACCACGTTCCGGTGCGCCCGGGGGGCGTACATCATCCCCACTCCGGTGACGGCCCCGGCCACCAGCCCGCCGACGTGCGCGCGCCAGTCGATGAGCGGCACCGAGAAGCTGATCACCAGGTTGAAGACCAGCAGCGCGACCACCGGACCGAGCGGCAGACGGTTCGCGCGGAACAGCACCGCGGTCGCCCCGAGCAGCCCGAAGATCGCCCCCGAGGCGCCCACCGAGTACAGATTGCCGCCGGTGACCAGATAGGCGAGGGCATTGCCGGCCAGCCCGGACACCGCGTACAGCGCCACGAAGCGCAGCCGGCCCAGGACCCGCTCCAGCTGCGGCCCCAGCACCCACAGCGAGATCATGTTCATGATCACGTGCAGCGGCCCGTTGTGGACGAAGACCGCCGTCACCAGCCGGTACCACTCGTCCGGGCCGGTGGCCACGCCCGCCGGGGCGTAACTGGCGTTCCCGGTGAAGCTGTACATGCCGAGCAGCAGCCGCCACTCCGGGTGGACGTACTGGGTGAGCACGAAGACCACCAGGTTGATCCCGATCAGGATCTTGGTGACCAGCGCGTCGTCCCCGGCCGGCTGCCCGCCGAACCGCGTCGTCGCCCGCCGGACCTCCTGGTTGCCGCCGCGCACGCACTCCGGGCAGTGGAAGCCCACCGAGGCGTTCACCATGCACTCCGGACAGATCGGCCGCCCGCAGCGGGCGCAGGCGATACCCGTCTCCCGCTCGGGGTGCCGGTAGCAGCCGGGCAGGCCGCCGTGGCCGCCGTTGCCGCCGTCGGGCTGCGATCGGGCCGGCTCGTCGGGAAGCATCCGGGGGTCCCTCCTCATGACTGATCCCGGCGGCGCCACCGCGTACGGGGCGCCGCCGGGACCGCCAAGGCTACTGCGAGGCCGTCAGCCGCGCTTGATCTCCACGGACTCGATCACGACGTCGTTGACCGGGCGGTCGCCGCGGCCGGTCTGGACGGCGGAGATCTCCGACACGATCTTCTGGCTGGCCGGGTCGAGGACCTCACCGAAGATGGTGTGCTTGTTGGTCAGCCAGGCGGTCGGCGTGACCGTGATGAAGAACTGCGAGCCGTTGGTGCCCGGGCCGGCGTTGGCCATGGCCAGCAGGAACGGACGGTCGAACGCGAGGTCCGGGTGGAACTCGTCGGCGAACTTGTAACCCGGGCCGCCGGTGCCGGTGCCCAGCGGGTCACCGCCCTGGATCATGAAGTCGCTGATCACACGGTGGAACACGGTGCCGTCGTAGAGCGGCTTGTTGGACTTCTCACCGGTACGGGGGTGCGTCCACTCGCGGGTGCCCTCGGCCAGCTCCACGAAGTTCGCCACCGTCTTCGGGGCGTGGTTCGGGAAGAGCTTGATGACGATGTCGCCGCGGTTGGTCTTCAGGGTGGCGAACAGTTCCTCGGCCACGGGGTGCCTTCCTATCTACCTATGTCACTGACGCCACAAATCATCCCACGACCCGTCCGCGGGCGGGCAGCGCGCCGTGGCGCGTGCCCCGGGACCCCGCAGACGGCCCAACCCGGCGCGCCAAGGAACAAATAGGCATGCATGATCTCGAATCAGGTGGAAATGTGCATACAGGACGCCACCGAGGAGGAGAATCTCGTGACCCGTTTGGACTCAGCTCGTGAAACGGCCGGCAGGACCAGGGACACTCTCGCGCCCTATGCCACCACCGCCAAGGAGACCGCACAGCACTACGCGGACGAGGCCAAGCAGCGGCTCGGCCCCACGCTGGAGGCGCTCGGCCCCAAGGTCGGCGCGGCGAGCGCCCACGCCAGGACCGGCGCTGCCCAGGCGGCCCAGACCGCCAGGCTCCAGTACGTCAAGCACGTGGCGCCGCAGCTCGAACACGCCTTCTCCGCGCTGCCCCCGCACACCCAGGAGACCACGCTCAAGGCCGTCCACCGGGCGCAGGAGGCCGCGCTGGCCGCCAAGCACTCCGCGGCCAAGGCCGCCGAACAGGCGAGGACGGCCGCCGATCAGGCCAGGAGCACCGTCGTCCCCAAGGTCACGGTCGCCGTCGAGGGAGCCCGGTCGACGATCGCGCCCGTCGCCCAGGAGGCCCAGCTGCGCGGCGCCGCGGCCCTGACCGCGCTGCACGGCCACGTCAGCGCCGACGAGATCAGCCAACTCGCCGCCAAGAACATCAAGAGGGAGCAGCGCAACCACTGGGCCACCGGCCTCGCCGTGGCGGGCACCATCGCGGTCGGCACCGGCGTCATCGCCTGGCAGTGGTGGCGCAAGCAGTGCAGCCCCGAGTGGCTGGTCGAGCCCCCCGCCTCCCAGAGCCCGTCGAACAACGACCGCAAGCCCGAGGGCGAGCCCCGCCCCGGCGGCTCCCACGCCTCGAGCGCGGCGGGCGGCGACACGCTCCTCAACGGCTCGGTCCCCCGCGAGCAGCAGGGCGACAACCCGGGCGGCAACCCGGGCGGAAACCCGGGCAGCAACCCGGGCGGCCACGCATCCGGCTCCACCCCCAAGCCCAACCCCGCGCCCGGCAAGCCCGCCCCGGACGACCGCCCCAAGCCCCACGACCCGCGCAAGCCGCACTGACGACCGCAGCGCACGAGAACGACGGACGCCCCGGACCGATCGGTCCGGGGCGTCCGTGCACGTGGAGCTTAGGAGACTCGAACTCCTGACATCTGCCTTGCAAAGGCAGCGCTCTACCAACTGAGCTAAAGCCCCGTGCGGTTTGCTGCGCACTAGCGTACCCGCTCTTCCCGAAAATCTTGAGCGGGATTCGAGCCGGCCCCGGCCACTAGGCCCTGTCTGACAATTCGCGCCGGATCGGCGCGCGGCGGTGGGCGCCCGGCTGGGCGTGCCGGCGGGTCGGTCTCGTACTGGGTCGTACTTGGCCGATCCGCCGGTGCGTCCAGGCGGGATGCCCAGCGTCGTGCGCCCGGCGGGAATTGTCAGACAGGGCCTTGGGCCAGGGCCGGCCCACAGGGGCTGCGGGCAGCCCCCGAAAGATCGTCCGGTGTCTCAGCGGGCGCCGGCGGGGACCGGGTCGGTCGCCTCGGTCCACAGGTCCTGCTCGGCACGGTCGGCCTGGACCTGACGGTAGACAAAGAAGCCGCCGAGGGCGACCAGGGCGACCAGGAGGAGCTTCTTCACCGCGGGACCTCGTCCTTCTTGCTTGCTTGGGACGGACTCAGCCAGCTCTCCCGAGAGGGGAAGAGGCCACCTGCGAGTCCTCTGATGTACGAGCACGAACCAGCGGCCGGGGTGGCAGACCGCCTTGCGGCCGATGATACACACCGGTAACCGGTTCGAGGGCAGCCGCCGCCAGGTCCAACCGGCCGATCCGAACACGGGATTGACGCCGCGCCTCCTGTCGTACGGTCTGCCCGCACCCCACCCACGGGCGCGCCACCCCGCAACCCCTCGGCGCCACCGCCGACGCCGCTCCACGACCCCGAGCCGCGCAAGAAGCGCTCGACCATGCGGAAACAAGCAGAAGGCCCGGAGTGAGATCACTCCGGGCCTTCTGTGCAGGTGGGCCTAACAGGACTTGAACCTGTGGCCTCTTCCTTATCAGTTCGACCAACCGTGCGAAGTCGGTCAGGTACGAGCCGTGTCTACTGAGGTCCGGCTCCGCCGAGGGACGCCAAGATCCGCCGCTGTCCGCTGGTGTTGTTGTCAGCCATGGTTGTCATGCCGTGCGCTAGCTGTGATGCCATGGAGAGTCGTAGGCCAGCGCCGGAAGTGCAGCCAGCAAGGTCCCCACGGTCACAAGGAGCAACCCCACCACTTGAAGCTTGAGCCCACCGACAGCGACTTCAGTGATCTTGGCTTCGAGGGAGCCCATCTGCTCCCGGAGCTGGTCTAGCTTCTCCTGGTCCTGCTCCTGGAGAGCCCTCACCACATCAGCCAGAGGCTTCGAGGTGTCGATTGGTGCTCGGATGAGCTTGTGAGCCTCGCTGGGTGCGAGCCCCACCGACGATCCCAAGGTGACTTCCGGCGAGCTGCCGACGAACACTCGCCACATGTCGAGAGCCGAGTCAGCGAACGTCCGGATGACACCGATGATCTTCCGCCCGACGCCGCGCATCCTGTCGCGCTCGTCCTGAGTCAGGCGACGGTGAGGGCTGAACTCACCCCAGGTGAGAACGAACCCCCGCACTCCGATGACGCCACCGAGGACAGCTAGCAAAACGCCTGCAATCTCGCACGCCCATCTCAGGGTCATGTCAGCCACCGTACCGGCTGGCCTGCCGCGCGGGCGGTGGAGCGGTTTTGGCCGGTGTCCTGTCTGGTCTGGGGCCGAGCATGATCGGGGGGCCGTAAGCTGCTGCGACTCGGTCAGGGCTTCTGGGCCTGACCGCAATTTGGCCGAGTGGCCCCCCGGTCTTGCTCGGTGCGGGTCCCGGTCCTGGCAGGTGGGTAAAACCGTGGAGCCGCCCGCCATCAGCCACTGCGGGGTTGGCCACCCCTCCTACGTCCGTCCGCCTGGCGCGGCCGGCCGCCGCCGTCGCGGGGCGAAGACAGGAGCGGAGGCGAGCGGCGGGCCAGCGCCGCGAGCGCAGCGAGCCTTGAACCCGTAGAGAAGAGTTTTACGCAAGACCCTCCCTCCGCCTCTCCCCTCACCTCCATGCCCACTGTCTGTCTCTGGCCACCCGCCCTATGATCGGCGAGCTGTCTGACGGCTCTTCACATTCGGCCCGGGGGATCATGGACACCATCACTCAGCTGCTGACCATCGCTGCCGTGGTGCTGGGGTCGGTGACCACCTACGTCACGAACAGCCTGATGGAGCGGACCAAGCGTCGGGATACGCTCCGGGTCCGGTGGGACGAGAAGAAGCTCGACACCTACGTGGAGTACGTCGGCAGCGTTCGGGCCTGCATCTATGCAGCCGTGCTGGCTTACGAGGTCACGCACGACATTCGGTCCATGCCTCGCACCGAACACGAGTTGCTGATGGATCTCACGGAGGCCGAGGGGCGTCGGGCCTTGGCATTCGAGCGGCTCATGATGCTCGCCGACGAAGGCGTGATCGAAGCCGCCCACGCTGTGAACACTGCAACCTTGGCTATCGACTGGCGGGCACGTCGGCTGGTCGAGGGCACCCTCACCGAGTGGCGGGCGCTGCACACCGAGATCTTCCGGGCCATCAACGCCTTTCACGAAGTCGCGCGGGCAGACCTTGGGGTCAACGGCGGCTTCGCCGGCGACCGGCACTCGGCACGGGGGCTGATCCTCCCCAACGCTCGAAGCTCCTCGACCGAAGAGTAGGTACAGGACAACGAACGGCCCCGGTGGTAAGGATCTCCCTCACCATCGGGGCCGTGTCGCGTCGCGCCTCGGTCAAGCTGCGTCGATCCGCCAGCTCTCCAACGCGAGCAGTGCCTCGGCTCGGGCTTCGACGACCGCCATTCGCGCAGCTCGCTCCTCCTGCTCGCTGTGGGCTGCCTGGTTGGTGCTCTGCCCTGGCCACTTCCGGTACAGGAGACCCGTCTCCGCGGTGAACCATCCCCGGCTGACAGCGTTCAGCGCCAGCAACAGCCCGGTGTCCTCCGATGCCGGAAGCGCCATCCACCCCCCGAGGGCGAGCACCAGGTCACGCCGCGCACACAGTGTTGCCGGGTGCACCTGAGCGCGGAAGTCGTGGGCCTGCCAGTGGGTGAGAACCTCGCCGCGCTCGATCGGACCTTCCACTGGGTCCTGGTCAAAGCCGACAGTCCTGCCGTCCGGGAGCAGATCGAGCACCCGCGAGGTCGTCCAAGCCACGTCCGGCCGGCTGGTCAGTACGGCAAGGTCCCGGGCCAGAGAACCCGGGGTGAGCATGTCGTCGGCGTCCAGGACTTTGACGAATCGGCCCGTCGCCCTGGACAGGCCCATCGTCCGGGCCATGCCCGCCCGGCCGTGACGCCCCTGACCGAAGCTGATCCGCACATCGTCCGGGACGTGAGGCGTAACGTCGTCCGTCTCGCCGTCCTCCTGGATCACCCACTGCCAGTCCCAGCTATCGGGCAACTGCTGCTCGTTGAGTGACTTGTAGGCATCCGCCAAGTACACCGCCGACGGCCCGTGCACTGCCGTGATCACGCTCACGACGTTGGTCATGCTCACCACCTGCTCAGCTTGGTCGTGTAGACCATCTCGGTACGGTCGCCCGGCAGCACCACATCGGAGACCTCCACCACGCGGTCGTTGGTGTCGATCGAAGTCTTCCGGAGGATGACCACGGATACACCCACCGGCAGGCCGAGCTCTTCCGTCTCTTCAGGCGTCGGCGGCCTGGCGCGGAAGGTCTCCACGATCCGGTCGAGCTCGATCCCGAGCGTGAAGAGCTGGTTCTGCGTACCGCCCGGCCAGGGCTCCTGGTCGGCGCTGAGCAGGTCGGGATTCTTCGAGACCACATCAAGCACGAGGTACGAGCGCGCGATGTTGAACGGTGAGCGCTCCTCGCTGTAGCGGGTGCGGTAGGTCCGCTCAAGGAGTGTCGTGCCCTCAGGCACCCCGAACAGCTCTGCCAGATCGGCGGGCGCCGGCACCCGGTCGTACTCGGCGCGGAAGACGAGATCGTTCAGGGTGAGACCGGTGTCGTGCTCGGTCGCCCCGGTCTTCTGGCGCTCGGATTCGGGCTCGCGCGCCCGGTCCTTCTCCCACTGGTGGCGCTCATTGTTCCGCTTGACCGGGGTCGGCTGCTTGCGGACGAACGTACCCCGGCCGTGCTGCTTCTCGACCAGCCCTTCGGCCTGGAGCACCCCAACGCCTTGGCGGACAGTCGGCACGCTCACGCCGTAGATCTCGGCGAGCGTCGTCTCGGCAGGGAGCTTGTCCCCGGGGGCCAACTCGCCGGCGCCGATCTGCCGCCTCAAATCGGTCGAAATCCGCTCGTACTGGTTGGCCATGGAGCCGGTCACCGCCCTGTCGTGGTCTCCCGCCCATCCTAAGTCCTGGAGAGGTGTTGACGACTAGCTGAAAGCCCGTCATAGTTCTAGCAACTCCTCAAGAGGACTTAGGACTGGAGGAGTTGAGGACTCATGGCGTTCGCTGTGGGTTGGCTGCTCCGGGGGCGGACTGCTTCCGGGCCAGACGAAGGAGTACGGAGCATGCGCTTCATCCCCGTCGACACGACCGGCGCGCTGGTGATGGTGGCCCAGGAGCCCCGACTGAAGTTGAAGAACCGGCAGACCGGCGAGATGGCCACCGACGCCGAGACCGGCGTCCCGCTGATGACCCTCGATGTGACCTTCGTGGCAAACGGCCAGGCCGACATCCTGTCCCTGACGGTTCCCCAGCCGGGCATTCCCGAGGGACTCGTCCCCGGGACGCTCGTGGCGCTGACCAAGCTCATCGCCCGGCCTTGGGAGAACGAGTTCAACGGTCAGAAGCGCTCGGGCATCGCCTTCCGGGCCGACGCTGTGACCGCCACCGTGCCCGCGCTCGCCGGCGCGAAGGGCTGATGACCGGTGGCCACGCTGGCGACAGCGCTCCTGGAGCTGGGAACCCCGGCCGCTGCCCTCACCGGCGGCGCGCTCTACGCAAAGGCCCGGCACCCCCGCGCGTACTGGGTCGCCCTGGGCCTGCCGCTCACCGTCGGCCGTATCCGCCACGACTACGACATGGTGATGGAGTCCTGCGGTCTGACCGTGGAGCCCTCGTTCTGGCGGGCCATGGCGTCACAGGCCACGAACCGCGCGACCAAGCCCGCTGCCCCGAAGATCCGGGGCATCCGGGGCTCGGCGACCGGCCTCCGGCTGCGGTTGCGCCTCGCCAGTGGCCAGGAGACTGCAGACGTGACCGCTGCCGCTGAGCGGCTCCGGCACGCCTGGGGCGTCCACGCCGTGTACGTCTCGGAGGTCAAGCCGGGCGTGGTGGACCTGCGCATCGTCGGCTTCGACGTGCTCCGCGACGTACGGATGCCGCATCGGGCAGCTGCCAAGTCCGCCGGCCTCCTCCGGATCCCGGTCGCCCTGCGCTCGGACGGCTCCCCGCACATGCGGGATTTCCGAGAGGTCCCCCACGATCTGAACCTCGGAGCTAACCAGTCCGGGAAGTCCATGTTCGCCCGGAACTTGATCCACGGTCTCGCTCCACAGCCGGTCGCCCTGGTGGGCATCGACTGCAAGCGCGGCGTGGAGCAAAGGCCCTTCACTCCTCGGCTCTCCGCGCTGGCCACCGACCAGAGAGAAGCACTCGGGCTGCTGCTGGCCCTGCTCGTGGAGATGGATGACCGGTACGACCTGATCAAGGCTCACCAGGGCATCCCGGGCTCGGTCGCCGCCGAGGATGTGGCCTCGGATATCTGGGGCCTGCCCGAGAAGGTCCGACCGGTGCCGATCGTGGTCCTCATCGACGAGATCGCCGAGCTGTTCCTCGTCGCAAGCAAGGCAGACGAAGAGCGGCGGAACCAGATCGTCACGGCACTGATCCGGCTGGCCCAACTCGCCCGTGCCGCCGGGATCTACCTGGAGATCGCGGGCCAGCGCTTCGGCTCCGAGCTGGGCAAGGGTGCAACCCTGCTCCGCTCGCAGCTCACCGGCCGGACGGTGCACCGGGTGAACGACCTGGAGAGCGCACGGATGGGCCTCGGCGATATCTCAGAGGCTGCCATGGTCGCCGCGACCCGGATCAGTCCAGACATGCCCGGTACGGCCGTCTCCGGCGACACATCCGGTCAGTGGTCCCAGATCCGCACGCCGTACCGCTCCCTCTCCGAGGTGGCCGCCCAGTGCACCGAGTTCGCGCACATGACGCCCATCCTGCCCCGGCTTGAGGCCTTCCGCCCGTACGTCCCTCCCGCCGCAGCCTTGGCCAACATCCCGCCGATGCCCTCGGCTCCGCCGGTGTTCATTCCGGCGCCTGCCACCGAGTAGCACCCACCCCAACGGCTGGCGCGACCGACTCGCGCCAAGTCCTCGGCACCCCCTTGCCCGAAGTCGAGAGGAGCACCACCTATGTCCCGCAAGCCGTCCATCTCCGAGATCGGCGCCTTCCTCGCCAACCTGCGCGCCAACGCCGAGAGCGAGTCCGACCCCGGACCGCTCCTCGCCGAGAAGGCCGATCTCCTGGAGCGCATCGCCAGGAACAACCCGGACGACCGCCAGGCTTCCGAGGTCGCCCATGAGGCGCGCGCCGCTGCCGACCGCCACCGCCGAAACGCCCGGTGACCGTGATGGCCACTCGCAACCGTCCGGCGCAGATCAAGGCCAAGCCCTGTGAGCCCTGCAAGGGCACTGGCCAGACGACCGAGGCCGTGTTCGCCGGACGTGGCAAGCGCCGTCACCGCGTCGCCGAGCAAGAGGCCACCTGCTTCGACTGCCTCGGCTCAGGCCTCGCGCTCCCCAACCCCACCGAGTAGCACCCGATCACCGGAACCGGGCGGCAAGCCACACCGCCCCGCCCGGTTCCGGACCCAACCACTTGGAGGTGAACCGACATGCGCCGACTCCCCGTCCTGGACGCCGTGCTCGTGCAGGCCATGATTGCCGCCGCGCTGTCCTTCGCCCATCTGCACGACCTGGCCGAATCCGCCGGACAGACCGGCTGGAAGGCGTGGGCGTACCCGGTCTCCGTGGACCTGCTACTCGTCGCATCCTGGCGTCGGCTCCGCTCCCGGATCTCGGTACGGCTGGCCTGGTGCTGGTTCGTCATCGCGCTCACCGCATCCCTCGGCGCCAACATCGGTACCGCTGGCCTGCTCGATCTCGGTCACACCCCGGCCTGGCTCCGGATCGTCGTCGCTGGGTGGCCGGCCGCCGCCTTCCTCGGCGGAACCCTGCTCGCCCACACCGCAGCTGTGTCGCCCTCCCCTGCCGAACCGACCGAGATCGAGCCCGAGACAGAGCTCCCGCCGCTGTACATCCCGGAGCCGGAGCCGATCGAGGAGTCGGCGCCTGTACCCGCTCTGACGTCGGCGGCGGTCGCACCCGAGACACCGCCATCCCCAACGCAGCACACCGCCCCGCGCCCGACTGTCCCGTCATCCCTGCTCGATCACGCCCGCAAGATCGCCGACGACCACCGCGCCAGGACCGGCAGCCCCATCGACGCTGCCACCCTGCGCGCTCGGCTCGGCATCAAGGACCCGCTTGCCTCGGCGCTCGCCGCCGAGCTGATCTGAGAGGCCCCATCCGATGAACGTGTCCCTCCCGCTGACCCTCGTGCTCGTCATCGTCGGTTGGTTGATCGTGCGGAATCTCCGGCTGCGTTGGTGGGTGGTGACCGCTCTGGTCCTCCTCGGCTTCTACCTCGCCGACTCCTCCGCCGCCCCGCTCATCGACAAGACCACCCGCGACGGCGTGCAGGTCATCAACCAGACCGGTTCCAAGTAGCAACTCGGAGAGGAGAGTCACCCATGACCCCCAGCACCCTGACCCCCGAGCCTCTGCTCCTCACGTGGGACAGCTCCGGTCTGATCGCAGAGATTGAGGCATACCTCGCCTCCCTCCCGGTGCCCGCCCGACCCCTCGGCCCGTACGTCTGCCCGCTGGGCAGCACCGTGCAGCCCTGGAACGCTGGCTACCCGCTGCCCCGCCCAACACTCCTCGACCGGATCGCCCACCGCCCGGCGCGCCCGGTCCTGGTGAGCGTCGCCGATCATCTTCGGCTCACCTCTCGCTACATCGCCGCCTTCGGCTGGGTGCAGGGCGCCATGTGGGATACCGCCGGCCGGACCTGCCTCCTCGGCGCACAGGCATCCGTCCTCGCCCACGGCTACGGCACCCCCGACACCGTCCGCCGGGCCCGCACCCAGGTGATGGAAGTCCTGCACTCTACCGGACGACACGTCAGCTCCCCGGACGTCTTCAACGACGCCCCGACCACACGTCAGGCGGACATTCACCACCTGCTCGACCGCGCCGCCGCACGCGCTCTGTCCCTCGGTATCTGACCAGGCCCGGGGCGGCCAAAGCCGCCAAGCATCCCACCGCCCCGGAGCCCGCAACCCGTACCCGGAAGGACTTGCCATGGATCTCGCACCGATCCTCGCCGCCGCCACGCCGGTACTCGGCTGGAGCACCCACAGCGCCTGGCTCTACCGCCGCCTCGCCACCGCACGCCGCGACCCACTCACCGGCCTGCACACCCGCGACGGATTCACGACCCGCGCTCACCAACTGATCGGCCGCCACCCCGACCGGGTGACCGTGCTGCTGATCGACCTGGACGACTTCAAAGCCACCAACGACACCTACGGCCACGCCGCCGGCGATGCGGTCCTCACCGCCACCGCCCAGCGCCTGGCTATGTGGGTCGGCCGGTCCGGCACCTCAGCTCGCCTCGGTGGGGACGAGTTCGCCGCCGTCGTTCTGGACACCGGCGGCCTGACGGACCTTCACGCGGCCCTGCACCGGCCTATCCCGCACGGTGAGCATCTGCTCCCGGCTGCGGCCTCCATCGGCGCCTGCCGACTTGCCGAGCTGCCGGCCCCGTCACTGACCGACGCACTCGCCGCCGCCGACCGCGACATGTACTCCCACAAGCGCGACGGCCGCACTTCGCGCCGTCGCTGACCAGCCCTCGGGGCGGCAAAAGCCGCCAAGCATCCCACCGCCCCGAGGACCGCAACCCCTTCCCGAACCGAAGCCCACGAAGGAGATCTCCATGATGCCCCAGCACGTCCGCAACCCGCGCCGGATCTGCCCCGACTGCTCCGGCTTTGGCCGCGTCGCGATCGCAACCGGCTTCCGCCTGCGTGACGGTTCTCGTGCCACGGTCCCGGTCAGCTGCTCGCCCTGCCAGGGCTTCGGCACGGTCGCCCGCACCCTCGCCACCGCGAAGGCGGTCTGACCAATGGCTCTCTTCGACTGGCGCGACTCCTCCCACTGGTCACCCAAGAGCGAGCCGTGCGGCGTCTGCGCGAAGCCGACCAATCTCCGCTCCGACCGGGGCAAGCCCGTTCACAAGGTCTGCGCCGAGGAGTGGGCCAACAAGCACCCGAAGCCTGCCGACAAGTCCTGACCGCCCGGCTCCGGAGCCTTCGTCACCCGGCTCCGGAGCCTCCCTCGCAGCAGGAGGTGAACCACTTGAGCACTATCGCCTTACCCCCGGTCGCCGATCTGACCGCCCTGGCATCGCTCGGCACCATGCCCGCCCTAATGCGCCAGCTCTCGGGCCTGGCTGGCTGCACGTCGCCCATCCGGCTCGACGGCTGGCGCACCGAGGTCAACGAGACGACTGGTCAGGTCCTGCACCATCTTGAGTCGTCCGAGCTGCCCGCCGGCAATCTGCTGGTGCGCTGTGGCAACCGCCGTACGACCCGTTGCCCGTCCTGCGCCGAGACCTACCGTCGGGACACCTATCACCTCATCACCGCCGGCCTGGTCGGTGGCAAGGGCACCCCGGAGACCGTCGCCACCCACCCGCGCGTCTTCGCCACCTTCACCGCCCCGAGCTTCGGCCCGGTCCACAACCGACCCGCCTCCGG
This sequence comes from Kitasatospora atroaurantiaca, assembly GCF_007828955.1. Taxonomy (NCBI): domain Bacteria; kingdom Bacillati; phylum Actinomycetota; class Actinomycetes; order Kitasatosporales; family Streptomycetaceae; genus Kitasatospora; species Kitasatospora atroaurantiaca. The sequence goes on along the minus strand of NZ_VIVR01000001.1, from coordinate 3,942,111 downwards.
CCGCTGCCGCTGCGGCACCACCCACCCGGCAGACGATCCGCTCCTCGGCTCACCCCTCAACCCCGACACCTACGACTACGAATCTGCGGTGCTGTGGAACGCGCATGCGGGCAAGATCTGGGCCCGGTTCTCGATCCACCTGCGCCGGGAGGTCGCCAAGCGGGCCGGGCTGACACAGCGTGAGTTCCGCGAGTTCGCCCGGATCTCCTTCGGCAAGGTCGCCGAATACCAGAAGCGCGGCGCCATCCACTTCCACGCCGTCATCCGTCTCGACGGCCCCGAGGGTGGTTCAGCGCTCCCGCCGGCCTGGGCGTCCGCCGAGCTCCTGACCGACGCCATCCGCGCCGCTGCCCGCCGGACCGAGATCCCCGGTCCGCTGGTCGACAGCCGCGAACACCGCTTCGCCTTCGGCAAGCAGCTCGATATCCGCACAATCCGCAGCGCGGACTTCTCCGGCCCCGTCCAGATCACCGAGCGGGCGGTAGCGGCGTACATCGCCAAGTACGCGACCAAGGGCGCCGAGACCGCCACGGGTACCCTCGATCGCCCCGTGCGGCTCCTCGCCGAGATCGCCCACTTCGACGTGCCCGAGCACGCCCGGCGGCTGATTCGGGCCTGTTGGAGCCTTGGTCGCCGCCCGGAGCTGGCGGAACTCCGCCTCCGGGCCTGGGCTCACATGCTCGGTTTCCGGGGCCACTTCTCGACCAAGACCCGCAAGTACTCGACCACCCTCGGCGCACTCCGTGATGCCCGAGCTGCCTGGCGCAGAGCGCAGACCCTCGAACGCCTTCACGGCCCGGATGCACCCGATGCCGAGGAGACCACCCTCGTGCTCGCGCACTGGGCCTTCGCCGGTGTCGGCCTCACCCGAGGCGAGGAATGGCTCGCCGCCGCCGTCCAGCCGGCGCCAGGCACCGAAGGAGAAGTCACCCATGGCTGATGACGACCTGATGACCGTCGCTGAAGTCATGGAACGGCTCAGACTCGGGCGCTCGGCGGTCTACGACCTGCTCCGCTCGAAGCGGCTGACCTCGATCACCATCGGTCGGGCTCGCCGCATCCCGTACGGCTCATACCGCGCCTTCGTGGCGTCACGACTGGAAGAGGTGGCCTGATGGCCAGGAAGAATCCCAACGGCGCCGGAACGATCGTCCGCCGCTCAGACGGCCGGTACATGGGCGCCGTCTACGTCACCGACACCCTCGGCCGGCGCGTCCGCAAGACCGTGTACGGCAAGACGTACGACGAAGCAGCCGAGAAGGTCGCCCAGCTGCAAGCCCAGGAGCGCAAGGGCGTCCCCGTGCCGGACAAGGCGTGGACTGTGGAGAGCTTCCTCAAGCACTGGCTGGCGGAGATCGTGGAGCCCAACGCCCGGCCGACCACGCACAGCAAGTACGAGACCATGGTCCGGCTCTACCTCATCCCCAAGCTGGGGAAGAAGAAGCTGACCAAGCTCGGCATCGATGACGTGCGGAAGTTCCTCCGGCAGCTCAAGACCGAGCACGTGGGCGGGGCCACCCAACAGGAATGCCTCAAGACCCTGCGGAACGCCCTCAACCGCGCCATGCGGGAGGAGCTCCTCCTCCGCAACGTCGCGAAGCTGGTGGACATGCCGACGGCGGAGTCCAAGGAGGTCATCCCGTGGAAGGCGCAGGAGGCGATCAGCTTCCTCCGATCAACGCGCTCCCACCGGCTCCACGCCGCATTCGTGTTCGCCATCGTGCTGGGGCTCCGGCGTGGTGAGCTGCTGGGCCTGCGCTGGATCGACCTGGACTTCGCCGAGGGCGTCGCCCATCCCCGCAAGCAGGTGCAGCGCCGGAAGAAGGTCGGGCTCGTCCACGTCGATCTCAAGACGGAGCACTCGAAGGGCGCGCTACCGCTGCCCCGGCTCTGCCTTGAAGCCCTGGGGGAGCGGCGCCAGCTCCAGAAGCTGGAGAAGGCCAAGGCCGGCGAGAAGTGGACCGAGCTGGATCTCATCTTCACCACCGAGACCGGCGGAATGATCGACCCGGACGGCTTCTCGGGGAGCTTCGAGCGGCGGGTGAATCGCTCCGGCATCCGGCGCATACCGCTGCACCACACTCGGCACACGACCGGCAGCCTGCTCGCGTTCCTCGGCGTCCACCCGAACGACGCGCAGAAGATCCTCCGGCACAGCCGGATCACGACCACCCTGGAGATCTACACCCACGTCACGACCGACTCGCAGCGGGCCGCCGCCGCCAAGCTGAGCAACAAGCTGCGGGACGGCATGAACGGCATCTGATCCACAGCCGTAGTTGTCGAATCGTGGATGTCAAAAGACCCCGGCCACTAGGTGACCGGGGTCTTTCTGCAGGTGGGCCTAACAGGACTTGAACCTGTGGCCTCTTCCTTATCAGGGAAGCGCTCTAACCGTCTGAGCTATAGGCCCTTGCCGCACTGAAAGATTAGCGGACCGACGGCCGATCTCCCAAATCCGTATCCGCGGCCGCCTCCGTCCCGCCGTCGGGCCGCCCCAGCTCAGCGCCCCGCCGCCCGGTCAGCCACTCCTCCCGGGTGGCCGGCAGGCCGCTCTCGCCGCCCGCTCCCGTCCGCACGGCCAGCACCTGGTTGACCCCGATCTGGTTGGCCTCGAAGGCCACCGCCGACGCCGCCATGTACAGCCGCCACACCCGGGCCCGCCCCCGGCCCACCAGCCGGACGGCCTCCGTCCAGTGCCCCTCCAGGTTGGCCACCCACTCCCGCAGGGTCAGCGCGTAGTGCTCCCGCAGCGCCTCCACGTCCCGCACCTCGAAGCCGGCCTCCTCCAGCAGCGACACCGTCGTACCGACCGGCGACAGCTCGCCGTCCGGGAAGACGTACCGCGTGATGAAGGGGCTGGGCACGTGCGGCTCGCCGGCCGGGGTCGGGCGGCGGGCGATCTGGTGGTTGAGCAGGCGGCCGCCCGACTTCAGCAGCCCGTGCAGGCCCTCGGCGTACGTCCGGTACTGGGTGGAACCGACGTGCTCGGCCATCCCGACGCTGGAGATCGCGTCGAACGGCCCGTCCGGGATCTCCCGGTAGTCCTGCAGCCGGACCTCGACCTGCCCGGCGAGCCCCGCCTCGGCCACCCGCCGCTGCGCCAGTGCGACCTGCGCCGCCGAGATCGATACCCCGACCGCGCTCACGCCGTAGTGCTTCGCCGCGTGCAGCAGCAGTGAACCCCAGCCGCAGCCCACGTCCAGCAGCCGCACCCCCGGCCGCAGGCCCAGCTTGCGGCAGATCAGGTCGAGCTTGGCCTCCTGGGCGTCCTCCAGGCTCTTGGCGCCGGGCACCCAGTACGCGCACGAGTAGACCATCGAGGAGCCCAGCACCAGGCCGTAGAAGTCGTTGCCGACGTCATAGTGGTGGCTGATGGCGGCCCGGTCCCGGCCCCGGCTGTGCAGCCGCCCCTTCACCGCACGGACCTCCTCCGGCGGCGGTGCGGGCTGCGGGCCGATCGCGCCGGACCGCAGCGCCGCGCCCAGCAGCCGGCGGCCGTGGGCGCCCAACAGGTCGCGGGCACCCAGCCGGTGCGCGAGCACCTCGGGGCGCTCCTGGAACTCCGCGACCGCCGCCAGCACCTCGTACAGGTCCGTCTCCGGCGCGAGCTCCAAGTCCCCCGAGACGTACGCCCGGGCCAGGCCCAGCTCACCCGGCTGCCAGATCAGCCGCCGCAGCGCGCGGCGGTTGCGCAGCACCAGCAGGGGAGCACCGGGCGGCCCGGCCGTGCTGCCGTCCCAGGACGCCTGGACGCGGACCGGGAGCCGTGTCCCGAGCATCCCCTCAAGAGCCCCGACCAGTTCCGTTGCGACCTCAGCCATGGCGCGCCTCCGACCAGCCCTACCCGCCAACCACCTGCGTACACCCGTCCGCCCGATCCGGACAACGCGGACAGCTAACCCACGCCCGCCGCCGCCGCATCGGACGGCACGCCGGGGCGTGGAGCGCTGTCACCCGAATGCCAGCGGGCCCCGAAGGCTGCAACAGCCTTCGGGGCCCGCTGATTCCACACGTCCGACGGTGTGTCAGTCCTCCTCGGCAAGCGTCAGCTCGACGCCGCCGGTGAAGCCTGCCGCCGTGTTGTAGATGAACGCCGAGAGAGTGGCCAGGGCCGTCATCAGCACCACGTCCACCACCGCGATCAGCGTGGTGAAGACCATGACCCGGCCGAAGCCGACGTAGTCCATCAGGTTGACGCCACCGCTCGTGTCCGAGCCGGTGACCTCCTTCAGGGTGCTGCCGATCGAGTCGAAGACGCCGAGCGCGTTGAGCGTCATCCACAGCACGGCGGACGCCACGATGATGATCACGCCGACCGCGAGCGACAGCAGGAAGCTCACCTTCATGACCGACCACGGGTCGGCCTTGGTCACCCGAAGCCGCGCCTTGCGGACCCGCCCGCCTGCCGCAGCGGCCGCCGGGGCAGGCCCGGGACGGCGGGCCGCCGGAGCGCCCACCGAGCCTGCGGCGCCCGCGTTGACCCGGGTACCGCGCGCCGGGGTCGGCTGCCCCTTGGCGTACGTGGTCGGCTGGGAGAACCCCGCCGGAGCCGTCGGCGGCTGTGCCGGCGGATGGGCGGGCGGCTGCGGCACACCGGCGGGCACGCCGGCCGGCAGACCACCGGACACAGCGCCACCCGGGCCGCCGTACGACGCCCCGCTCGCCTGGCCGGCCGAAGCGACCGGCGGCATCAGCGAGGTGGACGCGGCCGGGTGCTCGGCCGGACGCTGCGGCACACCGCCGTACGGCGTCCCGCCCTGTCCAGCACCTGGCAGCCCGCCTGCGGCACCTCCCGCAGCACCCGTGGCTCCACTCACCCTGGTCCTCCCGCAGTTACCCGCCAGGCCGGCGGTCTCCGCCCTGGTCACTCACTCTCGTCCAGCGCCCGGCCGGATTGCCCGGTACTGGTCAGCGGCCGATGCCCGCCCGAGGACGGGCGGACACCGGCCGCCAGGGCTTGCGGTCAGGCCTGTTCGGCCACGCCACCCGCCGTGGTCCCGCCATCGATCTCCGCCGAGGACTCCGGGGCAGTGCCCTCGCCCTCCGCGATCTCCTCGTCCTCCGCCTCCGCGTTGCGGGCCATGCCCACCACCGCGTCGCGCTTACCGAGGTTGATCAGTTGGACGCCCATCGTGTCACGTCCGGTTTCACGAACTCCGGAAACCCTGGTACGGATCACACCACCCGACAGGGTGATCGCCATGATCTCGTCGGTCTCCTCGACCACCAGGGCCCCGACCAGCGAACCACGGCCCTCGACGATCTTGGCGGCCTTGGTACCGAAGCCACCGCGACCCTGAACACGGTACTCGTCCACCGGCGTGCGCTTGGCATAGCCACCGTCGGTCGCCGTGAAGACGAACGTCCCCTCCCGGACCACGTTCATCGACAGCAGCTCGTCGCCCTCGCGGAACGACATGCCCTTCACACCCGACGTCGCCCGGCTCATCGGCCGCAGCGCCTCGTCGGTCGCGGTGAACCGGATCGACTGCGCCTTCTTCGAGACCAGCAGCAGGTCGTCCTCGGAGGAGACCAGCTCGGCGCCGATCAGCTCGTCGTCCCGGCCCTCCTCGTCCTGCCGCAGGTTGATCGCGATCAGGCCGCCGGAGCGCGGGGAGTCGTAGTCCTTCAGCGGGGACTTCTTCACCAGGCCGGCCCGGGTGGCGAGGACCAGGTACGGCTTGTCCTCGTACGTGCGGACCGCCATCACCTGGGTGATGTGCTCCTCCGGCTGGAAGGCCAGCAGGTTCGCCACGTGCTGCCCGCGGGCGTCACGGCCGGCGTCCGGCAGCTCGTAGCCCTTGGCGCGGTAGACCCGGCCCTTGTTGGTGAAGAACAGGATCCAGTTGTGCGTGGTGGTCACGAAGAAGTGGTCGACGATGTCGTCCTGCTTCAGCTGCGCCCCGCGCACGCCCTTGCCGCCGCGCTTCTGCGAGCGGTAGAGGTCGGACCTGGTCCGCTTGACGTAGCCGCCACGGGTGATCGTGACGACGATGTCCTCCTCGGCGATCAGGTCCTCGATCGAGAGGTCGCCGTCGGACGGGATCAGCGTGGAGCGCCGCTCGTCGCCGTACTTCTCGACGATCGCGGTCAGCTCCTCGGAGATGATCTCGCGCTGACGGGAGGGCGAGCCGAGGATGACGTTGTACTCGTCGATCTTGCGCTGCAGCTCGTCGTGCTCGTCCATGATCCGCTGGCGCTCCAGGGCGGCCAGGCGGCGCAGCTGCATCTCGAGGATCGCGTTGGCCTGCAGCTCGTCGATGCGGAGCAGGTTC